>NZ_SJFM01000086.1:0-3204 GCF_029478545.1 Vibrio sp. 1180_3
ACTCTACGATTACATGGTCAAATGTATGAAAGAACTGGCAAAGCCAGAGCCTGATATTAACTCTCTTCTGCCTTGGAACGTCTCACACTGAAATTAAAACGCCCCGTGGGATTATGGGGCGCATACGATCTAATGCCTTTAAATCTACTTTATAATTGCTTCTTTTTATCTCAATTACATACAGAATTTCGCCAAGAGCGTTACTACATAAGAAATCAATCCGCTTATTACTTTCTTCCAATTCTTCTTCAGGGAAAGATTGTTTTAACAGTGAAGAGTATGTAACCTCATCTTTAAACTCTAATATCCGTGGGTCTAATAACCACGAAAATTTTTTAAAGAAATCATGAAGAGTAGGTACCTCTCTTGTATTTGTGGTCAAATAGCGTTCAAACTGCTTAATTACTTCTACGCGAGTTATCGCCAAATCACGATATTGTGTAGCTTCTATTGTTTTCCAATCATCCATTAATCGTAGGAGTTTAGGAATATCTTCGCCAGATTCTGATGATATATCAGCTATTTTTGAGGCGTATTCTTTATATGCTTGGTTATCAAACTTATCCATGACTGAACCAATAAGCTCAGCAGATTCCGCCACATCAATGTTGGAATTTTCAAGGATAGGGTTAATGATTTTCTCGCCTAGCTCTCTTTCAAAGGTAGGTAGCTTCGCTTTCCATCCTTTTAAATCAATCTGGTGCTCAATCTCCACAACTTCAAGTTTTGCTTCAGCTCGCTTGGTACGCCACTCTCTACCAACTACCTTAATAATATCCTGTAGGTATGCTTGTAATTCTCTTGTTTCTTCATGTTCCCAGTTTAATGAATGTCGGTCTGTAGATATTACGTCATCTTCAAAGTCATCAATGAAATCGACTTCCAAGTAGCCTGTAACATAGTTATGAAACTGATCATTATCACGAGCACCATAGAAACTTGCTACGTTAACAATTTTGCCCCTCGATGTTAGATAAATACCTCTCATCTCAGTATCTTTTACTGGGGTTTTTAACGTAATAACTGAGCCTTTCATCTGCTGCCAATGAGCATAGGAATCATCATATTTAGAATCAGGAAATTTCCATTCAAATTCTGTGTTAAGCGTTTGAAATTTCAAGTCGTTTGTAACATGAACTTCTGTGTCAGAATCTCCATTTTTTGTAATACGAGTATCCATTTCACTAAAAATGATAAACTTTTTAGACAAACTAAGGGCTATATCTTCAAGATTGAATCCACTTTTTCTTCTAATTTGTTTTAGCTTGATTATAGTTCCAGAAGGAATTGATGTTGGTTCGTTGTGAGCTAGAAGTTCAGGTGAATATTCGTTACCTTGACTATCTTTTATTGCTTCAAGATTCATTATGAAGTGATTTTTAAAACCATCTTTAATGGAAACGACTTCAATTTCATCACAAATGCCAAACACAGATAGTTTGCCTAATCCTTTCTTACCTATTACAGGTCGGCCTTTTGCACTGATTTGTCTCTGTGTATCTCGGCGGCGATTTCGCCCAATAACGAGATACTTGTTGTTCAACTCATCAAATGTCATTCCTTCACCATCATCGACATAGATGATCTCTTTCTCATCATCATTCTCGATAAAGTCAATAGTGACAGTCTCAGCGTCAGCATCCCAAGAATTACTAATTAATTCGGATAAAACGCTCGGAAGCTTTGAATAAAGGGAAACGCCCAAATGCTCAATGGTATTCGGGTCAAATTTAAGGATAAGGGTATCTGACATGGTTCTATCGTAGCCAACTGTTTTATAGTGGCTTTAGTGTACTCGTGAGTGAAATTACCGTTCAAGTAAGTTCATCACAACTTGTCCTATTTGTTTTGCCAAATATGGTGGCACAGCATTTCCTACCTGCACATACTGCTGCGTTCTATTCCCTTCAAACAAATAGTTATCTGGAAACGTTTGTAAACGAGCTGCTTCACGCACCGTTAAGCTTCGGCATTGCTTTGGATCGTAATGAATGAAGTAATGACCATCTTTCGAGATATGGCTGGTTACAGTTGTTGAGTACTTGTTTGCCGCTTGTGTTCTAAAGCGGTCGGCGTGTGTTCCTGTATCCCAGTTTTCATGGGCAGGCGCTAAATCAACAGGAAAATCACGAGCCTTTGGTGACGTACCACCACTTAACTTGGTAAACGCAGCACTAAAAGCATAACGAAGTAAGTCACTTTCCATATGGCCACGAGTTTCATGGTTCAGTACACACGTTGGTGCATTATTACGGTACCATTGAATTAAATGGTTTGGCATGTCTTCTGGTTGGTTAACTGGTTGTGTTGCGCTTCTTTGAAGGTTTTTAACTGGTTTTAAGTCTAATTGTTTTGCATTCTGGAACTGCTTTTTAAGCAGCTTTTTCGCAAAAGTCCCATTCTTAGAAACTGTCTTTTCCCATTCTTTAGCATCATCTTTACGCTTTGAAAAACCACTTCTTAACTTTGGCAAATCAGATAACACTTCTCCAACTGTAACTTTCTGATCATGCTTAGCAAGTATTCCTGGTGTACGCACTATATCGGCACGAACGCCTAATAGGATTACGCGATGACGAGCTTGGGGAACACCATAATATTCAGCTTTAATTAAGTAGTCCGTAGAATCGACATAGGTAGGATTAGTCATATCATCGGCACCTACAACTAGAGAGAATACTTTATATCTCGGTGTTGCTATCTTCGTAACCCTACCAGGAGCCCGCAAATCTTTCAAAATGCGAGGAAACATTACTTCACCATCTATCTTCGCTGAAAGAATGCCACGAACGTTCTCCATAACAAAAACGTCAGGCTGAGCAATAGAGAGCACCTTCAGATACTCTTTGTATAGAAAGTTTCGGTCATCTTTTTTTGCAGTGTAGCCTTCTATACCTGCGTTACGTGAACGACCAGCAAGCGAGTACGCTTGGCAAGGAGGTCCACCTATTACAACTTTAGGGCGATCTCCATGAGCCTCAACTAACTCTTTTATACGTTGATGAATATCTTTATTGTCATCACCTAAAGCATGAGGGCTATAAAGTGTTTCTTGCTGAGCGTCGGCAGCTTGTTGAGGTGTAATGGTACGGTTAACTTGGATGGTATTTAAGCCTTATAATTATCACTACTTATAAGGAATCTGATATGTCACCAAAACTACGAGTGCAAATCACCCCTCAACAGAAGCTTGAATATGCCAAG
>NZ_SJFM01000087.1:0-2912 GCF_029478545.1 Vibrio sp. 1180_3
CAAACACTTCCCGAAAAGTGCCACTGGCGAGATAGTTGAGAAACTGAGATTTGTCCGGTGTGTAGCTAGGAAACCCAAAGCCTTTACACCCTAAATTCACCGTTTTTCTTAACCCCAGCTAACGCCCAATTAAGGGGTGAGCAACGCTACCACCCAACCTAACGCATTGTACCGTAACCACTAAATTTGAAGTAGAAGCAAAAATGCCAAGCGTTGGGAATCCCTCTTAAATTGTTTGTTAGTTTAACTTCAAACAAATCGCACGATTTAATTAAATTGAACATTTCGCACAAACAATTATACTCTTACGAGTATCCCAAGTTTGGAGCATTAACATGCATACATTAACAGCAAACGACGCTAAACGTAATTTTGGCGAACTACTTCTAAGTGCTCAACGAGAGCCAGTTAAAATCAGCAAAAATAGCAAAGATGCTGTCGTTGTTATGTCCATTCAAGATTACGAAGAGCTTGAAGCAATGAAAGCTGATTACATTAAACATTGCTTTGAGACTGCAAAAGAAGATCTCTCGCAAGGTAATGTAGTTGATGGCGAAACATTCTTGAAGAGCCTGTAACCTAAAGTATGAAAACGAACAAATATAAGCTAAGTAAATTGGCGCAAGGCCATTTGCGTAAAATTAAAAGCTACACCGTTACAAACTTTTCTGAGTCACAATGGAATCACTACAGAGACAACCTACTAACTGCTTTTCAAATGCTTGCTGACAATCCAGCAGTAGGCAGAAGCTGTGATGAATTATACCCAAGTGGCTTCTACTTTCCTGTTGGCAAGCACACTGCCTACTTTACCAAAGAAGATGGCTTTATTCTGATCGTTGCCGTTCTTGGTCAATCGCAGTTACCCCAAAATCATTTGAAATAATATCCACACCCTAGCAATTACAGTTAGGGTGCTGAACTTGATTGTTAAACTAACGCCCAATTAAGTGGTGAACAACGCACTGACCAAGCCGCTGCATAACACCGTAAACACTTTACCTGACGCATAGTAAAACTGCCACGCGTTGAGAATCCACTTGAATTGTTTGTTATGTGAATTTTACCGTGAATTCAAAGTAAATCACCGTAGAAATGTAGACATTTGAATAAGTTACGTGCAAAAACGATGCTTACCAAACCCTAAATTTCACAGCGATCTGAGCCAAAGAGAACCACTTGCAGAATCAACAATAAAGAAAGCGTCCTTTCAGCCACAACAAAACCTTTTGCTTCACCAGACTTTCAGAGCTGAACTTCAGCAAGAGAGTCAATCAAAAAGACATTTCAATTAAAGCGATTTGAAACCGAAGAAACGCAACACAAACCAGATCGAAAACGCAATTGAGGCAACCCAAGAACCTTGGACGTGACCAATTGAAGTTCTTTCACGGATTCATTTTGACCAAGCTAACTTGCCGAAAATACGGAACGAATTCTCAATGAAATCGTAGCTTTGACCTTAAAAACCCATCAAACACATAACGCTGCGTTAAGTGGTGAGCAACGCGACTACAATCCTAAACCATTGCGCCTTAAACACAAAACTCAACCTAGAGCCAAAACTCCCAAGCGTTGGGAATCCGTCTTAAACGCCTAGTTAGCTGCTGCACTTTAGCTAGCGAATTACGCCAAAATGCCTAATTTTAAACACATTATTGCTTTCAAACGGCAAAGTAAAATGGACAGCTGTGAAATTAAAGCCTAATCCACGAAATGCGCCTGGCAAAGAAGAAATGGCCGAGGAAATCCCAATTCCTGAGCATGATAATTTGCAAAGAATTCTATCGAAAAAGCCAACGACAAAGCACACGAAATGAATTTAGGCATTCATGAATTTCAACAGCAAAGAAGCCGCGACAATGAACTTAACAAACACAACATTTCCCGTAAGCAGACTTCGTTAAGTTCAAACACTTTCCGAAAAGTGCCACTGGCGAGATAGTTGAGAAGCTAAGATTTGTCCGGTGTGTAGCTAGAAAACCGAAAGCCTTTCCACCCTAAATTCACCGTTTTCCTTAACCCCAGCTAACGCCCTGTTAAGGGGTGAGCAACGCAATACAGATGCCTTTGCAAACCACCTTAATCACTAAATGCAACGCATAGTGAAAATGCCACGCGTTGCGAATCCCTCTTAAACAGATTGTTAACTGTTTGATAGCAGGAAGTTTGACGCAGATGTAATGTAAGTTCCAAACACATCGAATAAGTTCTTCGCTGTCTCAATATCCGGTGCAAAGGTACACGCTACACTAGTAACTACACCGTAAGCTGCTTGACGCCACCCTTCTTTACTACCTTGTTCCAGTTTTTCATTTAACATCTCAAATGATTTTTCTAAATATGCTTGTTGTATTTCCGTCAATTTTACAAGGTCTTCTATACGATTTTTCATTAGATCCATTTGATCCTTGAGTATCGTTACTTCTTGTTCAGTAAAATTAGGGTTAGTGCCTTTAAAAATATGTGACTGATTAAAAATGCTTTCAGCTTCTTTCAATACTGGTAATTTTGTCAGTAATATGCGAGCACTTGTATAATTTGCGTCAAGTAATCTAACCTCAAATAGGTCACCAAAAAGGCAAGTGAAAGCCTCGTTTGTACCTAGTTCAGAGCCATCATTCGGATAACCTGGTCGTCCTGCTGATACATACCAACCTTGATTTCCTGATTCATAGTGCATCGTAAGTGAATGATCTTTCACAAACTCTGTAGTGTTTTGTTTTAAAACAATAATATCTTGGCTTTCAAACAAACCATTGACTCCTAAATAAAATAAAACAGTTAACGCCCAATTAAGTGGTGAACAACGCACTGGCCAAGCCACTGCATTGCACCTTAAAGCACTTTACCTGACGCATAGTAAAACTGCCACGCGTTGAGAATCCACTTGAATTGTTTGTTATGTGAAT
>NZ_SJFM01000088.1:0-2896 GCF_029478545.1 Vibrio sp. 1180_3
CCTGTTTTACGGTTTAAGTTAACCAAGAATTTGAGGGTAAAAATGCTCATTTGCCGACAACACAAAACGAATAGCCGGAGAAATCCCAAAAGATTGAACCCCTAAATTTACCTGAGTTGCATAACGCCCAATTAAGGTGCGACAACGCTATAGCACCCAAGCTAAACCATTACGCCGTAAACACAAAATTCAAACCGGAGTGAAACCGCCACGCGTTGGGAGTCACTCTTAAATTGTTTGTTAGAAGCACTTCGATTATGCCTGAGATGGCACTATTTTTACCCACTTTGCACGCCATTCTGGAGCATCAAACTCATCAGGCCAAAACTCAACTTGCTTACAAATAAGACCATTTTCAACGGTGTGAAATGTAATTGCCCTAGCCTTTTGTACACTGTCCGTTATCGAGACATCAGTGACAACCTGAGAGCCCTCACAAATAATTGAGTTAATTTCAAATAGCCATTTACCATTTGCAGGATAATAGGAATTCACATCACCAAAATCACTACGACCAGTAATAAGTTCTGATGATTGAGGCCAAAAGCCCTCGAAATCTTCACTTAACCATTCGCTAGCTTTGTAAAAGTCATTACTCTGCATTGCTTCCCAAAATGAAAGCACGATATCCTTTGGATTCATTGAATTACCCTCCTGCTTCTAACGCCCAATTAAGGGGTGAGCAACGCTACCACCCAAACCTAAAGCATTGTGTCATAAACACTTAATTTGAAGTAGAAGCAAAAATGCCAAGCGTTGGGAATCCCTCTTAAATTGTTTGTTAGGTGCGTAGCTTATTCATGTACGACCTTTACCCATTTTGAGCGCCATTCTTGTGCTTCCATAGGATCAGGCCAGAATTCTTTTTGCTTGATGATTAAACCGTTTTCAACGGTATGAAAAGTAATAGCGCGGGCTTTTTGAACACTATCTGTAATCGATACATCAGTTACGACCGTTGCACCGTCACAGACTACCGAATGAACTTCAAACTCCCAAACACCATTTGCAGGGTAATAAGAATTGATAGCTGTGAAATTTTCTCTACCCACTGTAAGTTCATTTGATTGAGGCCAAAAACCTTCGAAATTAGTACTAAGCCACTCACTAGCTTTGGCAAAGTCATTAGTTTTCATCGCATCCCAAAAAGCTAGGACAACTTCCTTTGAATTCATTATTTCCTCCAAGCACCTAACGCTTTGCTAATTGGCTGCCGCAGCGCAGCGTAGGCAGTCCAGTGGAGGCCACGCTTTTTGTGGCCGGAACGAAATTAAGCAACTTGTTAAGTGGCTTTGATTTTAGCTTTAATATCATCATAGCTCTGTGCGCGCACATTGATTTTACTGCCAGTATGGATCAGAACTTCCCTTGCTCCCATACCACTTGCAAGTTCACGTAAGACACGCTCCTCTATGTCGCTGAGCCCACCATCAGTTTTTTCTAGTTGATGCATGATTACTCTCGGCGCGGCTCTTAACTTTGAGCTATTCAAAGTAAAAATACCATGCTGCAATATCTTTTCAGCCAGCATGAAATTTCCGATAAAACTTCTAGTGTGTGAAAAAGGGTTCGTTGTCTGAATAGTTGGCCCCGATAACGATTTAGCTTCTCGACCAATAGCCTTAATCTTTTCTTTTCCCTTTGCGCCTTCTAGCGCTATCCAAGGTTCAATTTCCATAAATTGCCCGGTTGAAAATTTTTGCATAGTGATTTTATTTTCACTCAATTCAACCAGCAGATCGAAGGAAAACAGGCTTCTAATGAATTCGAATATCAAATGCGGCCTCCAAGCCACTTAACGCCTTTGTCACAGGCTTAATTGGAGTGCAGTTTTGGGCATATAATTGCGAAGCAATGCCCAAAAGCGGAACGGAAATTAAGTCCTGTGCACAAACTTGTTAAGTATTCAGAGTTACGGACACCTAACTGCCCAGCGAGTGTTGCCGCCTAGAGTTAACTTACATTGCTCTTCTGCGGTAAAGCCCGGGGCATCAAGACCGCAAGCTCGCTCATATTTTCCGGCGGTATCTGAATGGTAAAATAAACGGCAGGAGAAAGATTCTGATGTTTTATAAACAGCGACAGAAGCAATACAGTTTGAATCAGCCTTACAGTCCTCGGTGCATTGATTATCGATAATTCCAGCATTTCTTGTTATAACGCCATCACTAACGATATAGCCACCCTCTAACTCATACCAACCTTGCTTAACGGTATCACCATCTGAGTTTACGAAGTCTCTAAGGCTTATACTTAGCAATCCATTGTTCGGGCTATCGCCACAGCTTTGAAGTCTATTGCCTGTACCATCATCAAAAAAGGTATTTCTTGTCATATCTGTTAATGTGCCAGTGGGGACTGTATGAGACAAGGATGGGCAGCCTACTGGATGTAGAGGTGGTGTAAGTGATGCAAAAGCCTCGCACATATGCTGATGATTCAGTTCTACCGTCTGGTTTTGCGAAGAACTAGCGGTGGCGGAACAATCATTGGCATCCCAAAGACCATCTTTATTGATGTCTTCATCTGTGTCATTGATTCGATCTCCATTGAGATCCCAGCAGTTAATTCCCGGCAACCCTGTTGCGCCTGCCTCGCCTGTAGCACCTGTAGCACCTGTTGCTCCAGTATTTCCGTTATCACCTTCTAAAGGACACCCAGAAAGTAACGTTACCAACGTTAGCGTTATAAATATTTTTGTTTTCATAAAAATTCCTTAGATATTTGAATTATAGCAGAACGAAACTTAACGCCGCGTTAAGTGGCGAACAACGCCAACCACCTTACCTAAACCATTGTGACATAAACACTTAACCTGAAGAAAGCCGAAAGCGCCAAGCGTTGGGAGTCCGTCTTAAACGCTTTGTTATATGCGTGCTAAAGCTACATTATGACT
>NZ_SJFM01000089.1:0-2770 GCF_029478545.1 Vibrio sp. 1180_3
CATTTCGACCAAGCCAACCTGCCGAAAACACGGAACAAATTATCAATGAAATCGTAGCTTTGACCTTAAAAACTCATCCAACACATAACGCCCAATTAAGTGGTGAACAACGCACTGACCAAGCCGCCGCATTGCACCTAAAACACTTTACTCAACGCATAGTAAAACTGCCACGCGTTGAGAATCCACTTGAATTGTTTGTTATGCAAATTCAATAAGATAAGCTGACTTTACTCGATCAAAAACCACAATTGCAATGGTTGAGTGATTAAAGAATCAACCCAAGCAAAAGCCGTGATAAATAAGCCACAAAAATGAAGTCTGCCTTTCAGCGACAAACTAGGCTTTTGAGCCAAACAAACTCAACGAGCAAAGCCTTCAACAAATACAAAATGATCGATTAACTTGCTCTTTCCACACTTTGCGCCAACTAAATTGACAACACGCCAACGCTAAAACCGATTGAGGCAAACAAAGAAATTTGTCTGTTTTACGGTTTGAGTTAACCACGAATTTGAGGGTAAAAATGCTCATTTGCCGACAGCTCAAAACGAATGGCCGGAGAAATCCCAAAAGATTGAACCCCTAAATTTACCTGAGTTGCATAACGCTGCGTTAAGTGGTGAGCAACGCGACCACAATCCTAAACCATTGCACCTTAAACACAGAACTCAACCTAGAGCCGAAACTCCCAAGCGTTGGGAATCCGTCTTAAACGCCTAGTTAGCTGCTGCACTTTCGCTAGCAAATTACGCCAAAATGCCTAATTTGAAACACATTATTGCTTTCAAACGGCAAAGTAAAACAGACAGCTGTGAAATTAAAACCCAATCCACGAAATGCGCTTGGCAAAGAAGAAATGACCGAGAAAATCACCATTCCTGAGCTCGGTAATTTGCAAAGAATTCTATCGAAAAAGCCAACGACAGAGCACACGAAATGCATTTAAGCATTCATGAATTTCAACAACAAAGAAGCCGCGCCAACGAACTTAACAAACACAACACTTCCCGTAAGCAGACTTCGTTAAGTTCAAACGCTTCCCGAAAAGTGCCACTGGCGAGATAGTTGAGAAACTGAGATTTGTCCGGTGTGTAGCTAGAAAACCCAAAGCCTTTCCACCCTAAATTCACCGTTTTTCTTAACCCCAGCTAACGCCCAATTAAGGTGTGAAGCACGCATCCACAACACTCAATTTGAACACCTTAATCACTAAACTTAAACCAAACCAAAAATGCCAAGCGTGCTGAATCACTCTTAAATTGTTTGTTAAGTATATGGTTCCAAATTAGTCAAAACTTCTTCAAAAGACCAATCTACAATACCCTCTAAACCATACCGTAGATAGTCGTTCGGAACAGGAGCCATTGGCTCAATCATTTCACCAACTCTTTGTGTAATAGCCTCTTGATGATAGCTAGTTATGCTTTCCCACCAGAGCGGTGAAAAAGCATGATTCTCACATGATGAAATAATGAATCGAAAAAGAGCATCCTCAACACACTGGCTAGAGTTAATAACCTCAGCAAGACTCTGTATGAAAGTATCGCCCACAGCACCACCTTCAGTGTGCCATGCTATTAAGTATCCCCAACCATCAGACATCGGAGCAGAACATGCAGTAACAAGAGACAGCTGAGCTTGCGTGTCGGCTAGGTCTTGAAGTTGATTGCCCATGAAATCAAAGTCTGGATATATTAGCCCAGAAAATGCCATATTGGGTTTACTGCTACACTTAAAAATAACAAATTTCATATCATTATAAGTTTTGTTTATCAGTGTATTATCGTAAATGCTCTTAATTCTAATCAAATTATCCAAGCCATATTTTGTACCTTGGAGTAAATCATTTATAAATTTCCATTCAGCACAATCAGGCTCTAAAGCGGAGATTGCCTCATTAAGAATATTCAATGCTTTATTTTTTTCAAACACCTCTTTACATATAGAACGGTATGCATAGAGAAATACCTGATGTTCTGTGGGAAATAAAATATTGTTATCTATTTCCTCAAACAACTCATTATCATGCTTCTTACAAAAACCACGAAATACTGATGCCTTATTTATACCTTCTTTTTGATATTGAACTGCTGATGATTTCGAAGAAAGCGAACTTCTAGAAAGTTGATATATATGGCTATCCACAGCAATTGCTGATAGAGCCTGATTTTTTTGAATAGAATGCGCTTTGATAATTTGGTTACAACAAGACTCTGAGTCTGGATGCAAGCAGTAGCCTTTCCTTAATACAGAACTACGACCACTATAGAACTTCTTTTTGTTTAGCTTGTTCCTAGTTTCAAGTACAAGCTCCGTCTCTTTTTCTACATTTTTGCTCCATGCAAAATAATAGATAGAGTGTCCATCATTAACTGCTAAATCATAGTGTTTTACGTGAAAATCACTTTTTTGAATCATATCTCTGGAGATAGGAAACGGATCGATTTCCAATGTCTCAATAGTCCATTCATCCCTCTCAATTAAGTACTTTGCTTTTATAAATGCACTCGTACTGTCACTCGCATTAATCCAACATGCTGCATACGCACCTTCTGATTGAACACTATGAGTATTGTTCTTGCGTGGATACACTGTTAATTTGAGAAAAAATATCACCGAACATACCTACTTAAATATACTTAACGCCGCATTAAGTGGTGAGCAACGCAGACCACTGCACCTAACGTATTGTACCGTAAACACTTAAGCCGAAGCGAACCGAAAATGCCGAGCGTTGGGAATCCGTCTTAAATGCCTTGTTAGGCTA
>NZ_SJFM01000008.1:0-138575 GCF_029478545.1 Vibrio sp. 1180_3
TTGAAGAAGCGTTTGGATCTGACCGCAGTGCTCTAATGGGTATCGGTGAAACATTGATGGAACGTGCGAAATGGGATGCTTGGGAAAGTTACCAAAATCGCATTACCTACGACGAACAGTAACAAGGTAATTCGTATGAAACAGGTGGCTTTCTTAAATCGTATCACTTTATCTATTCGAGGCGTCGAGCCTGTCATTGTCAGTGCGCGTTCAAGACTGAGAAAGGCAAGTGATTTTAGTGGATTAACCCCGCTTATGGCGGCTTATGTTAATGCTGGAATGGCTGAAGTTTTAAACTAGGGGGAAAAATGGCTTACAAACAATCTGTTTTCGTCTTTACATGTCAGCTTGGGACTCTATCAATTTTTACCTATCTATATTTTACGGGTTTTTTCAGTAGTGGGCATTATGCAGATGCGGCCAAGTATGTTGACTGGTTTTTAACTTTCGGTGTTTTGCCAATGGCGTGGCTGGTGATTGCAGTTCAAGCATGGCAAGTTTACAAAACGAGGGAATATCATGAGTGATTCTTGAAATTCATGTAAGCGACGCCCGGTATTGAACGGGCTGTCGCTTGCATGCTTTAGAGTGTTATCCTAACAATGATGCTAATTTACTAGCAACGCTATCAAGTGTTAACAGCATACCTATCCAACATAACTTGAATGATGTGCTGACAATCAAATCAGGGTGAGTGCAAAGCCAAATTTGTCGCTGTAAAACACTGGCTTTTTTAACAACCAGTTTTACATCTTGCTTAGTTTTTAAATTCAATGCATCAATACCATCATAATCAATACTGATTGCATCCAAGGTTAACCCTTTAACTAAACCACCAGCTCCCATGACGTATCTCAGAATCCATTTACCAGACTCTACATTCCGTATTACGAGTGCCGTTCGACGCTTGTATTTACCCTTCCCTTTTCCAATGTGCATATTATTCAATCGAATTATTGAATGAGTAATACCGCTATCACGCTCTGGTAGGCTTACTACCTTGCTAAACTCTTTATTCATAATTATCTCCTAATAAAACCCTTTCGAGCTTGGTAAATGCTATATTCCGCAACTGCACAATAGCAGTGTCACCCAAGCGGCAGTGACGTTTGTACTTATGTACAAATCTCAACAGCTAAAATTTGCTTAGCTCTTAAGACTCATTTTTGTTTCCCAGAATGGGATGATATATACAACCTAGTAACCGGTTGCTGGGACTATCTTATCGTATCGGATTGGTTGCGCTTCAGTCCAGCGCTGGTATTCAACAATCAAACCTCTGCTGCTATTTTTTATTTGGCTAGGTAAAACCCAATGCTCTCCGGTGTTTGTAACTGCGATAACCAGTGCTTTTTTATCGCGTACCAGACTCATTCTCCTATAGCTAATAACTGACTCTATTATTGTCTGAGCTTGATATCCGATCACATCTGAATCTATTGATTGTTGGATTATGACGCTTTCAAATGCATCTGTAGCCATGGCAAGCTTTGTCATAAATTCAATCATCCCACTTTCTGCCGCAACTATTGCCACTTGTTGTTTTAAGTTCATATTAAAATCCTTTTGCGACTTATTGCTATCACGAAAAAACCGGCAATATTGCCGGTTTTTGGTTCAACGCTTTCTAGCAAGACGTGTATCGCTCAGTTATTTGAGGTTCATCATGCTTTCCAGCCATTGCGATTGATGTTTCAAAGGTACAAGCACGTAATTACTTTCTTTAAGCATTGCTGCTTTTTGATTCGTTTTTAAGGCTTGCTCCGGTGAATAATTAGTGTTCTGCGTATAACTACGCACGCACTCTAAATGTATCACCGTCCAATCGCTGTACTTTAGTGATTCTTCTATATCTGATTCGCTTTTACCTGCGGCCAGCATCCGCGCTCTCGTTTCTTCAACGATTACAGGGTCAACATGACTGACGTACTCGCCTAGTTCGACACGCCGATTGCCAAACTCACAATAATGCTTAACTTCCTCGGCTAAGACGACGGAAGGGGTTGTTATTGAGGTGGCTAGTAATACACGATACAGACAATTTTTTAGTACCACTTTTGTTTTTTCCTTGGTGCTTTCCTTTTCGGAATTTGATTTGTAATTCGCATTCGGTTTGTAAAATGTAGATGTTTGATTTATCAAACATCTATTTCTACAGATAATCCCGTCTTCGCAGTTTGCACATGCCATGAAATTGCCCCTAGCTGAATTTTAATTTACTAGATTGATGCTTAATTTCCATGGAACGCAACACAACATACAGCCGTTCGATTTTAGGCATTCTGTCGAAATTTGCTTTTACTGCGGGACTGAAATTTTGAAGCATTTTGTTTTTATGCTCAACAATCTCATCCCGATGATTATTTTTCCACGCGACACACATCGGACAAATGCTGAGGGATTGTTCGGCCTCGGCACCTTCAGTGAAGTTTTTTTGACAACATACACAAGTATTGATGTTCATAGTTTTCTCCTAAAAATTGCCCTTTCGAGCATTGATGATTGGACCCGCAACTACACTATTGCAGTTATCACCTAAGCGGTGGTGACATTTTCTACTCATTACTTGAGTAAAAATCTGTAATGCCTGAACCAATTATCACAGACGCGAGTAGGCGCATAGGCATTCTATTTGTCTATGTGGTACTTTGTTTCGTTGTTGGATTGACTCAAGCAGGGCGTCAAAGGAGTTGTGTGAAGAGAGCCATGTCTCTGAGCAATAGTATTCATTTAATCGTCTTTTAAGTCAAGTTGACTAGGAATAAAGGCCATATCACGAACGCGATATAATGCCCCAGAGTAACCTCGCCCTTTCGTTTTCGGTTAAACAAAAAGCAGGCTATTACTGCGAACGCTAAAGCAGAGAACGTTTGAGTAAAGCCAAGTGCTATCGAACTAGCCGCCACAAATTCAATATCTCCACCACCGACCATAACGTGTCCTTTATATTTGAACGTAAGTTTATTGGCAGAAGATAAGATCGTATAAGCCGAGATAGCCGACATTAATCCCTCAATCATTGTTGTCTCTACGAGCTGGAAGTGCACTATCAGGATGCAAAACAAAGCAAGAAGCACACTAAATATTGTAGGTATAAGCTGATACTTGAAATCAATGCACCCCACAGTAATGAGTACCGCTGTAACTCCACAAAGTAGCAATAGTTGACTATTACCTACACCATACAGTGCCACTGAAGCCATAACGGTGGCCATTGCTAATTCTAAGATCAAATACCTTGGTGATATTTTTTTTTCACAATAGCCGCATCTACCTTTTAATAATAACCAACTAATAATGGGTATATTATGCCACGCCTTGATTTGCCTGTTGCAGCAGGGTGTTACAGAGCGACCACCAAGGCTAACATCGTTCATTAATTTCTCAGCTTGACTAAGCTGAATTGAATTTGGGTGCATAATCATCATATCTGCGACAGCGTTGTTTGCTAAAATTTTGGGATATCTATAGACAACGACATTCAGGAAGCTTCCGATAAGTGCGCCCCCGATAAAGGCATATATCGCTCTAAGCATTAAGTTATCATTAAATAAACGCCATAATTGATAAGCGGAATCGAACAGTAATGTTTCCATATGAACCCTATTTTGAGAATTACAATCCATCCAATGTAATTCGTCCGATCGGATGTTTAGGTTTGTTATAGCCTTGTGGGTAAGAGATACCTACTTAAGCAACCAATAAGCAAGTCGGGTCTTCCAAGTCATTCTTACACCCCGGCATCCGTAGTTTTTAGCTGAATCATGTTTGTAACGTAAGTGGATAGGTTCAAAGTGGCTTACTATAGATTCAGCTTCTTCGAGTGTAAGTTCGTATTGGTTATAGAATCGCGATTCCTTTATGGTGATATCGTCGGCAGGAATAGTTACAAGACCATTTGGTGATCGGTTAAGTATCACCCATTCGTTGCTTTCAATGAGTTGGTTGTGATGAGGACTCGTAATGAGATTAGAGCTGAACAATACATCTACAGCATCGATATCCAGATCCACGATTATGTCGCCCAAATGAGAATATTCACCGGTACTTTCTGTGAATGAATTTAATACATCCATCTCGAACTCAACTGTTTTATGCCCTAAAAACTTTTTGGCTTGCAAATATCGGAAGAGTGAATGAGCGTAGTTAGAGTTATTATTGTCGCTCCGTTCTTTTATGGAAATGTTACGTCTCAATCTCACGCTTTTTATGTTCATCGATAGTAGTTGTGTTTGAGTGTGTTTATACATCAACCTCACATCATTAATGATCGACTGTAGCTCATGTTCATTTAAAGTTTTCAAAATCAACTTTAGATTACGAATTTTTCCATCAGATAAATATTCGGCTTCAATCCTGTCTTTACAAAAAGGTAAACGATTTACGCCTAAAGCCAATGACACAAAATGAACAAGCAATGCGTACCCATCTGATTTTGAAACATTAAAACCAGTTATTCTATCGGCTTCTGGAATGTCAACATGGACGGCACATCCCATCGTTGCTGCAAGTAATGCATTTTGCACATTGAACTTGCTCACTTTATTTGGCCAGATTTTATGTTGTTTCGTTAATTCTTTCATGTGAACTTACTTCTAAAATTTTACTTTAGTTAAACACATACGTGACCAATTCAAGTATACCGCCAACTCCGATTCTGGGCTTACTTACCCGTTCTTTACCCGTTCTCTGAACCAACATTTTAGAAAAGATGCCCTTGCTTTTGCATTTTCGCTGCTATCTTAGAGAGGTTTAGTTATCACGTATGGAGTTATAGACATGATTTTTCGAGCTTTTACATTGCTAACAATAAGTTACACTCTCTCCGGTTGTGTGATCACTTCGCTTGATGAAGTGGCACAGAGACAGTTCACCAATCAATATCTGGATTTGCGTACTGATAATTCGCAACCGACATCAGTCATTGTTCGTGAAAGTGAATCGCTATACAAAGAACTGAATGATTCGCAAAAGGCAAACTATCAATATGACATAGAAAATTCTCCTTACGCCCGAACCAAAGTTAAGGGTGTCGTCATTAATGGTGATAGCTCCTACCCGTTTGAAATTGAATATCGTATTGAAACTCAAACGTCATACATCCATGGTTATCAACGTTTTGATAAATTTTCGAATCAAGACCGCATTCTGCTTAACTCTGGCCCTGTCTTTGTTCACACTTATTGTAGCCATGTCAATGCTCGACGCATTTCTGACTGGCCCATTACACAGGAAGGTACAGCTTTTGCGGTACTAGAGCCGAACAAATGTTATCAAGCAATAACTAAATTGGATAAACCTCATATGGGGCATGAAATAGTCATTGCTAATGGTGCGTTATCTGAAACGATCTACGAAGATGAAATTGACTGGTGGGGGCAATGCTTTTACGAAACGGTTCTAGAAGAAGTTCCTTGTGAAAGCATTAATGAACAACAAAATAACGGATAGGTACGATAGTGGCCAGCTCAAAAGCGATTATTGCTTGCATTAAACAAACGATAGAGGGTCTCAAGCAAGAGATTCCTCACTATCATCGTCGTGAGTCTCAAATGGCAATGGTTAACGATGTGCGTAATATTCTAACTCGTTCGTTGCCTAGCAATGTCATTGTTTGTGAAGCTGGAGCGAGCCTAGGAAAAACGATGGCTTACCTAATGAGCGCAGTTCCTTGTGCTCAATTGATGAATAAGAAAGTCGTTATATCAACGGCCACTATTGCACTACAAGAGCAGATTGCTCATAAAGACTTGCCATTATTTCAACGGTTATATCCAGCACAGCTAAAAATTTCCTCGATTAAAGGAAGTACGCGGTTTATTTGCAAATCAAAGCTCAACCAGGTGCTCGATCTAGCGAATGATAAATCAGACCTAGGCTCGACATTATTTACAATCCAACCGTCCAGTGATGATTTGTCCATATTGCGCTTAATGGATCAACAATTAGCTAATGGACTCTGGGACGGTGATATCGATTCGTGGGCTGAGTGTGAGTTATCGCATGATATTTGGTCCCATGTTTGTAGTGACTCATACACATGCAATCCATCATCAAGCCAGCATGCGCTATGTCCGTTCCATCGTGAATGGCAGGAGATGGCAGAGGCTGACATTATCGTGACTAACCATTCTTTAGTTGCAATGGATTTAGAATTCGGAGGTGGCGTTTTATTACCAAGCGTAAAAGAGGCCGTGTATGTTTTTGATGAGGCGCATCGGCTTGCTGATATCATTAAAGATTCAACTACCTCCGTCATTTGTATTGATGATTCCGTTTCTCTATTCGATTCTTTGCTTTCATTAACTGATACGCAAATATTTACTCAATCGCTAGTACCATTGATATCACCAGAATTTTTACGCACATTTCGAGTTAACGTCCGTGACGTGTTGTCTATTTTTATTGCTATAAAAGCTTGGTTGGACTCGAGTCAAAACATTCATTTTAACAGAAATCGATTTCATCGCTTCGAAATGGGGGTGCTGCCAAAATCAATTGAGATGCTGTTATCTGAGTTGCAGTTGGCGACTGCGAAGCTATTAAAATCAAATATTACGTTACTCTCAACACACCAAGCCATTTTAAATAACTGTGGGGCGTTAATAGCTTTCAAGGATCGCGTTGCTTCTATCGCGAATGCTGTAGCATTAATGCTTACGACTTACAGACATGGCATGCCTCTGGTTAAATGGGCGGTGTTCGAAAATGGTAAATACACTCTTTCCGTTGCTGACGTTAATATCCGAACCAAACTTAGCAAGTACCTCTGGAAGAATAATAGCGGCATTATATTAACGTCAGCAACGCTAAGGTTTCTCGGTGGTTTTGACAACTTCATCAATTGTTTAGGGCTGAATGAATGTGGAAAGTCCTCCCTCTTTTGTCGTGTTTATCCCTCCCCCTTTGATTACACAAAACATGCGGATCTTGTATTGCCCGATGTGCCTTTTGAACCGACACAAGAAGAATATACTGTCTGGTTGAAACAGAATCTCTTTAGTTACATGAATCAGGCTGTGAGTAGCTTGGTGGTTTTTACCAGTAGAAGCCAAATGCTTTTGATGAGAACTATTCTTGAAAGTGCATGTACAAACAACAATATATTGATTCAATGCCAAGGGGATGACTCAATAGAAATGATGGTGAAAAATCACGCACAGGCGATCTCGAAAGGCTTGAAATCTGTGCTGTTTGGATTGCATTCGATAGCTGATGGTTTGAATTTACAAGGTGAATTGCTCACAAACTTGATCATCGTTCATCTCCCTTTTTATGCGCCAGACTCTCCACTTACTGAGGCTAATGCCGAGTTTGAGCGGCAAATGGGAAATAATCCATTTTTTACAGTAACAATCCCCAGAACCAGTGCGGCTCTTGCTCAGACCGTTGGTCGGCTAATTCGGAGTGAAAGCGATAAAGGGCAATGTGTGATCTTAGATAAACGAATAAGAACGAAAAGGTATGGAGTTCAACTACTCGATGCTTTACCACTGATGCAGAAACGATACTAAAAAGGAAAGCTATATGTCATCAAACACAAACTTAACTTGGAATATTCCCAAAACTATTATTTTTTTCTCCCACAATTTATTTGCTCTTGCGTTCGCTTTTGCACTTTGGTTGTGGGCGTTCGATAAACTTGAGTTAGACGGACTGCTTTTTGTGGCATCATTGATGGCCTTAACAATCGCAGTTTGGGTGCCTATTGTGGGAAGTGCCATCATTGCACTCATTTCATTTGATTACCCTGGCTTGCCTTTTAATGCCGCGCTATTGGCGTTTTTACCAGTGATCATTATCTTTGTGATTGCCACTCTGTACCATAGCAGAATCATTACTGAAGATTAGGATGCGAGTCGCACTAGCTAATGTAAAAATCTAATGACTCGTCATTAACGAATTTGAAATATGAATGCTTTCTTATTGTTGAGATTGATCTTTCTTTTTTTGAACATTAGTGGTGTATTGATGTCTCATTTTTACGAAACGAATGTATACTAACGTTAGCGCCGATTCAGTAACTGTTGCTCATCGGCAACAATAAAATAAAAGATTAAAGTGTATTATGTTATCTCTCGATAAAGCCAGAATGAAACTCGCTACATCCCTGATGGTTCATGCCGTTGTTCAACGTGAAGGTCACGATTGGATTGATTGTTTTCAAGTTGGTGATTTTGATAAACTCGATCTTGAGTATCATTTTTTTCTGCTTGTGAAGCAAAATAAAGTTCCCAATGTAGATTTTACCAATCTCTCAACTAAGCGTTTAGAAAAATTTAAAATGCTATCTCAGCACATGGATTTCGACCTTGGGGCTTTCATTCTCCAAATGTGGGATGGTTTAAAATTAAATGACGTACAACCTGTCAAACGAGCCGGTATCGTTCAAAATGAGCTAAAACGCCTATTTTTTTTAAATTCGACCAACAGCACAAAGTCTAGGCCAAGCTCATTTATGCACTAGGCAAGTTCCTTCAATAAGTGATTTATATTCTTCTAATTTTCTATGTGTCTTAAACTCCGACTCATCTGCTTTGTAGCGCTGTAATGATAGATAATCTAAAGGCAGCAGTGAATTTGTAATAATGATTAGTGGTGAGTGTGACTTCTTTGCTATGTGCCGCTTTTTGTTACCATCATCATAAGCTACAACATATTGTGGATGTAGACGCACATTTGAACGCTTATATATATTTTTAGCGGTGGCCACTTTCAGCTCTTGTTCTTTGATCTGCCAGTCTTCTAGGTTTCTAAAGTAATGCTTAACAAATGCTAAAACCTCTTCTTTGGTCATTTTTTTTAAACCGCTTTGAGATTCACACCACGATGAACGGACGCGATACGTGTTCATGGGTGTGAGAGGTATGAGTCGGTGTAAGGTTTGCATTAGTACATTTGGAAATAATATTGATGTCAGTGACGCTCGCTTTCTCGATTCTGGTTCAATGGCCTTCAGCTTTTTAAAGAATAACTTCCTTAACTGGGAGTTTTTATCTATCAAGCGAGCGATGCTGTAATGCTGATCGTCATTACCGTATAGTTGAACGATCCCTTCATAGCGTTTTGGTAGATTAATAAGGTGATCATTCACATTCTGAGGTTCAATCGCCAATTGAAGCGCTGCGAACGATGATATAAATTCAATTTTTGGCTTTATTTCATCCGGCAACTTAGCTCCACGAGGAAACTGAGGGAGTGATTGCACCGATGTTTTGATGGGCTTTAATTCTTTAAGACGTTGTAAAATCAGTGCGTTACTTTCCTCTATTTCTTGAAAATGACGCTCTAACTCCATTTTTTCTTTCATTGAAACCATAATAAACTCACTAATAATGCTGCCATATTAAAGTATATTCATATTTAAATAACGGTGACAACGTTAATACAAATTGAATTAAATCTTTTGCTTTAGATAACAAAAAAGCTCCGAAAAGGAGCTTTTATTATTGAGTGAGCTGAATCGTTAGTGTTTACGGAAAAATCGTAAGCAACCCAATGCTAATACTGCAAACCAGTTTAATGAGCCACCAGAGCCACCAGAACCACCGCCTGACTCGCCACCACCAGTGTTGCTATCGTCTTTTTGGGGCACTACATAGCTAATCGGGAAGTTAGTGTCGTCCGTATCAGATAGATACAATGTCGCTGATTTCGTTTCAGTCATTGCTTCTTGAGCTGCATTAATCGTTACGGTTATTTCACACGAATCTCCACTAACTAACGTTTGATCGCATCCTGACACACTAAATAAACCGGTGTTATCGACCAGATAAGGCAATAATACCTCATTATTTTGCGTTAAATTCTGCACCGTAAATTTATGAACTTTAACACTATTACTTCCGGCATTAACGTCCAATTTAATCTCTTTTGGTGCGGTAACTTTATTGATCGCTAACTTAATGCTCGGTAAATAATATCCGATGCTCGTAAAGCGCGAGTTCGTGTTGTAATCGGTATCTTTTGCCAACCCAACAACATTGTCAGCATCGTTTAAAACAAGTGGTGTACCAGAATCTCCGTCACTGGCAGTCGCCCCAACAGATGGTGGTGTCGTGGTTAAATAATCCATCGGTTTATAATTACATTGGCTACCATCATTTAAACATAACCCTTGCTCTGCATCCCCTAACGCCACATTGGGAGTATAGATATAATCAGCAACTGAAAATGTTACCACTCCTTTTTGCATAGTTTGAGGTTGTGATTCAGATTCAGTCGCTCCCCAACCTTTGAATACAAGAGCATCATTCGCACCAACCACAAATACACCAGTATTTGGATTGTAAATTGGCGAAATGGCTGCATGGTTCGCTTGTGGTACGCTTTTCGTGAGTTTAATTAACGCGATATCACGATGCCATACGCCTTCTAAATATGAATGTGTTAAAAGTCCATCCATAAAAGACCAATCCCCACCCGCATTGTCATTTTTTACCGCAGCATATTCTTGCAATGCCTCAGCATACGCATCCTGTTCGTCCGAAAGGGTGTCAAGTAGCGGTAAAACTTGGTATGTAGTGTCGATGTGTTTATCACTATAGGTTTGTACGCCTTGATAGACACTAATGGCATTTTCAGCACCATTATCAATGTGCCACTGATATTGGACACTAGAACCATTGTGGCTATATGTGCCAACACAATGCCCTGCTGTAAGAATATACTCACCACCAATCAACAATCCGCCACAAGTGCTCTTAATGCCACTCGGTGAAGGGACTTCAATGCGAACGATGTAATCTTTATATTCGGAAGCTGTAACATCTTCGCCAAATTTCACAGCGTAAGCATTCGCTGAAATGGCAAGTGAAATAGCAGTAATTAGCGTGGTTTTCATGGTAATTCCTTCTTTTTATTTACGTTACTGCTAATGTATCTTAACTTTTTGAAATGCAAGGGCAGTAAGATAATATTTCACACAGTAGTGTATGGGATTTTGTCAATTTTGAACCAAGTTTTTATGATCGATGGTGACTTTTTTGTGAATCTAATCCCATATATTTACTTATCCACAATTTTTGTAGATTAACTGTGCATTGATTGTTGCGGTCTTTTTTATCTATATGATTTACAATGCTTAATTGTTAGAATCATTCTTGACAATGATATCTTCCGAAACAAACCCTAACTGTAGACACTCACACACGTCTAGATTGGAAATTTCACCTTTCATCCAACCATCCAAAAGGGCAAACCAACGTCCTTTATACTGACCTGCACAGGCTTTTTGTTGCAGCTCCGTCCTCGCTTTCGATAGTGCCGATTGATAAAGTTCTTCCGCTTCACTCGATACTTGATGTTGGATTAACTGATAAATATCTAACTGCTTTTGCTCTGGTAGGTTTGCGTAATATGCCATTATAGCGATCTCTTAAAATTCAGTGTTTATTTTGAAGCACTGCTAGATGGGTTGTTAATTCTTGGTGTATAGCCGTACATAGCCCAAACCGACTCGTCAACGAAGATGGGATCTACATGCAATGTTTTTGCATCAAAGTAAGCACCATGTGATTGAATCTTGCCATGACGGTATAAATTCCAAAGAATTTGAGCACCAATTCTTGCTGCAAACTGATTAACACCAAGTTCTTGCCTATTGATAGACTGCTCTGCACTGCACGACTTAATTTCGGCATCATCGTCCGTTAAAGTAGAGTAATCGTAGAGATCGCAAATGTTAGGCAGATATTTAGTCGAACCCATTTCTCCTAACAAGACCTGCCCTTGTGTTGCGTTATTGCCCATATCAAGCCATAGCGTGTGTCCCCTTGGAGTGAGTTTACTCAATTGATAGCGAACCGATGGGCGATCTAAAGCGGTAATAATCAAGTCAAATTGATGGCCGAGCAACTTTTCCACATTGGCGTGTACGGGATAGGAGTGCCAGTGCTTGCCATGCAAGTTATTTGCAGTCCAAACCACCGCCTCTGCTTTATTCACACCCACTTGTGTCGGAAAAAAGGTTTGGCGCGTAATGTTGGCCTCTGTAACCGTTCCACCATCGTAAACATGGACATCTAAACCACACTGTGAATCTAATGCTAGAAGGGTGGTATCCAGACGTATAATCTCCTGCGCCAACGCTGACCCCGTTCCCCCAACACCGATTAGTGCGACTTTAACTGGCTTGCCTAATTTGTGTATCGGTAGTTTGTACATACGAGATCCCTTATTTGTTGTTGCCAATAAAATTATTTAATGTTCCATAAACCGCCAGTTCGCTGACCCTAATTGGTGTTTCGACTTTTGATTGTAGCCACGCATAGTAGTCCGTATTTCCAAGGGATTTTTTCTTACGAAATAGGCCATTAGAATTCATATGTGTTTTAGTAGAGTTGAAATACGCTTCACTTATTTCATCAATATTACCAGTGGTTGGTAACTGACAGGTTCCCAAGCAAATCTTCCCACTTTGATAAACGTTTGGTAGTGGCGCACAGTAAACGCGAGTGTTTACTGTTGGCCGTTTTCCATTGGGAGCAACGCATACTGATAACCGTCCCTGATGATACTTGAAGATAAAAGTACACCACAGAATAGGCTTAGCGAAGGTGCGATTGTTGTGTCGGTAATACAATGGTTGATATTTACTCGGTTTGTATGTCCAAACCATCGTTGATGGTGTGCTCACAAGTATGCGAGGATCTAAAATATCCAAACCGTTACTGTGATTTGCCGTTTTGAGTGCATCTATTAGATCGTCTCGGTTAACCACTCGCGCATTAGATATTTTATTTTGCAAATCAATATCGTATGCGGTCACGAAGGACTCTTTATCGAAATGCTCTACGATAAATGCCTCTCTTCGGTATGTTTTACCAATGAATGCGTTCTCTACGGGTTGAAAGCTAAACATAAATCACCTCTCTGTTGAGTTATTCTGTTTAGCTTAACGTGGGTTCTAGGAATGCAAGTCTCGCCTTAAAATACCTTAACCTCCGATTTGATAATATTATGCTTGATAATGAAATCTTCCTTTACTTCATCTTCGTAACCAATCCATGATAGTGCTTCTAAAATCTGGAAAAGGGCGCGATTTACTCCAACACTGACCAACGTATCTATCGCTTGTAACGGTTTGAGAATTAATCGACTGTCGCATTCTTCCGAAATCATATCGTAATGATTATTGAGTTGAACTTGCACTACTTCGTTAGCAATAACGAAATGGATTGGGTATCCATGAGAAATACAATCAATCGATGAATGATCAAGTGGTCTTATTTGCGATTTGAACCACCGACTCAAGAAGGTTTCATCTTTGGTATCAAGTGCCTTGATTTTTTTGATCTCTGAGATTAACCCCATGAGTTCGTCCTTTAATTCATCGGGTTCGCCCATCCAAAATCATTGATATAGTCTTGCTCAACTAATTCCGTAAAAATCTCTTCCACATCATCGGTGGTATCGAATTTATGTCCTGCATACTCAAGGATGTTATAATAGTCTGGAATTATGTCTAAAATAGCTTCTGTGCTTGCTATCAATAAAGCATGGTCGCTTAATTCAAACAAAGCAGATGTAGATGTTCGAGCTAGTTCGCTTTCCCTTTCGGGTAGCTCTAAACAAGCGGTGTCAACGGCTGTAATATTTAGAGCAAATTCAATACCACAATTAAAATTGGGATTGGTCGAATTATTAATCCCAACTTCCAACGTCCCAAAATCAGAGTTGGAACTTGCTTTAACCATGCTCTGATAAGATATGTAGTCTAAGTTAATCCCGTTATTCACTAACGTGAGAAACAAATCGTCCGTGATTTTTGCTGTTGCTTCACTGATATCTAACTCGACTTTACATTTTATTTGGTTGAGTAGTTTAGTCATAAATGGAGTAAGGTTCTCCAAATCTGACGAATCAAATAGCGCATCAATGTCCGTTCCAAGTCCTAATGAGTCAGCCAGTTGAATTAGTTCAACGAAATGATCTTCTTCAAAGAACTCTGCGGTCAGTGATATTTCACTGACACACTGAATGGACTCTTTAGCTAGTTTGTTGGCCAACTCATTTTTATAGCCATCAAGCATAATGCTTGGCGTTGATCGGCTTGCACTACTCTTTGATTGCAAAGGAATGGATGTAGTCTTTTGGGTTTTGCGACTAATTTTTTCTGCTGCTTGTGCCATTTCTCTGCCCTATCTGCCAAGGTAATAGTGGATTTAGCCATTTGTTTTTGCCGGAATTAGGGGGATCACGTACAAGATAGAGCCATCTTCTTGTGCAATCCCATCTCCAGAGAACATTTGCGTATGGCGCACTTGAGGATTTGTCTTGGCAAGCATTTGGAATGACTGCTCAAATGGCAATGCTGAAAGTGGATCTTCTATTTTTGTTGCACCGATCTGCCAATAGCGAGTTACTACTTTATTTACCATGATTATTCTCCTTAAATACCAAATTCTTCACTAAGATAGCTTTGTGTAGAGCGATCATCGTCATTTGTTCGCTCTGACTCACTCTTAAGCTCTGATCGTGCTGTTGATGTTTCTGCGGTTGCAGATTGCTTGCAATATTGTTTGATTTCCTGTTCAGCTTGGTAAGCCTGTTCTTCACTAAACGTTAGTGCTAATGGGCTTTTACCTTCACCAAAAACCGCAACGTTAATTTGACCATTGGTAGATGTAGTTAAGGTAAGAGATACCGTTTTTAGAGCGATCAGTTCAGTAAGCATAATGTTCTCCATTAAGAGTTATTGTTGATTTGAGTTAATGATAACTGGCTATTAGGAAATGCAAATTTCTACTGCATCTCCCAATAGCTTAAATATCAGTAGTTATACTTCTGTGTGGTGATCGCGGTGGTGTAATAATCAGGTGCAAAATTCGACCAATCGAAAGTGAAGCCCATGATTAATGCAACTTGCACCTCTGTTTTACTATTTAACAGGGCTGCATACTCTTTTTCGCTATGAGCCTCAATGTACGCTTTTTCAAATCCCGATTGCGCTAAGACTTTCTGGCGAATGGTTTTTGTCATGTCTGTTAAACGCTCTACAGTTGGTGTCCACGCTTTGGTCGCTTCGACAGTGAAACTCTCAACATGTTTATTAGCAGCATTAATTAAAGTACGTTCCATGTTCAAACTCTCACGACCACCATTCTGAGTTATGTTCTCAATCGTTTGTAACGTTTCAGTTTCAAGCTGTTGCGGAGACATTGCCATGAATTTAATAATGTTTTTCTCTACATCTTCCCCTGCCTTTTCTTGTGCTTTCAATGCAGCAAGACAAACCGCAAGATGGTATGTTTGAGTGGAAAGTAATAACGGTTTAGCTACTTCCGATAGTGAGGTTTGGGATTCCAACACTAAGCGTTTTGGTGCAACTTCAACTGTGTTCGTAGTCGCTGATTTGGTTTTGGTTGGTGCGGCTTTGGTTGCTATAGAATCTTTCTTTGCTGCATTTTGAGCAATAACAGCCGTTTCTGTTGACTTCGGTCGCTTCGCTTTTTCTACATCAGCAGCGTGTTTTTGAGCACACACAGAATCAAGGCATTGATCTTTTATAATCGCCCCTTGATTCAAACCCTTATCCGATAAAATTGCACAATGCTTTGCACAAGATAGGCAACCATTGTTGTATTGTTCTTCTCCAACGCTGTTTTTGCTTACTACTACTGGATTATCCACTGTTGAAAGCAAAACCACCTTCCCGTATTCCTTTTCCAGTTCGACAATTTGTTCTTCAAAATGCTTTTGCGTTTTTTCTTCAAAGCAAGAAGGATTGGTACAATCCGCACTTTTGGTGTCGTCCATAAACAACGTAGTTTGAACATCAGTATTAAATGGACAAGATACGCAATCTGACTGGCAGAATGTTGCACTATTTAGTGGGCGCTTAACGGCCTTTTTAATCTTGTCATTCAGAATGTTCACTGTCATTTTGTCGCGGATTACCGCAACGACAATGGCGTTTTGTACATCTTCTGGTAAAACCGATAATCTAGCCGCATGTCCCACAGACAAGACAAAACCATTGCTTTGTTTTTTTCCAATCAATGATTGAACGTGATCACTGGCTCGTAGCAATTGAATAGCTCGGTTAAACTTAACTTGCGACCATCCCATTTCACTTGATGCAGCTTTGAGATCACCATTGTGATTTTTGATAATATTTTTCAAAGCCCTCGCTTCATCCATAGCTCCCATAGCTGTACGGTCAATGTTCTCACTAGCACTGAGTTCTATTGCTTCCTGAACAGTCATGTGGCGAACAAGACAAGGTATCTGAGGTAATAGAGCCTCAATTGCAGTTCTGCGCCTTGTGAATCCTGCCACAATCTCAATGCCAGCTTCGACATAGCGACCTGCCACTGGTGTATGCACCCCTTTAACTTTCACAGATGCCAATAATTCGCTGTAATCAGCATCGGAAATTTCACTGCGTGGGTTCTCCCACTCGGTAGGAAGCAATAGTTTATTTGGATCAATGTAGATTAGCGTTGCTTCTTGATCTGCGTATGTGGCTGTGGCTGTAGTCGCTGCTGTATTCATGGTTTGTCCTCTTTAGTTAAGTTGAAACCAGATTAGCGCGAGTTTTAAGAATGCAACCCTTATAAAGAATGGTTAGTACCAATAAAAAAAGACCCAAACTGGATCTTCTTTATTGCCGCTACTAACGATGGGTTAGAGCGATATTAATTTTGCGAGAGCATAAAGGAGTATATCGCCCCCAACGAATGGCTGACATCTGTTACCTTTTGAGCTTGTAAATCAGTAATCAATTGTCGTGTTGATGATTCAGACCATACACCTTTCATTCTAGTGAGGTAATGTAATTTGAAATTAGCCATTGATTGACTTTGAAATAACGCAATATTGAGCTTATGTACAAATTGAATTGCGTCCCTGCTATCTCTATAACTTGAACCACGAAGAACAACATTATCAACTTCGCGTTGTAATATATCGAAGGTCATATGTTTGTCTTGCTCTATGGATCTAATCATACCGCTATCACATACTGACGAAGCTTTCTTTTCAGCAAGCCAATTAATGTGAATTCCTCCCTTACAGTCCACATAATCAACTTCGCCTATTTCTCCAACACCTAGAGGAACTGGATGGGCTAACGTAACAGAAACCAATCTCACCCTAGTTCCGTTCATAAATTGTGCTTTCAATTGCTGCAATTGAAATTCAGATATAAGCATAGAATCCCCCACTAAACTTAATGCGTGGCTGAGCATCATCTAAAGGATTCGTCCCGAATCCAAAGGGTTTGGATTTGGGACGAATTAGTGCTTTTTAAAATAAAAAACAATTAGTTAACCAACATTTGTTATGTTGGGATTTTTGCAATTATTAACCCCATTAAATAACACTATTGGTGTACCTCGGAACCTCTATTAAGCCAAGGCTTTAAATTCGGCCTCGCTAATAACCTTTGCCCCTTTTTTCTGAGCTGCTTGAATTTTACTGTTGCCAACTTTTTCGCCACACACTAAATAATCAGTTTCCCCATTAACGCTTTTCTGAGGAACACAACCTAAAGACTCAGCGTACTGGTTCATTTGTGAACGACTCATACTGCATGTTCCAGTGAACACAACATTTTTCCCTGCTAACGATGATGTTGAAGACGCTGTAACCATTTTTTGCTTAATGATTTCTTCTTTCGTATGAACCAAATTAAAACGACATTCGTTCAGTAGGAATTTCAACGTATCGCTATTTGCTAATTTATCGGCGACACTAACGGATGTAAGACTTCCAAAACCTTCAATTTGAATCAGTTGGTCACTAGAAATTGTTGGTAACGCAGAGATGGAGTGCTCTGCCAGTAATTTTTTGGCGCTGCCTCGCCCTAAATTACTAATACCCAAAGCACCAACTAATAAATAATCATTTAGTGGCTCTGAGCTTACTCGGTCAATTTCAGCAATTAAATTAGCCGCCTGTCCATCACCAAGCCCACAACCGACCAATTGGTGGTGTGTGATTTTCATGACTTTTTCAATACTGTCATAACCATTGTCCACCAACTTTTGAACTGTTTTTCTCCCAAACAGTAGTGCTTTGATTGTGGAGAAAAAATGAATAATTCGGCTTTCGGCACGACCGATGCAATCATCATTGATGCAAAACAACTGATCGCCATCTAATTTAACGACCCCATCGCAGCATGGGCATACCGCAGGAATGTCAATATAAGTGGCAGGAACAATAACTTCATGCAAATACGGAATAACTAAACCTGCTCTATATAGCGTTACAACCGCCCCAACCCCTACCTTTTTGGCTAATATATTACCTACGTGATGTCCAGTGGCCTTGCTTGTCATCGCTCCAGATAGATTAACGGGTTCTACATGAACTGTTGGTGTAATAACGCCACTTCTTCCAACCCCATATGTTACCGCTACCACTGTTGTTTGTACGGCTTCCTCATTCTGCTTTGCTGCTATCTGCCAATTATGATGGTGACTGTTGCTCCCCATTAATTTTTTAATTTCTGGTGATACAACTTCAAAAACAACTCCGTCAATTGGGTATTCGCAATTTCGCAGCTCTAATTCCACTTCTTTATGCTGTTTAGAAAACGCTGTTAGCGGCATTTCAATTGCTTTCATGTCTCTATAAAGCACGAGTTGTACCGCCCCTTCATTAAGTGCTTTCAAAGCGGCCTCGCTGTGATCGTTGGCATTAACAATACCAGCAATAACATTGCGCGGATTAGAGAAATCTTCTGATAGATGTTCGTCAAAGTAGGCTTGTGGCATCACAATCTCACCAACAGCCTCGGTGCTTTCATCGCCAATGATTCTTAGACCTTTGCTCAATAACGTCGTTATATCCGTTCCTACAGCTCCATCTCCTCGCGTGGCGAGTAAAGGTTCGGGGAGGTATTTACATGCTACGCCATCTAATTTACTGGTCGAGCGTATGATTGGATCTGGGATACCGCACTGCTTTGCGGCTTCGCCCACTTTCTTTAGCCAATTAGCGACATCTTCTGCCTTGTATGATTTATTAGTGCTTAGCATGGGAGATTGATGCTTATAAATCTTTCCCGATACAGCCTCGGCTTCCACTTGATGAAGAAATGGGTGGTTAGCATCAATAGCTCGAAGTTGTTCTAACTTTTCATCGTATTGTGCATCATTAATTGTCGGCAGCCCTTTTCGGTACTCCTCGTTGCGCAGGTGAAGCTCTTTAGCCAATGTATCTGCTGCAAGCTTTTTGAGATTTTCTTGAGATAGAAAGTTAAACATAGTGTGCTCCTTATTGGATTTGTAATGTCATCCTATGCGCTTATTTTTAAATGCAAGGCTTTCTTCACGATTACTAAATGATGCTATCGATGATTTGATATGAGTGGGCTTACATTCAAAAAACAGTCACATCGGTGGCTAATGCGATACTGCGTGGGTGTCAATTCGTTCTAACCATGCGGTCGCCATAGCTAAATCCTGATCATTTCGAAAATTGAACACTCGAATTCCATAATTGCTTGCGAGTCGTAAAATGAACTCGAAACTTTTGTTTTTTGTGTCTATGTGAGAGGTGGCTCCATCATCGGTATAGCACAGTAAAAACTCACTATGTTGCTTTAGCTCTTTACCTAAGAGTACATAAACTTGCCTTGCCACAATAAGGCGCTGCTCCGGCTTAAGACGATTAAATCCTTTTAGGTAACGCTTCGCCATTTGCTGTGCCAGTTTTTGGTTTCCGACATAATTGCCTGAGCCAATCCGTTGATCTCCAAATCCATCCCAAGGAAGCATTATTTTAGATTTTTGTTCCGAGCCGGATAAAATTGTAGCTCCCGAAATAAAAGGTTTTTCTACGCTATTCCCCCCTGAACGTTGAACGTATCCCTTGTCAGCTAATGAAGCAGCCACTCTGTACATGACCGTTCTAATTTCCGAAGGGGCTGTAGTGTTGGAAAAAATTGAATAATAGCGATGATCTCTTTTCAAAACGGCATCCTCAGTAACTATTCATGTATCGAAGAACCGCTTCGCAACAAGAGCTGTATGTTGCTTCTCGACCTGTTTCAAAGACAGTTTGATCGTTGACCTTAACGACTAATGTCCCATTTTCTTGTGGCTCAATAACTAGCTTGGCCGTACCGTTTTCTAAAGCAAGAGCGTTAGCCTGTGTGATGATTGATATAATGCTCATGTAAACCTCTGCCTAGTATGTGAATATTCCTCACTAGCGTTACATGACTTAAAAAAATGCAAGGTGATGGCGCAAGGTGATGGCGCAAGAAAAAAGGACTCGCAATGAGTCCTTTGTCTGTTCTAGATAAAAAGATTGGCGATGTCGTGATCAATACAGTTTCTTAGCACTGTAAAGGCCAGCATTGTTTGATAGTAATCCAACGTATCCATGACATGCGTCATATCTGTTGATTTACCTTGCGCTTCCAATTCACCCTCCACCATATCAATAAGTTCCATTGATTGATCTCGATATTGTTGGAAATGCTTACACTCCGAGTTATCTTCGTCAAATTGAATTGTTTCTAGCAAAATGCAGTTTTTATAACGTTGCTTGATTTTTTCAAGATCGTCATAAATCCCGTAAGCGTCCATATACAATTCATGCCCTAGCACCATTAGTTTCACTAAGTAATGAGCCGGTGCGCCTTGTGCATCGTGAATAACGAGGTTATTGCACTCAAAGCGAGAATCTAAACGAAACATATATTCAAAGCCATCCAACAGCACATAGCACGCATGATGTGCGTATGTTTCTTTAAAAATAATATCCCCATCATAATTAATGCAGGTTCTACCATTTTCTATCAGATTGTACAGTTGACTTAAGTACGGTTTGATTTGAGATTCTAACAATGCCATTGCGTCCGTCACGGACGAATGTGTGTTGTTTGCTATTCCTCTCGAAATTTGGCCGTTAAGTTCCAATGTTCTTATAGAAGTGTTTGACACAATTTATCTCCTAAATATTTTCCTTTCGGAAGTTGGTATTGGGAAAGAGAATCAACTCTCTCCCTTATACCGATTACACAACTTAAAGAATAACTTCTACGATAGGGGTAGTGACATAGCCAGTTACCACCCTAACACCTGTATCTCTTACTACGTTAGCAGCTACAAGCGCATCGAGTATTCCTTCGTTTTCGCTATAATCGTGAAGGGCTGTTTCAGACTCCTTAAATTTATAATTAGGGAGGCCAACAGTTACCAACGATATTGGCATACCTGGAAATAGGTCGGTAGTTTCAGGATCTACGGTATCAGCAGCTACCAAATCAATGCGTATCTGTTTGTTTTGATATGTAGATATTTTAACTTCACAATCATATCCTTTGAACGTCAATTTAGTCATTATAGTTCCCCTTTCAAAGTGTTTACTTGTTTTAAAGGAGCCAAAAAATGCAATTGAACGTCCAGTTCTTTCATCTTTGTAGAATCGATGATCGCAACATCAGGTCTTTCTAACATAATCCGATTTGCTTCATCATCACTACTACATACGTGTGATACTTGGTAAATCGTCATGTCGTAAGCCTCAATGTATAGATTAGAAAATGGTTTATCTTTCGTACTCAAATCTGACAACGTTTTAGCATTGTCTCCTGCGTACCGATTTGCCATTAGCTGAATATGATCATGTCCAGGCATCGTTGACACACAAATTCGATTATATTTATCAAATTGATGCTTGTGTGACTCTTCACTTAATGCAAAGTGTGATATCTGGTGAACCTTGCTCATGCTACGCACGAAGTAGCGATTACTAGAGTTTTCAGTTGTAAGTTTCATTGTTATCTCCTTTTAATTTGCTCTTTCGAGCTAAGTAAATATTCCGCGACTGCACGATTGCAGTGCCACTAAAGCGGTAGTGGCGCTTCTGCTCATAGAGCAAGAAATCCATATTAACAATAAAGCAAACGCTCTTTTTGGTGATATGGACTTTCAATGTAAAGCCTACTCAAGATAAATCTTGAGTAGGGCAATGGTGATTAGACTTTCAAATGGCCTATATAACCATCATGAACACCAAATAAAAATAGGTTGGTTTGACTTGAATCGGCAGGCGACCAATTATTAATGTCCAGACCTTTTAGTATGGTTTCCATGTAACCGTTGCCGGTTTCTTTGGCTTCTTCAAGTGCATTACTTTTTAGCCAAGCGTTCATTTTTTTGATGTTCGCTTTTGCATATTTGTAATTTGTTTTAGGGAATGGGGATGTAACGCGCCCAGACTTAGTTCTAAATACGTCACCTTCCAATAAAGGCATTTTTTTCATAGTGTTCATCATTTCTCCTTAATTAACGGCTCTTTCGAGCACTAAACTGGGTATCTTCTTTCCAAGGTTTCGTTATCATCAAAACCAGCACACCAAACAGCGCTTTCATGTGAGAGAGCGTCATATGGATTTGCTTTTCTGCTTTCTCTGCTTTTAGATGCCAGTTCGCCACTTAGATAGATTTTGAAGTAATATTGTTTTTCAACATCTGTTAGTGCTTCTCGCATGTTATTTCTCCTAATCAAGCCCTTTCGAGCTAAGTAAACATCCCGCAACTGCACGATTGCAGTGCCACTTAAGCGGTAGTGGCGCTTCTGCTCAAAGAGCAAAAATTCAGTACTATTCTTTATGTCCGTATTTTAACAGCAATTTCCGAGCTAATGTTCGATCTATATTGGCCTCAATCTCTACAAGAAATGAGGACATCGAAAGAATTGCAGACTCTAACGACGTTTGATCTACAGCTCGTCGATAGTTACGCAATGGATTGTCCACACTAGATAGGTAACATGGGGCTAGTACAAAATAATCATAGCCACTTTCACTACATCTATACTTATTAAGCCAAACAATTGCATCTGTTGGGTTCAAATAAGTGTCATACGTTTTGATAGCTACAGGTGTTATATGGTTATCCACTTGCCAGCCATTTTTGGAAAAATACTCCATAAAAGAGTCTTCTATCTGTGATAGTTCTTGTAACATGGTTATCTCCCAGTAAAGCCCTTTCGAGCGAAGTAAATATCCCGCAACTGCACGATTGCAGTGCCACTTAAGCGGTAGTGGCGTTTCTGCTCAGGGAGCTAGAAATCGTTATTACGAATGCATAGTTAACTGCATTGGTGATAACGACTTTTAAAAACGTTGTGATTGAACTTGGATGGTTTACGTTGATGTAGCTACAGATAGCTTGGTGAGGTGAGAGCTCGAATGGCTCCCACACAAGATATATCTATTGATAAAATCAGTCAAACATAATCACAAGACAGCTCTCATATCTCTATCATCCTCTTCCTCAGTCGTGGTGCCTTTTATTACGATAGACTTCGGCTCTTTACTTGGTTTAATCTTTTGTTTTCTAGGTTTTATATCGGTACTGTTTTTGGGGGAAGTGGATTCACTCTCTCTCGGTTCTTGCTCAGTATCACGAGCATCATCAACAATAATATCGCAATCCCACTTCAGATTTATTTTCTTTCGATGTTGCTTCTGGAGGTAGTTCCCTTTCTGATAGTTAAGCGTCAATTTACCGTTTTCAGACGATAGTGATAAGAGGCATTTTGTTAGGCGCATAATCGATGTTAGTCCTGCACCAGAGGCCATTGTGATTTTTTGATGTCCGTGAATTTCATTTTTATTCACATGATGAACTAACAAGATACTCGCGCCAGAACTTTTAGCTAAACGAGAAAATGTATTTTTAATAATTCGATCATGCGTTACTTCATCGCAATCACCAATGGCTTCGGTAACTGTGTCAATGATCACCAACTCGTAATTCTTAAACAGCATTTCTAGTTGGATTAAATAATGCTCGTGCTCTAGAACCCGTTCGTGAGAGCTGCCCGGTTGAATGACGAACGGGGTGGTTTCAAAAGTGAAATCCAAATACTGATCTAACTGTTCTAAGGTTTTTTTATTTAATGACCGGGCTTTTTCTTTCAACCGTTCGGTCAGTATTGATTCGCCATCCTCGGTACTTACGATGAGCGTCTTGCTTGGAAGTGGATTGGCCGTTAACCCTATTAGCGAAGTGCTACTAGCATTTTCAATAGCGATACTTAGTGCAAGGTGTGACTTTCCTATACTTGGTACAGCAATAAGCATCCCTACATGGCCTTTAAGGAGTCCATGTAAAATATGCTTCGGTTTATCAACCTCGGCAGTTGAGTTGCATAATTTTCCAAATGAAAGGGTTTTAGTATTCACTCTTCATCGCTCCCCACATAAAAGATCTTAATGTCTTCTTCTGATTTCCTAAATTGTACTTGAAAGTCCATTTCGATTTGACTGGCCATTGACAGAATATTTTTCTTTAACAATGCCTTAAATGTTCGGCCAACTTCTGTTGGTATCGATTGAACATACTGATCGACTAACCAATCGAAGCGTTTTCCATGAATGAATTCTGATTTATGAGTTCTCATGTATTTGAGAAAAGATCGAACAGTCGGTTGGCTATAGTTTCTCATCATTTGCTGCTCTAAGCGCAAAAAATACCCATGATCTCTTATGGCCTTAAGTAACCGTCTGTCTGGAACGACAAAAACATGGTTTGTTTTTCGCTCAATCGCCTTACCGTTTTTATTTTTAGAGTGATCATAAAGCAATCTGAAGTCTTCAATGAATCGGATTGGTGCTCTATCTATAATTTCCCCATCATCATCTAATTGACTTGCGGTGATATATGCAGAATGCAATTGGGCTATTCGTCTTTCGATTTTATCGTAAGTATCTCGATGGGGGCGTAATCCCATCTGTGTAGCTAAGTCGTACATGCTCATAGAAAGAACCACTGAGCCGCTATCTAGAACATTAAATGCATCCTGGGGGCTTTTGCTTGGTTCGGCATTGGGAAGTGTTCCATAGATTTCACTCCATGTGAGTTTTTTCCCTTTATTATAGGCTTCGTCGTCAAGAGTTATCATTGTGCCATACGCTAGTAACGTATCTAAGACATCTCTATGTCCTTGTAATAAATAATCTACGAATAGCTCTATTTTGTATTGAGTTCCATAGCTAGAGATCACCTGACTTTCTAGGGGAGTGTTGAAATCGGTCCCACCGTTTTTGGCTATTAGCTCCAAACGGGATTGCATGTAACTGTTCAGTCTTTGGGCTGGGTGAAAAATGGTCAGTCGTGAATAGAGCAGAGATGATATGAAGTTGTTTTTCCGATTTTCCTCTTTCGTCACTCTCAATGATCTGCGTGATTTTTCATTTGATTCTTGATCTGTCACTTTGCAAAACCTTTTTTTAAAACGCACAAAGATAAGTAGTTTATTTTGATTTCCAAAAACGGAGTCAACTGAAAACGATAAAAAACTAATTTTGAGCATTTGATCACATACAGAGGCATGATCCTTTAAGTTATTGATCGCCAGTTGCTGATTTATTGTTGCTACTGATATTTAAGTCAACTATGGCGTAGTTTGGTGAATTAAGGTGGCCATAGTCACCAGATAACTATATATCAAATCATCAGATAACTATACAGCGTTTTAATGCGTTCAACAGATAACTATACTAAAAACAAGAAAAGCAACAGATAACTATATATCAAATCAACAGATAACTATAAAAGTGCAACAGATAACTATAAAAGAGCAACAGATAACTATAAGTAAGCGACAAATAACTATAAAATATCAACAGATAACTATATTTTCAGCGTCACCCTAAGATCTTTAAGACTATAAGATCCAATAGGATCTTGTAGTCTTCTATACACTGCTCTCCACAGGTCGTTTGTGTGCACATAAACATTAGATTGGATTTTAAGAGCATCCAATCCAATGCTTATGCGTTAGTTGTAACCGTGAACATTATGCCAGACCTTAAGGTTTCTATGTCGTTAGCCAAAAAAAACCACCAGCGAACTGGTGGTAAATATGAGATCTACTATCTTTGGAAGGTTTTATTATATTGCCATAGCAAGCCGAGATACTTCTTTAAGCTCACCATGTTTTAGTTTCAATGCCACGTTGATGTTTGATGTTACACGAGCGTTATCAGCGATTCCTTGTTCAATCAAATTACGCTGTTCAAGCCAGTTTGCTACTTCATACCAATCATACAAAGGTGTTTTTGAAATCAAACGTAAGTAAGGTGACGGAAATGTGCCATCACCACGATTACCTTTAGCGAATTTTGATAATGCTGATCTTGTTAGGTTTGAAAGTTCTGCTGCATCTGATAGGCCAACGTATTGACCGGCATCAACGCTTTTTACAGTGAGCCCTACTACCTTGTTAACGTCTTTGATAGCGGAAATTACAGCTTGCTCGTAACTTACTGCTTCACGGTTAAATTCGATTAAGACAGTATTGCCCTTGTTCATTACGGTGCTGTCATCAGCTCCTGATTCATAGATTGAGTTAGTCAATTCTAAAAACACATCGTCATTAATGTTCTTGTCATAACTTGCTACTAACGCAAAATCGTATTCTTTCATATCTCTGCACTCCAATTAATAGCCTTTGAATCGGAGATCTAAACTGGGGATTAATAGAGGCCGCTAAGCGGCCTTTCTTATTAGCAAGAATGGCTATCAACCATTTTCTTTATCTTTTTAGCGTGGTTCGTAGGGTTTTTGGGACTACCGAATATTGCGATCCTGCAATCAACAATTTTATGTGTGCCTTCTGACTTTGTTGTGCAGTACAGAAAACCCACTGTGTGACCATTTCCCTTCGAAACAAACCGCCAGCCTTTATGAATTGCATATTCTATTGCAGCATTCACATCTTTTTTTGAGTGGTACTGTATAGGCATTCCTCCCGTGGATGTTTGTGTTTAGATCTCATTGTCAAAGAACAAATCACTGTTACCAGTGATCGATAGGAAAACTCCCATCTGTCTACAAGTGTAGACATGCAATAAAACCATGTCAACAAATGTAGACAAGTTCTTACGTTACCGTTAAGGGTTGTGGGTGTGCTGATAAATAGACTCAGGCTTTATGTGCGAGCCATTACGCCACTTTACTTGTAGTGCTGACCTACCTCCCCCCAAACACTTAATATTGTCGGTTTTAGGCGTTTGGGGAGCTTTAGTATTAACTAGATATGAGATATTGAGTCGCTATCATTTAGATAAATGAATATGAGCCATACGCCTGAGTTACGCACATTCCTCATTTCTTGTATGCTATGCGCCACTCTAACCTCTCCAAAAGATATACAGGAAATGAAGACCCATAAGACCAAACTGGTTTTGTTGAAATGTCATGGAATCTGTCCTTTAGGTTAGTGACTAATTCCATCGTATCTCGGTTTTTGAAAATGCAAATTAACCCAAATAACAAAAAGCAATAAGATATTGTTTTTAAACAATAAAATGCTAAATTCGTCCCAAATCCAAAGGGTTTGTTTTTGGGACGAATGGCGTTAGGCTGCTTGTTTTTCGTTGGCTAATTCTTTTTCTAGCGCATTAATGTTTTGTTTGAGGCTAACTATATCTAGCTCGTATTTGAATGGCTTTTTAAGCTCGTTATTGATCACTAGCAACTGCGCATTACTATTTTTAATTTTCTGTATTGCTTTGGTGTGGCAATTAGAAACATTGTCCATTGATTCAAATATACGATTTAGCACTTTGCGGCCAGTGCTATTTTCAAAGCTACCGAACTCACAAACGTAATGATTTGCCTTGCCTTTAATTTCAACTTCCCATGATGAAAAATATTGACGGGTAGCTGTGACCTCGAACTCACCAATAGATAATAGTGTTATAGAGAAACCTTTGCTGTATCGATATGAGCTCTTGATAAGTTCTTTTATTTGTTGATTAAACTTGTCGATATTATGGTTTAGAGCCTGACCTTTATAAGTTGCATCGTTGGTTGTTAGGCTGCTCATAGTTGCTGCGTCATGTTCGAAATTCTGCATGTTATTTGTCATATAGTTAATGTTGTTTTCTTGATAATTTTTATCATCTTCCAATCGGAATATCTTTTGTTTGTAGCTGCGTTTTAGCAGAGATAAGCGTTTTAACTCTTGTTGTGAGCGTACCAGTTCTAGCAATCTGCTATCACCGGATACTAATGCTGATAGTGTGGCAAAATCGATTTGTTCATTTTCAGCTTCATATTCTCGCGTATCGAGAGTGCCATTATTGAACTGTGCGATAAAGCGAGCCTTTCTATCTAGTAGGGCCGCAAACCAAGAATCTAATGTCCGTTCTGTGGAGTATGTGATCACTTCAACCTCTGAAATCCAATGGTTGATATACGCTAAGTTTTGTTGACGAATGATCCGCCCAATTCGTTGCTGTAGATCGCCTGGGCGCAAGGGTAAATCTGCGTGATGTTCAGCTACAAGTCTCTCGTTTAAATTCCAACCAGTCCCTAACTTGCTTGTAGAGCCAAGCAATACCTGTATTTTTCCTGCGTTGAAATCGGCTTTAAGCTTGGTTTTTTGAATGTCAGTTTTGTAATCGTGCACAATAGCGACTTTTAGGCCGTGTTCTGTCGTTAGTATGCGTTCTATTTCGTCATAGATAGAAAAGCTGTTTGCTAGCATGTTTTCTATGCTTTGCGCATCCCCGTAGCTTTCAACTTCTTTTTGTGCTTCCTCATTCCCAGAGGCGGCCTTGTCCATCAAGATCTTAAACGATTTTAACTCACTACTTTTATGGCGAGATGGACAGCTTCTATCTGAAAATATTAGCTGTGTACCGTTAAAATGCTTTACCTGTTCATTAATGGCGACCACTTTCTCGCAAATGGCATTTACTACATTGTTAGGGTTGCTTGCTTGAGGTTGAATGTGGCGAATATCTAATGATGTTTTTCTGGCTCTGTCTATGATGGCAAGCATATTGTTTTTCTTGCGATCTATATGTTGAGCGTCAATGACAATACGCTCGAATTCATCATCTTGCTCTTGTGATATTGGCAAGATGATGTTGGTTATTTTGCCGTTCTTTAGTGGTGGCAATGCAGGGCGACCATCAGCGAGACGAGGTAAACGCTCGGCTAGTTGTTCGCTAGATAGTACCTCTGCAAAGGTGCGATAAATCGACAAAAGTTCACTCAAGTTCTGGAAGCGTTTTAGTGTTGTTGTTGATTTTAACGTTCTCCCAGTTGCGGCTAGGCTGTATTCCGTTACTGGTGCTGAAAATTGGCGAATAAATGCATCGACTCTATGTAAGCCTGTGTATTCCAATTCAGGAGCGAACACTTTCAACCATGTTACCGCTTCGGTTATAGAATTGCTTAGAGAGGAACCCGTACCACCCAACACTCGACCACCGATTTTTTGCAGATGTCGTGCTTTCACAAAGAAATCCCATGCTTTTTTCGAGCCCTTGGCCGTCCCCATACCACGGACATTGCTATAGGTTGTGCTGTAAGGTTGATTTTTGAAAATTTGGATTTCATCTACAGCTAAGGTCGTGATGTTGAGATCTTCCCAAGTAATACTATTTAAACGTGGCTTATTCATTATTTGCTCTAGCTCTAGCTCTCGCTTTTCAATTCTGTTTTCAATTTGTTTTATATTGAAATTTTTATCTTCGCATTCATCTAATGAGAGTCTTAAGTTTGCTATTTCCTCTCTTATCAGTTCCATTTCAGTTTCTTTAGGGGTTTCTAATGCCCCAAATGTTGACTCTGGGATGATCAACAAATCAAAATCGGTAGTAACGGCTGTATTTAAAATCGATTCTCGTTTCTCAGCAGACAATTCTGATTCAAGTGTGATCACGTTTGCTGCTGGAAATGTTGAAGACATTGAATTAGAGAATTGAGCAACTAATGCATTAGGCATTGTGATCACTGGCCTTTCTGCCGAACCATATAATCTTTTTAGTATGGAGAACACACCTTGTAATATCAGGGTCTTGCCAGAGCCAACGCAACAGTCAAAGAGTACGTTTGAGTTTTGAACGCCTCGCAGAATTGCGCTTTTTTGATAGTCGAACGGTGTCATAGAGCACCCTTCGAGCGTTAGGTTTTTACTGATTTCACTATAGTCAGGAACAACAAATGAATTGTAAGTTTCGTTGTAAATACGAGTTAACTCTTCACGCCTTTTTGCACCACTCCAGATCCATTCATTGAATTCATTGGTGATCTCTTCAAGTTTGGTATTGGCTTCGGCTGTGGCTTCTTGGTTCACTACTTTTTTGCCATCGGAATCTAGATAAGTAATGGTGATGGGGGTGCCATTCATAGCACTTTCAAGTAATTGATCAAAACTCCGCTTATCTGTTCCCCATGTTGTATTCGAAGCCCCGTAGTAGCCATAGCCACCAGCTTTTACCAACCAACGTTCAGCTTGATACGTCACAATGAAGCTCGCTGTTTTACCCATTAAATTATTAGCGAATTCTTGATAGTATTTTTCTGGAACCCAGTTCGCGCCTAAAGACACGGTAATATCTTCGGCACTCAAATCATCAGGTATAACCTGTTCTAGAGCCGTTATATTTCTTTGATAATCGACATTGTTTTTAGCGATTGCTGCTGCCAGTTTTTGACGAACGTTGCCGCATAAGTATTGGGTTGAGTCTACGTCACGACCGCTTTCTGGATCGATAAAGGTAAGGTTGTTTTCTTCACAGTGATTTCTCGCTTCAACGGTTGTCACTGCCATTAATTCGGCAATACGATCCATTGAAACATCACCAGATTCATTTAAACATACTGAAATAGCTTCTTCGTAAGTGTTAGTGTGCTCTACTGGCGTGAATGGTTTGAATACTCGTTTTGTTAAAATAGCCGCTTTGTTATAACTTTCTTTTACTGACTCTTTGGCGTTGGGAGCAACATAATCAACTTCTAATGCTTTCACTCTTAAATACATTGAGCATTGGCTTAATACTGTTTTGTTGCTCGTTCTTGACAAGGCACCATAAGCTGCGACAAAGCCATTGTGTAGTAAGTTTAACGTTTCTCTGAGTTGTGATAATTTAACACTGCTTTCATTCGCTTGCTCTGCTTCCAATAGTTCTTTTAATGCATCTTTCACATCAATATAAGCTAAGGCTCTACGCTCTTGCCCTTTGTTTTTAAACCCGAGCTCCTTGTACACGGCTGTCTCCTTGCCGTTATCATCTAAGGTGTTTTGTACTCGTTGGTATACGTTGTGGTACTCAGAAAATAATTCATAGATGGCGACATCTGTCGCAGGGGTTATATCTACAATATCGCTGCTAACGTTGAGGGATTTTGCTGTTTTGCGATAACATGGTTTTTTGGTTTGGTTATCCAAGGCCGCATTCAATTCTGCTTCTAAATCGTCACCATCGAAAGCTATCTCGCAGCTATTGAAGCTAAAAGGGTTTGGCGTTGATATTTGCCCTATAACATGCTCTGGGTTATCGATGAAAAATTGATTGATACTAGCTCCGCTAGAGTGGTTGCCAACGTTTAGCCATGTAGGGGCTGTGTTCGCGTTGCGGTTCTTTTGAAAAATAAGGATGTCTACAGGTAGGTTGACCGATTCGGTTTTGAATGCGGAATTAGGTAAACGAACGGCTGCCACGAGATCGGCCATCTCAGCAATTTGACTGCGAGTTTCGTTATTTTTTTTGTCCATAACCCACGTAGAGACGACATAAGCGAGTAATCCACCTTCTTCTAGTTCTGATAGACCTCGAAGAATAAAGTAATTATGAATGCTTTGTTTTCCAAAACGCTGATCGTGAGCTTTGAACGCTCCAAATGGAGGGTTGCTGATAACGAGATTAAACTGTCCAGCATTTGGCAGCTTTGCATGCTCTAAGCGTTGATTGATGTAAATCTTAGCTTCTGGATTGGTGAGTCGCGCAATTTTCCCCACGGTTGGATCTAACTCGACCCCAACAAAGCGGCCTGTAAAGAACGGGTTGGCTAGCTTGATGAATTGACCACTACCACAACTCGGCTCTAGAACTCGGCCCTCTGTGAGTCCTAGTCGGCACACTGAGCGCCACAATGCAGTTACGATGAAATCAGGTGTAAAGTATGAATGAAGTACACCTTTTTTAGCTGTGTTAAATTCTTGCTCTGAGCCAAAGGCGTTTTTTAGATCGTTGTTTCGGTCATGACCAGATTCAAACGCTTTTGCCGCTTTTCCGTAACCAAAGAACCCATTCAAAATGGCAATTTCTTCCGTTGTTGCCGTTCTGCCTTGCTCTTCAATTTTGGACGTTAAGCTAACGGCATTGATTAGTCGATCAATATAGCTTTTGGCTAAATCGAACGCTGGTTGTGCTCGTTTGGTTAGTGGATTTAAAAAACTAAAAATACTTGTACTGTTCATGCTTGCCCCCCTAAGAATTGGTTTAACTTTCTTAGGTTAACGCTGATTTTTTTAATGCAAGGGCAAGCTTGAATGAATGATTTAGAGTGTATCTATTGCATGATCGGGGTGAGAGATTGCCAGTTTTCTAATTTGGTTTTATCAACATTAAAGTCAAACCCCAGCTTTTCGTAAGCGTGTTGCTGCTCTTCGTATTGAGTGAAAATATAGTGATCGCGCACAACGGGGAATTGCGTTCTGAACATCAGATCACCAAAATCAAAGCCATGTTCTTTTTTACGGTAAAACTGCATCCACAATGAGTTGTTGTTGAAAAAATCACGAACATTAAAGAGTTTTAATTTTTCAAGTTGGCTTTTGCTTTTAAACAAGTCTAGAGATTGCCATCTGTGCTTGACTTTAATAACGCCATGCTTAATTAAATGGTCAATGGCCTTGTCTTGGATATTCTCTGCCGCATTGGTAATGGATGTGTTTTGATAATTATGTAGCTGTGCTGATATGAATAACAGCTTGCCATGGTCTTGCTTGGCTTGAATTCTCAGATAGCAATATCCTTCATCGTCCCAATTGGCAGGGAAGTTTAAAGGAACAATTTCGGTATCGTAGTCTTTCAGTATTTCTACGGTTGTCTTCATAGTTTCTCTCTCGTTGCTGTCGATTGTAAAAATAAGAAAGGTGATCATTGAGATCACCTTATCTGTAGATCTATTTATCCGTAATATGGTTTATTGGAGGTTAGTTTCGCTAAGCCCTTTATCACTCGATATGCGGCCCAAAATACGCTCCCAATGATAATGATCTGCGAAAACGGTGTCTTGAAATTCATTCTTCTTCACCATTATCCAGATAAACCCAACAAACCAGAATAAGCCTGTAAATAAGCCGATTCCCATTAATATATAACCGATTAGAGCGTTGGTTTTTGCCTCTGATTCATGCGGTGTTAAAACCGTTGGCATTGATTCTAACGCTGTGTTTTCTGTGTTGCTTCAGACATGTAAACTCCTATGTAATTGCCTGATATTTAAGATGGCTTGGTGCCATCGCTTTTCTAACCTAGCTTTTAATTTTGCATAAAGGTTCGAATTGTTTCCGCTACGGTGGTAACGGCTAAGTAGCAGTTGCTATCGAAAGCGGTTTGCTCCCCGTTTTCTACGTTCTTGTCTGGTTTTGACATTTCTATCGTGTATTTGATTTTCGATAATGCAAGAGGACTAATTTCGTTTATTTCGAAGTTAATGTCTTCATTGGTGAGGCTCATTGATTTAATCGTATGCCCCGATAAATGTTCGACAATTTCTTCTTGGCTGCGATTTTTAAATCTAATTTCGCTGCTGTCGCTGAGGTTTTCTAGCGTACAGTTACCACCGAATGTAAAAGTGTTACTTTCCTCTGTTGTCAGTATTTTTTGTAATTGCTGTGCTGTTGGGGTGTCTGTAGTAAACGGTGTTACCGGAAGTGAGCCGAATGCCTTGCGGAGTATGCTAATGATATCTTCGGCTTGTTTCTTGGTCGCTTCGATACCAATGATTCGACAATCTTCGAGTTTGAGATCGTTAAAGAAAACAACCTTGCAGGAAGTTATTCTAGAGAATGCTTGCTTTGCTAACTCTTTTGTCACGGCCAGCTTTATTTGATCTTTTTCGTCTTTGCTCAGTTTTCTCTCTAACTTCAATTGTGCTTTGACGATTCGGCTTTGTGTCTTGCGTTTTATTTTATCGGAGGGGATTATTTTTTTTTCGGTTTGGTACTCTAGAATTTGGTATCTCCCGTTCTCAACGCTATAGCATAGTAGGCTTGATGGACCTACATTGATAAAGCCGCTTTGACTAAGATCGGTTGAATTACAGGGTTTAAAAGAGGCGTTTTCTTGCAGGTGTCGCTCGATGCTTTCTGTTGATGGGAGAGAAGCGTCTTTATTTAATCGGTATAGAGTCAGCTTTTTAAGCATTGTCGTGTCCTTATTTGACTGTTTAATCCAATAAGGTACTCAGTTCCGAAATAGGGCGCGTTATCGTGCCCTATTAATGGCTTAATTAGTCAGTTGTAAGTAAAGAGACTTTTTGATCACTGAAGCATGCGGCTCAGATGTTTGTGGGGGTAGGCGTGTGAAGAAAGGCGGCGAACCGCCCAATGATTAGTCAATTAGTTAGCGACCACTAAGGAAGCCATTAACCTGTTTAAATAAGCGCCGTTGTGCTCTCTCATAAGTGGTGCTAGTGACAGTGGCTTCTCTTATTGCACGCTTCTCTTCCATCACTTTCGCTGCTGCTGTAAGCGACGTAGGCTCACCAATACAAGGTAGGTCGGCTCTTTTCACATAAAGAGCGTTAACTTTTTCTTTCTGCTCTCTCCACTCATTCAACAGCGGATAGTAAACGTCTTGTCTATCACTGAATTCTGGCGTTCCTGATGCTTCCATCATCCATTGTGCCGTTTTTTCTAACTTAGAGCCCAAGGAAGCAAGCTGTTCTTCCTCCATTTTTAATTGGCTAATAATTGGGTTGATAGCTGTGTCTGTCATAGTTACTTACCGTTGTTTGCCTAACCGATAAGTAAATAATAACAGACATGCCAAATATTCAATGGCATCGCCCGTTGGTTTGCTCTACCAACATGGCCATATCTAAATGAATGGGCGCATCCAGGTTAGGAATTCTCCCAGTAGCGCATATTGCGAGGCCGAATAATGCACAGAAAAACGAATTTAACACATTCGAATCCTCAACTATGTGGTGAGGGATCACCCTTGCTAGGTTCTCAAGGTTGCAGCTGTTACAGGCATTTTGATTGTCTACACAGAATGCAGTGTAACTACTCAGCATATCCTTAATAAATTCTTGCTCATTCAGATACATCAATTCAAATTCAATGATATTAGGCATTGATTTATTTAGACTCTGCCACCCAGAGATGGTTGCTTTTACCGCATTGGAATTCATCATATTCTCTATTTTACTGGATCTGTGTTAATAGACTTGGCTTGCCAAACTGTCTAAGTTGTCCGTTGTTTTTAGCGATCACCGAACGCCAAAATATTTCCAGCTCATTAACGGATTTCTGAGAGGAATAACGCTTAGCCCCCTCGATGAATCCGGCCCCAATCACATAGATGTCACTGCGGTCAAAATCCCCTTTAAATCCGGCTTTATCTATCGTTGCCAGCGCATCACTAGCACTCGGGATATACACGCTACCCTTACGATAAAAACTAAGGCTGTCGCTGTTTTCAAGCATGTCTGAAACCACCAGAACAATTTTTCGTTCGGCATTTGAGCGCGCTACGAGATCCGTTGATAGGTTTAAAATCGTTCCCACCAATTCTGTCTTTGGGTAGCTATCTTGCTCGGTTGGAAAGGCACTGGCCAAGAGTTTATGCGCTGAATTGATGGCTCCACGTTGCTGATTTAAGCAGTGTTCTAGCTTTTTCAGTTTCATGCGGTTCATGCTATTACGTTGCTCTGAAGACAAGCCCGATTCAAATAACCCAGAAAATACGATATCGGTATAATCACCTTGAGCCAGTGCCGAAAACGTAACAATCGTGACTTTATCCCCACTTTGATTAAAGTGCTGCAATTGTTGGTGTACCGATTTTTTTAAGTTGGTGTCCAAGTTCACCGTCTTATCAACAATCACAAAGATCTCTCTGTTAGGCTGACTTGGTTTGTATTCACTCAACTGCGCGTAGTCGTAACAGGATGGAATGTCATTACGTTCACTAGCGTTACCAACGGCTGCAAACGCAGCCATTGTTACCGCCAAAGCGATATTTTTAATCATGAATTTAACCCCATTTCAGTCATCAAACGGGCACGTTGCTCTTCTTCAGTTTCGACAGGCTGCTGTTTAGCGACCCTAGCTTTGTGCTCTTTCAATAATTGGTCTCTCATTTCATCATCGCTTAATGATGATGCTTTGCGAGTTTGCGACTCAATTTCTGCACTTTGTTTAAGGCGATCGAGATTATGACGAGCACGCTCTAACCCTTGATCACGCTCCCACTCTAAAAATTGGTAAAAGCTACGGTCGGTCGCACTTTCGATTAGCTCATTGACCGTTGTCGATTGTGTAATATCCGGCAGTTTCTTAGCCATACGTGCTTGCAAGCGTGTTAATGTTTTTTGAGCGTAATCGGCTACGTTTTCTGCCTTTCTTTCGTAGTAAGCTACGAATTCATCACGAGTCGAAAACTTATGCGTATATTTGTAAGCTTCAGCACTGTGTTTACCTGCAAACCCAAAATTCATTGATACCCACGTTGCGAACGCTTGTAAGAGTAAAAAGAGAATAGCCATAACACCAAACGTTGCCCAACTCCCTTTTTCTGTTGCATCACAGGCTTCATTTTTACCTGCATTCACCGCATCTTGGTTTTGCTCAGCAACAAAGTTAGGTTGCGGTGTCCCATCGCCACTGTATAAGTTATTAAAATCGATGCTACCTTGACTAACCTCACCACCTTGAACAGTACACATCGCATCTTGAGTTTGTGCTGACTCCAAAGCTTTACCACGAATGTAAGTCAGGGTGATGGCAATGATTGATACCACTACCACGGTCGCAACGGACCAGTTATGCTTTTTCGAGGAGGCTCCAAGTTGCAAGCGGTTTAAGCGTTGAATGTAAGCTTTCTCATTTAAGTCACTTGGAGAGTCAATACGGCCAACACGGTCACCTACTTGGGCGGTTAGCTCTTTTACAGGCGTTGTATCAGCTTTCCAAAGCGATCGGATGCTGTTGATAAGCTTATTTCGATGCAGTTCTGCACCCATTGAGTGAGTCACTAACGCCAATGCAACGGCAAAACCGAAAGCAAGAATGTAGGCCATGCCTTGACGGGTATTTTCGGAAGCGGTTAAGTCAATAAAGCCCGACATGGTGTAACTGAACCCCCATGCCTCAAGAAATAATACGATCATCAAACCAATGACCATCAATGTCGTTAATGGTTTACGGCCATCTTCCCCTACAATATCAAGGTGGCGTTTACACTCGTCATAGTAGTCACCTGACTTATGATTTTGCGAATAGTATGGCTTGTAGTCCTGGCAAATTTGACGTTCGGAATGAAACCAACCATTTTGCGTTGTGCTGTTTTTCGCAAGTTGATTTATCTTCCCAAAGAATATGTTGCGGTGACGAAACCCTAACCACCATAACCCCAACGCTTCCCTGTTTTTATGGAGAAATAAAACCACTAAGCCGGTGGCCACGACCGCAACGAGCAACCTTTGCCAGTTCATCAGTAGTGTGTCGAGAATATCCATCATTTTGTCCTTCTTATAATGTTAGTGATAGCTGTAAAGATTTTTGGTAGATATGCCCATTACTTTCATAGAACACATCTACGCGCTTTGTCTCATTCTCTCCCGAGTTATGGAAAAGCAAGTCGGCACAAAGCACTTTGGCATTTTTTTCTTTTGGATAAAGCCGATACAAGACCGCATCCTGACCCTTGACCGTTTGAACTTTCATTGAATATGTGTAATCCGGCTTTTGTTTCGGATCGTGATAGTTCAGTAAAAATGACATGGTTGGATCGGTAGATGCGCGGTAATCGCTTCTTTCAATTTGAACAGGCCCAACAACCACCAGCGTTTCCTTGGTGCCTGCATTCGCTTTACCGAACCACGTTGTTTTAAATAACGCAGGTAAAGAGGCATGCACTGGAGCTGATTTTCCTTTTGATTCCGATTTGCTCGGGGGCGGTGTCGAGGCACATGAGCTCAATGGAGGCATCGCTATCGCTTCATTCACAAGACCAAACCAACGCTCTTCATGATAGACGCCCAATTGTGTCATTAGGTCGGCAGAGGCTTTGTTTTCTACGTATGGATCCCCCTTTAATTTCAAAGGGTTCGTATCACGATGTACGACTTTCTTCTGCGATTTACGTGTGACTTGTGAGCTTTCACTTCTATTGAGGGCTAAGTGACTTGGATTAACTGTGGTTTGAGCAAGTTTCAGGTGTAATACCTTCTGCATGTCCTCATTCGACATCATTTTGATGGGGGTAAGATTAAACGCCTCCACAATTTCAAATCGACGATTTTGCTGTCTACCTTTTGGTGTGGAATTCGGGGCGATCGGCTGTGTTTCTCCAGCACCAATCGATATCAACCCAGTATCATTACCTCGCCAATCAGGTTGGTCGATTTTTGCAGAAAAGACCCACATACTGATTTTGTCTGCGCGTTTTTCGGAAAGCTGTTGGTTGGCATCCTTATCCCCAACCGCATCAGTATGGCCGATCACAATCAAGTTAGATTTTACATCTTTGGTTGACACGAAAGCCTTTAAAAATGTCTCTAAGGCTTCGTAGTTCTCGCGTGTTACTTCGTAGCTGCCTGAACGAAATAAGTCCTGCCTTGGAATGATCGACACGGTAAGACCCAACACATCTTTGTTTTGCCCATCATTAAGATCTTCGATGGTAGATAAATGGATTTGATAGCCTGCCGCTGCAGCCGCTTTCTTGAGTTCTATTTTACGATATTTGATATAGTGCGCTTTTCCGCAAGATTCAATAATGCTACTGCCTACCGCCAGTTCACAATGCCCAATCTTATAGGTCGAAACGTCAGGTGCGCTACTACACCCGACCATCGCGAGTGCTGTAGCAAAAAGTAATGCGCGTTTTATCATGTAACTCCTCACTTAAGGGTGCAACTCCGCGATACGAACGGATTGTCGTTGCCCTGCCATGTTTCTATGTACTTATTTCTTTTGCATTCCCAAGCTTGGGGAGCGTATGTATTGTTCCACGCCTCAAAGAGACGACGATCAGCTGATGATAGCTTGATGTCATAACGCTCAGATATGTACAGCTGGGCTCGAGCGACTACACCACGAGATCGCTCTGGCGGCATCGCTTTGCGAGCTTTGAAATCGATTTGCATTTCACATTGGCCGTAAGTGGCACCTTGAATTCCATTCCATTGGCTAAAGCGGTAATTTGAACGATCGCCATTCACCTCTCCGATTGAGGTGAATAAGTTGTGTGCATCGGCCTCCATTTCCTTAAACTTAGGATCGGTTGCAATGCAGTTCTTGCGACCACCATCTTTCCAACACTGCCTCTGGTTACCCATGGCAAATGCAGTAGTCGCATGCTCAAATTCAATTCGGTTTGCTCTGGTAGGCTGCTTTCGTACTTCATACCCACATGATGTTAGATCTGGAATACCCTTCTTCCCCTTCCAAGTCACATCACAACCACAGTACAACGTTGGCACCGGATTTTGTGCATACCATTTGGCTAACTTCTCTTTGCTAGCGGAAAAAGAAGGTGCTGCTTGAGCCACTGTTGAAAACGTCAGTAGCGTACCGATAATGACTAATAACCGCATTTTTACATATCCTTGTTTCATAATGTATTTCTGATTTGAATTAATTCACACCATCTTTTCGATAGCATGTAACGATCACACTATTGTTGGCCACAACAAATACCCAGTCTGAATTGGATGAGGACCAATACTGGCTGTTATCGCCATACTTTTTAAGCTTCGCTTTCATTACATGTGCCGGTAATGCGACCTGATGTATGGTGGTATTTAATAATCGCTTGATAGCTTTCAATGGAAACGACACTTCTCCATTCGAATGAGCTTTCATTTGATCCACCGCATGAGAAGTTACTTTAACCTCGCCCATGATTCCGTGAACCGGGAGGTGTGTATTGAAATAAAGACTGGACAACTTCAGTGTCATTGTTGGTGTCATCTCGAACCATGCCGGTTGTCGATTATTTACCTCAACGGAACCATTATCGAGAACCATTCGAAGTGATGCACCCAACTGATTTATTTGTGACATCGCACTTCGACGCTGGATGCCCTTCTTGCATTGGCCATGACTGACCGTTATCGAAATGCTAGCACCGCTTAGCAAGCCAAACAGGTTGGCATGTAGCAAAATATGCTGCAATGTGATTAGCTCGGCCCTGGCACGATTAAACTTATCTGTGCTTAAAGGTAATTGGACAAGAAAGGTTTGGTTGAAGTCGGCTTTTTCAGGTTCGCGTATCTTTACACCACAGATATAGCTTCCCGCTTGTGACGCTTCAGTGGTGTACAACTGAACATGGGCATTCATGGGTTTACTCCTTGTTAATCTATTTCCTTCAGATTAACCCCACTTTAAGTAATACAAGCCCTAGTCTGTATGGACACCGTATTCTCTCCAACTCGATTTTCGTGAATCACTGAAAACGCAAGTTACGGCATCTGGTGTGGTAATGATGGGATGTTCGAAGTCACAAAAGATAGCGCTGACAATAACCGGAAGGTTGTTGGCTGTGCCATATGCTTCAGGCAGGAAGAGAAATACATCTTTATTGTTGCATTGCTTACCCGCAAGAGCTGGATTATCCACCCGACAGACCTTTTCTGGAGCCTTTGCTCGCGTGGCCTCTGCCGATGCATTCAAGCTAGGTAATACAATCAAACTGATCAACAACAATCGCTTCATGGAATCTTGATGCCTATTTGGTTTTCGATATCTGCCTTTAATCGAGCAATTGCTTTGCGCTTAATTGATCTCACTTGGTATTTTGTGATGTGGAAGTTTCCTGCAATCTGTTCATGGCTCAAAGCCTCATCGTCGTGAAGTCCAAAGCTGGCAGAAAGTATCCGCTCCTCACTTTCAGAAAGAGAAGTTAATGCAGCGCCTATTGATTGCTCCCTTCGTTCCTGCTCGATGCTCTCAATTATATCTTCGCTAGTGACGAGGGCAGGATCTGCTTTGTTCCATAACCTCTCATTGTCACTATCCATTAGCGAACTGTCGCTGTCGATTAAGTGGTTGTTGTTTTCGTAACGAGGTTGATTTAAATGCTGAATGATAAAACGCAGTTTATTTGAACTGATATTGAGCTCTTTCTGTATGTTGTCGAACTGAGAGGCAGAAAGCTTGTTTATGGTGAGTTCTTGCTCGTTTAAATAAGCATAAAACCGCATAGCGGCATAATGAATGTCTGGTGTCACACGAACGTGATAATTGTTCATCACGCAGTACATCTCTAGGTATTTCTTGATCCAGTGCTCAGCATAGGTGGAAAAGCGGTATCCGAGCGAAGGATTGAATTTTTGAATGGCAGATGATAAGCCAACGTTCGCTTCCGATATCAATTCTTCATATTCAAAATGAGGATATTTTCGGTGATAGCGGTTCGCTACTTTTATCGCAATCCGCAGATTCGACTCAACCAATTTTTGTTGAGTGGCGACGCAGCCCATAATTAACTTTGGATATAACGACTCCTCGACCTCTCTCGATAAGATGCCGTATTGTCCAATTTCACTAAGATATAAAGGCTTAGTCATCGATTGCTGCACGCTGTATTCCTTATTTCTACCGCTCTGTACTGTCTAAGTAACGACCATGAGTATCAATACTACACCATTTACCGCCCTTTTATTGGTATGTGCAATGCTTTGTTGTAAGTATTGTCATCCATATTAATCGTTCGGACCATCCTTTTGAGTGATGATCTGCTTCATCATGACGTGCAACGGTTTACCATTATTTCTAGTCGTTTGGTAAAGAAACCGCTTAACATTACCAGTTCCTTGCAACAATAGCTTGATATCACGCAACACTTACCAGTGTGGCTAATGAATGTTTACCGCCACACCCGTTAACATTACCATCATGAATTACGATAATAACGAACCATCTCTGTTAGATTGATAAACCGCTTGCCCACATTAAGAAAACACAGCGATTGCACAGTAGTCCCTTCCCCATTGTGCCAGGTTGCGTACCACAACAGCGACACGTTGACTCCGTTTGTATCGTCTCGGTTGCAGCTAAATCAACTTGTGGGGCTATCTCCGTAATGTCATCTTTTGGCGGCTCAACCACCCTTACCCACTCATCCCAATTCTCAATGAGCAATTGAAAAACACCTTCAGGCGTATAGTTCTCCCTGTTGGGCTCTAGGCCATAGAGTGCATTGGTCATTTGACGGGTATTGATGCTCAATAGGCAATCCACGTTTCTCGATACCGTGTCCAGACAAAAACCAATGTTGTTTGCAAATGGGATCTCGATAGCTATCGTGTATTCTCCGTCCTCCTGCCTACCTAAGAGATCGATTGTCTCACCAAATGCCCGTTCATCAACCGACCAAACTAAACCGTCTATCACATCAAGATCTACTTGTATCGATGTCAATAAGGACAATTGTTGGCGTAGGATTAATGCCATTGCTGTTACGGGAGAGTAATCACACTCACTTTCGATGCTAGTTTCATCGGTCCTATGTCCAAAATGCCATTGATTGGTATCTCCTTGCCGGGCGCTGACTGGTGTTTTACAGGACAGGCATACACATCGACATGCCGCCCCTCGCTCAACTTGGCGAATACTAACAATATTTCCCGTTTCTACCTCTTCAGCAAAAGGCATCAATACGCTTAATCCCATACTTTCCTCTCGTTCTGTTTTCAATCAAACGACCGCATCATGAAATGACGAAGTGCTAGGCTACGGCTCTGATCTTCTCTTTCAACTCTTTTCGGATTTCTTCCATCTCTCCAGCGCTACCACCGGATGCATCATGAAGGATTGGGAATCTCAGCTTCACTAGCTTGTTTCGGTTGATGTAAGCGAACGCCTGACCTTTTGGTAGTGTCATGATCGTTTCCGGTGAAATGATTGGCTGATGAGCTTCAACTTTGATTGCCGCCTGAGTTCTCGTGCCAAAGAAACCCTCTCCTGGCGATTTACCATCCTCGTTGTCATTACTGAATGTGCTTTTCGGTGTAATAGCTCCACCATCACTTGTTGCTCCACCCACATCTAAGCCCAACACATCTGCCGTTCGAACCATTTCAGTGAGGTATTCGGCTGTATATTGGTTGGCCACTCGCATCATGAATACGTTGTTGAAGTTTCCTAACACAACGTCAGCCTTCGCTTTGTCGCCTAGCTTCGCCTCAATATCCGCTCTGGTTTGTGTGTAAGCCGTGACACGAACCCCTGCTGAGCCAGAACGGTTTAATAATGGAATAAATTCATCACCCATTAGGGATTGGAACTCATCACAGTGCAACCATATCGGTGTAATGTCCTTCGTTGAGGCTCCCGGTATGCCCTTGTTAATACCGTAGTTGTTGATTTCACCCGCTTTAGCCACTAAATCAGCAAAGAATTGATTACCTACGGCCTCTGCGACCAATTCATCCTGCATTGAACTGAAACCAGCGTAAAAAATACCTTTGCGTTGAATGATTTTGTCCCAAGAAAACGTCGGGCGCGTATCTTTCATGTCGTTAAAGTTAGGGGAGATAATGTCGGCTAGCTGTCCCGATGTGAGCTTTGTTAATAACGGTATGAGCGATGCAGTAAGCTTCGATGTATACTGACTGTCCGATTTCATCGTTGCTCGTAAACCTTCAAAATACTGATTCACCAATCTTGGGTTACGTTCATAAAAATCACTCGTTATCTTATCGGTGATAACGGTTGCATAATCCCTCCCCTTCATTGCCCCGATCTTCAATCTTTCTTCAACCATATCGCCTTTCGCGTTCATCTTGAATTTTGGTTTGTTTAAATCCTCATACTCTTCCTTGTAGTTAGGATTATCTCTACGCATCAAGTGTTTACCGTAGCGATTGAATAGACCCTCTAAATTCTCAATGTTTGCTTTCATTGACTTGAAATCCGGCTGTTCACCCATCTCCAACAACGCTGCCGACACATACACCATGAAGTTAAACGCAAAGTCTTTAAATACCTGACCGTCTCCACCTCCTGACATTTGGTTGGCGATTCGACCTGCAATGGCCGTTAAGCGGCTGAAAGACGATATAGCATTGTAACGAGCACTAATTTCTGGCTCACCCAACAAGAAAACGTAAAAGTCTTCCTCTCGATTTAAGCGCTTGGCTTCCGACCACATGATCCCCAATAACTCTAAATCGCCTTTGGGATCAAATACGCCTGCAACACCATTGCGTCTAGCAATGTCTTGCGATATCTGACTTCTCAAAAAGACCGTTTTACCCACCCGACTCTGACCAAACATGATCGTGTGACCCGCCCTGTCATCCAATGGCATAAAAATATCAGTCTCTCGAACAAAGCCTGTCGCATGGTACAAAGGGTTGCCACCTACTGGCGGTAGCGGTTTGTAAATATTCCGTATACTGATATTCAATATCGCAATAGTGAATTCTTGTCTTTTGGATATCGTTGCAATAAAAGCGCCTATGCGCTCTTTTAAGCCCTTATTTACCCCTCGACGTAGCTCAACACTGATTTCATTAGCTCTCAGCTTCTCAACGAAGCTAGGGAGCTCATAGAAGGGTTTTAGGTTCTCTTTCTTGGCATCCCAAACCTTTTGAGCGTCCGAATCCAAATATGCAAAACCTTTACCTATCCACTGAAGCTTATCCGTCCATGGGATTTCATCTGCCTTCAAATGAAATGCGTCTATGACATTCAACGACATTTGATATTTCTTAATGTAAATGAGCGAGTTCAAGCGGTTACCCACTAAAACCAAGAAGATCATACTAAATACAATCAGCCATTTGTCGCTCAAACCAATCCACGGCGCAAACATCCATAAAAACAAAACCGCTACCACCGAATATACAATGGTGCGCCACTCAAATGAGGGGCGTAAGTAACCGTCCAGCGTCCTTTCTGTGCTCATTGAATTGCACCCTCTTGCGTTATGATGATTGGATACACGCTAACACCTAGGTTCTGCAAAAACTGTTTAGCGTCCACTGGCTGCATCTCAATGTCTGGTGCGTACTTCTTGATAGCTAGAAAGTCTGTCATTGAATTTACTTGTGTGACTACAATACCGGCTCGGTGACGACGAATCGCTCCAACATTCAACTTTAACCACTCCAAGGAATAACTATCAGCACCTATCACTGCTATTGGGCGCTGAACCCTTGATGCCTGCTCTGGACTTAACTTTATCAACCGCGATGGCAATTTCGTTGGCTTTAACGTGGTCGTTACTGGGAAAATGCTTCGAAGAGCGGCCTCATGAAGATCTTGCTTGGATATTTCGCCATTCTTAAATCTCTCCAGTTGCGCTAACTCGCTTAACTCTCGTTTACGGTTCTCGCCCACTTCCAATTCATCTTGCCGTATCACCTCCCTTATCGGTTTTGACTCAGATGGATTGCTACCCAAAACCACCATACTAGGCTTGCCTGACTTAAAGTCTCTAAGTACGTTCATGGTGCTAGTGCGCAAAATATGGTTCAGCCTCAGCGCTTCTTGATCTACCAGCACCCCCAACTCTTGCTCGGATATCTCTGGCCTATCATATACGAGCTCTTTTTCTTCCAGTGGCTTTGCCTTAGTTTTCGTTACCACCGTTTTCACAGTGACAACATTTGCTGATGCTAAAATAGGTAGTAACGATAATAACAATGCTGTTGCTGGCTTTTTCATCCCTTCACCCTTTGTTGGTTCTAGATGTCTTCAAGGACTTCTTCTGGTATTCGCCACTTTGGATTAATAGAAACTTCTCTCTAAACTCTCGAGTGTATTTATCGGCATGGCCCTTGCTGTTCGATGGGTTGTGATATCGACCTGCAGCTAAAAACCAATCGCCATATTTGTTGTATTGTTCGATGAGAATTTCTGATGCGATGATGCCGTTTCTGTGGGGATTGCCCAAATCTTCTATCGACTCAGCCCTATGACCATTCCACTTCCAATTTACTTGGAATGGTCCTATGTCAAACGCAGTCTTACCTTCTGACAACAATCTTTTGGCTGCAGTTATCATTGAGTTATAGTCTTCGTATCTAAACGCAACGCCCTTGTAGTTGATTGTGTATGGCCAAGGACTCACCGTGTTGTTATTCATCTTGGAGTTTGACTCTTGTACTGACAGCGCATAAAGAATATCGGCAGGTACACTCGTTGTTTGTGACAGCCATACAAAGTATTTTGGAACCTGAATCGCCTGTATTTCGCTTCCAGTTACAAATTGTGTGCTGCTTACAAATAAACCCGGCACCATCACAAACAAACGCAGTAAATGTCTCACAGCTTAGCCTCGTTAATTGATGTGGATTCTTTTGCTGTTAGTGTCGGTTTTTATGATGTAGTACGGCACCTTTCCACCACCTCGATACTTCTCGACCAATTCATTGTCGAGGGACGCATTTACGCTAATAGCTTTTGACTTCTTGCGCTCATCGGTTACCCCAATGCTTTTAAGAAATGATTCCGCTTGCGCCGCTGTCGAACGAGTAAAGTGAATGTCCAGTTTTGTAGTCGATGGTGCCGTTGCTATCGCTAACGTCGAAAATATCTTGCAGTCGGCATCGCATGCTCCAAGATCGATAAATAAACTTCTTAAAGTGTCTCTGCTATCGGTTAGCTGAGTCGCTAGACCAGTGACCGGTTTTTTTATGCTTGGGTCTGAGCCTGGCACCATTTGATAGATTGCCTTTATAGCCGCTTCTTGAAACGCCAATTCCCTACCTCTTCGAGCTAATTCCAACTCGTTCATGATCTTGGCGTAATGCATTCTCTCAGCTTCAGTCGTTGCGTAGTTACCCAAAACAATGGGAGGGTCTAAATCTGGCGTCCATGTTCCTCTCGGTGTGTATTCAATAATGTATTTGTACTTTGCCCAATCAGCATCATCCAAGTTCCAGTTACTCGCAAGACGCTTATCTTTTTCTGATAAGACTATCTCCAATCCTTCGATCAAATACTGTCTTTCGCTATTGCCGGTTTTACTATCGATAACCTGCGTCTTTTCAACACGAAGCGCTTTGTGCTCGTAACTGTTAGCGACCGTTGCTATCGATAATAAGGATACTGCCAATCCTATCTTGGTTTTTATTCTCATTACTTCACCGTTATCTCTGGATTTGCATGAGGTATTCGCGCCCAGCGTAATCCTTTAGCACGACGCCATCGTTATCTATATTTTTTACAGTGTAATTGCCTAGTCGGTCCTCTTTTATGATTGGCATTGCCCCTGACAAGCCATCAGAGAGTTGGGCTACAAACTGAGAACCAAACTGTGTGATGTTGACCAGTCTTAAATTGCCAACGCTTTTTATTTCCGTTATGGCCGTATCGGTGGTTTCAGTTTTATTGCTAGTGCTCTTTGGCGTTGATTTGGCGCTGGTACTTTTGGTTGCTGCGTCTATTTGGATTTTTGACTTATCCAGTTCGCTGAATTTATTGGCTATACTGTCCAGCAATTTCTTGGTTTCTTGTTTCTGATCGTTTTCGATTTTTTGGATCTTTAATGCCAGCTCTTGGGTGTTCAAACTTGAACTGTCTTTTATTGCTCTTACTTCGTCTTTTAGTTGAAGAATCTCTGCTACTCTCATGCTGGATTTTTCACTATACAATTCAATTTCTTCTTGGAGATCATTGACCTTACGTTCTAATTTACCTTTAAGAGCTTCTTGTTCTTCTTTCATGCTTTCGATGGTTTGTTTGATGTTTAATTCATTTAGCTGTGATGTGATGTCATCAATCTGCAGAGATAGTCTGCTAATTTCTTGTTGGGATGCTGCTGTTATGCTTTGGTTTTTGTCGCTGTTGTTAGTGAAATTAATCAGGTTTGGTAATTTTTGCTCGTTGGTGGTGTATAGGTAGTACCCTGCCCCAATCGTTGCTGTAGATACTAGAATGGCCAGAATTGCTTTAATGATTTTTTTAGGTTTAGTTTTCTTGGATTCGCTATCTGGAATATCTTCATCTATTGCCTGATTTTGGTCTTGTTCTGGCATAACTTCTGCTCCTTGCAGATCTTCATTTGTCACCACCTTTAATTTCCCTTCGGTTTCAGTGATTGATGGATCTTGTTCGTGTTTCTTGATCTTGTTGGTATTCATATTTTCAGCTACCTATTTGTGATTTTCTAATTCTAACGATGCGAGAAGTTTCGTTTATATCGATTGTGTAGCCATTGCCAATAATCACTTCGAGAATCTGTTTAGTCGTAGAGCGAGTGAATGAGCGATTCACTATGGGCAGCTTCTTTGAATACAAAGCCAGAATTTCGTAGCTACTCTCGTTAATGTTTTCGAGTTGATAACCGGACAAGGCCAGCGCAAAATTCATTGCTTGGCCAACGTATTTTATTGAGAATGGGAATTCCAGATTTGTAACTTGAAGTAATGGGTATTTCTGTTCGAATTTCGTGTCTACAACGATTTGTGTATAACCGCCATTCTGATACAAAAGTTCTGATTGAACTTCGTTAGTTTCCGTCCTGGCTATCGCCAAATCAGACAACCCCAAAACCAGCACCCCAGCGATTAATCCGCGTTGATAATTTTTCATGATGATTCCTTTTTGGTTCACTGTTATTTAGTAACCAAATCCACCCGCCACACCACCACGACAAGCAACCACTTTCAGGGCACAAAAAGATAAGCTATACAATCACCTGCCAGCAGGCGCTTATATAGCTTATCTTTTATATATTTATATATAGTGAAAATCGGGACTCCAAACCCTCCCAGAGAAACGTTGACCGGGTTAGGGATAACCGCATTTTGGGTTAGGGTTAAAACTAATTTCGGGTTAGGTTTTTACGACTTTCGTGGTGAAGGAAAACTGTTTTTGGGTGAGGTTTTTTGTGGGTGTTTGAATCTTTTGTGTGCGAGTGAGGGTAATGAAGTTTATGTTAATACTGGAGCATTTAACAATAAAAAGCCCCTTTTCACGATGTGTCGTGGGGGCTTTTTATTGGGTTTGATTAGGTGAAGTTGTTTTTTAACATACTTAAAATTTCATCATTAATAATGCCATTTTTCCAATCGTTAATTGCTGGTGCTGTCGATGCCCTGTTTTGTAAAAAAAGAACCTCTTGGCTCAGATTTACACGTTCATTTATGCCAAAAGCAATGGCTACCCTCGCTGTGTTTTGGGCGAGATCTACGCGTGTTATCGATGTTGGTTTCCAAGCGTTTATCAGTCCAAGTGTGCGTCTAAATGCTCGCTTTGCATCACTCCACTCGTCATTGTACGTCTCTCTATTAATGACATTAAACTTGTCTGCAAGGTGTAGGTAATACATGTAATTATCGAGTTCTTTAGTTAACCATAGAAAACTATAAGCCAATCGATTATTGAACGAAACTTTGCATTCAGATGTGTGGCCGTTGTCTGGAAACTCAATGCTCGATGATGCCATTTTTAGGTTGCTACTAATCAAGTTCCTGATGTTCTCTTGCTTGCTTTTATACATATCACCTAACGTTTCAATTCCGTTTTCTATATCTAAAAGCATTTGGTCTGCAAATGGATCATCGTTTCTTATTGCATTAAAAAGCGGGGCTAATTTTGTATCAAACCAATCTACACCAATAACAAATTTGTTCTTGTCTTTTGTGTCGGCATTCTTGATTGAAAAGAGCATTTTAGGAGCTACTTTGGTATAAAATCTGATTGTTACATATGTCTGGGATGGTTTGTTTTCTACCATCGTTCCTGCAACATCCATTGGAGCGCCATGTTCAAATGGTGTGTTTGAAATTTCTTTTACAGATTTGTTTTTACTGTTCATGTTAATCCTAGCCTCGAATGTTTATTGCATTAACGATGTTTTCTAAAACGTCATTGTTTAAGTGTCTAATCTCAAGGTTTCCATGTAACGCAAACGCTACCAATGCACTCGTTATGGGGTAGGTTTTATTGGAGTTTTCAAGAATAGAATCTAGCTCTTTTAGAGAGTTGTGAATTCTGAAATTATCAACAGCCCTGTTGCTTTTGGTCTGTGTTTTTCCGCTGCCAATAAAGCTGTGTTTAGATTTTTCTAGCTGTATAGATGGAGCTAAAATCGCACGTAATTTGGGTGCATTTCTTCGTGAGATATTCATCTCCGCTTTTATCATTGTGCGCTGCTCGAAGCTGATATTTAGAGCTTCTACTTGTACGATTAATCGATATTTATCTAACGTTTTCTGGATTATATCTTGACCGAATTTTGTTTCTGAAACCGCACGAAGAGTTGTTACATCATCAAGATCTTTTGCGTTTTTATTTACTTCTGATGCCGCTTCAATTAGGACAATGAATAACTTCATAAACTCAATTTCTGACGCACATTCTTTTGATAGATTAAACCATTCCATCAACATAGGAATACGCTCTTTTTCTGGTTTTGAAGCAATAGAATTGATCGCCACTATGTCTGATTGAACTGCATCATCTATCGCTGAATTAATTAGTAATTCGTAGCTAAATTGATGTGACTTAACTCGCATGCTCACCCCCTATGTAATGCTGGCATTTTTTTATGAAAATACGTGTTTCGTGCATGTCCTCTAGCACCAATCCAGCATTCGAGGAGTGAATTTCTGTCAATACTTTCTCTATATCCATTGAGCTGTGAATTACCTTTGCTAAGAGGATTTCCGCACTCTCCAGTTCATGTAAATTTTCTTTCATATCTTTCAAATACAGGCTCCAAAAATTAGCGGGCCTTGTATTGTGAATAACGTGTCGGCTTACTCGTATTAGCTTTCGCCAAGCCATGTTATTTCGTATGGTTATGCTCATGACTCATCTCTCATTAGTCGTAGATTTGCGTTAGCTAGCGATGTGGAAACGAAGGCATATAGCTCATCCTTCGGGTTGGATAGACGGCACATTTCTTGGTGTATTTGCCCGACCTCACTACCCTCAGAGGCTCGTGTTAATGCCACACCAATAATGGAGGCAAGTAGGTTGATATAGTCAGCGGATAATACGCTTCTACTGTCAATTTCCATTTGGTGGTTTCGGCTATAGCTTTTTAGTTCCTCGGCGTGTAATGGAGGAATTAGTCGTGAGTAATCGATAAAGGATGTTATTTGTAACTTAATGAGAATGGCGAAATGTCTTTCTAGCCTTTCAAGTAGATCGGCACTTGATACGCTGTCATTTTGCTCAATGATTGAATCAAATTGACCAGAATGAAATTCATTGCTCCCCAGGGTGCTTTTACAATATAGCAAGCTACTTAAATGTTGTTTGTAGCTGATGTTTTTCAGGCCAAGTTTTGCAGCAATAAAGGCACCACATTGGCTATTTTTAAGCTCAAGTGCGATTGTTCGGATGGCCCGGTAGTTATCAAATGGCTCTTCAAGCGCATTTATAGCGCAGTTCTTAACTCGTCTTGTGTAATGAGCGCAGTTATGAGCATAGGAAAGCGTGGTTAAGTCATGCTTTACCGTCTTTGGATCGTCAACCATTCGAAGTGCATTCATGTAATCTAATGCATTTGTGATTGCCATTTCTTTAACCTTTTTAAATTATTCGACGTTCAAAGTAGCAAAATGCCCGTACACTATGACTGTGAGAAATGCTCTATTATGAGCTCGGTTGGTACACCCTTGGAGTTTAGCTCTGCCTTGCATTGCTCTATTAACATCTGATATGCCTTGCGTTGTTTTTGTTCTTGCTCGCGCTCTGAAATAATTTCTTTGATCGCGGAGGAGAATGTTTTTTCTAGTTTGACGTATTCGCGCTCTGGTAGAGCTTTTAAAATTCGTTTTAGGTTCGTTTTCGTGCCAATTATATTTATAAAGTGTTGCTGCTTTTCAGTCAGTTCATGCTTCATAATCTTTCCTATTTGTGGTGAGTTACATGCAAAAAAGCTTATTTAGAAGTATATTTTCGTTTGGAAAATCGGGGTCAAAAAAAAATGATGATTCGACCGCTGTATTGCCTAGAAATATCGAGAAACACGATAATGGTTTGGTTACCAACCGCCCTGCTCCTATAAGTCAGAATGGTCATTTTTTTGAAGATGCACGTTCAATTTTGTCTAGTGAAAAATGCCAATATTTGGTCTCTCAAATCAAAGAGGTTTGCGGGCTTTCTGATGAATTATTTGAGCGTTACTACTTGCCAGCTATCCACTCTTACTCTGTGCTGTGTCAAGATATTGGAGCATCTGAACGATATCATCATGCACAGCGTTATGGTTTGATTGAGCACTCTCTGGAGGTTGCGGTATATGCGATGCGCAAATGCCAAGGAAGTGTTTATTTCCCAGACAGACAAATAGAGTCAATACAGTGGTTAGAGCGTGTATTTATGTATTGCGTTTTCATCGGTGGCTTGTTGCATGATTCTGGGAAAATATTGACCGATGTTCGGTGGTATATCAAAGCCAAGTCCGGTGAGTGGGAACAGTGGAGCCCTTTAATTCATGTCACGCCAAGTGAAGGCGAGCGTGTTGAGTTTAAAACTGTTCGGAATCGCAATAAAAAAAATGCGAACGTTTATCTTAAGCATTCACATGAACTGTTTTCAACTTCATTTTTGTCTTCAGTTGTACCATTGCAAGGGCTGGAATGGGTTTTTCAATATAGTGAAGAGTATTGTGCGGAACTTTTTATTCATCTAATCCATACCATTGCTTCTGACTATGATAATGGCTCGGACATCGGTGCTAGTGTTAAGGCTGCTGATATGCTTTCCACGGAGGACGCTGTGAAAGCCTTCCACCAAAATAGTGGCGCGACCAATTATGTCGATTTAGAAGACCCTAATCTTTCCATTCATGAAGCCTATAATCACGTATTTCGTTCCATCTTTGAGAATCCGAGCTATTACAATTTGAATTGCAATCAAGCTGCTATGGGTAAATTCTCACACATAGAGCGATTTGGTAATTTGATTTTTGTTTCAGCAAAAAGTGTTTTGCCAATAGCTAATAAATACCTTAAAGAAAAGAATGTTAGCATTCCCAATGCTCAGTCGGCTTATCTATTACTAGCTGACAATGGCGTTACTCTTAACGCCCCAAGCGGTGATACGCTATGGTGGGTTGAGTTTTTTTCCAGGAACAACAACAACAAAACTCGCGAGATTAGTTACCTAGTATTTGATGCAACAAAGTACAAGACTGTCCAAATTGAGGATGTGCGTTCGTATGGTGTCGAGGTTAATATTTCAGATAAAAGCTTGCATGCAGATGCTCTAAACTTCGAAAAAGAAGCCTACCCTGAAATTTACAGATTGCTTCATGAGGTTCCATTTGAGCTTAAAATTAAACAAAAGAACGCCCCAACTGAATCAACCGAATCAACTGAATCAACTCAAATACGAGATATATCAACGGACAAGGATCAAAAATCAATATGTCCAATTCCCCCACTGGTTAATTCAGAAGATTTAACCCATAACCAAGCGCGGTCAAAGCCGCCTGTAATGGCTATGGAGAAGCGAACTGCAGTTAAAATCCCATCTCGAAGCAATGGAAACAATGCAGAGTCGTCCAATAACGTGGGCGGCACAGTTAGCGCTGATAGTGACGCTAACCAGCGTAAGTCGCAAGGCAAAAAACAGAGTAAAGCGATAGATAAAAAGAAAGCCCCGAGTGATTATGAGTCTCTGACAGATAAAGGTTTTGCGGTTGCTCTTGGAGGGTTAAGTGCTGGCCGAACACCGAAGAATCAAGGGGTAACCAAACGACCATCGGTTACCGTTGAACCACAATCGAGTTCGAGCGATGGGTTAAAGGTTGAAGATCGGAAAGTTGAAATATGTTTTATGCCAACGGACGATAACTCCGCTCCAGATGAGACGCCATTTGGCCCCGTTAAAATAGTTCATTTGCCGAAAGAAATCTCTTTTAGTGATGATGAACTATCGAGACGTTCCGCAAAGAAAATGATAATTGGTCGTCCGTTCTGGTTGTCTCATTTATCGACAGACCTTCTGGGATCTCCACAAGTTCAGAAACACTCTCATTTGATGGTGTCTATGTATATACCGTACTTAGAGGGGTTATTTGAATCTCAAGCGATCAGTTGGAATACTCCCAAATCAACAGTATTCATGACTAAATTCGGTTTGTTCTTCAAGACTCCTGAGTTTTTCGATTTATTTTCGGATTCTATAAAGGGGGCTATGTTGGAGGTGTTTAGTTGCAATGATTACGTTTTGGCGTTAAATGGGGAAAAGCATTTAATCTCTTTCAATGATTTAGGTTCAGGCGAGATATTGACAGGAGTGTTGCTGGCAATGAACCCCCCAAAAGTGGAAGGTGAATTTATAACAAACTACCCAAGCCTATCGTTAATAGAGCCTGTCTGAATACAAAAGAGGCGCAAGCCTCTTTTTTATCTTAAAACAAATCTTCTTTGTGAATGTTAATTTCATTCAATAATGCATGAAGGTCATCTAATCCGGCTTGTGCCTTTCTTTTAACAAATTGCGCAGTTAGTCTGCATTGCTCAGCTCGTTGATTCAGTTCGTTTGCTATTTCTTCTGGTGACAGATCTTTGAGGTAGATTCCATATAAAATGCTTATTTTATCTTCATCGATGAATTGACTTAGATCGGAAATTTTTTGTAATGCTTTTTCATAACAGTAGCGTTTTTCTAAGCTCATCTCATGAAAATCAGAATCCAAATTGTCAATTAAATCCTCAAAAGTTGCAGAACTACTTACTTTTGATGGTGATGCCTGCTGGTTGTTAGAGGTGGCAGTTTCATGGCTAGAGATGAGATTTATCCAATGTGATTTGGGTTTTTTTACAACCTCAAGAGCTGCGTTTTGGTCGTATATAGCGTGCTTCAAGCAAGTTTTACAATAACGAATCGCATCAACTGGACTCAAATTCTTCTCATTTAACACATCAACCAGTGTAAAAAGTTTGACCCTAAGAGCTTGCTGTAATTCTTTGACATCATCTTCGCAATGAGTTATGCCATATGTAGATATTCTTTGTGAAATGTAAACCCTTAGCTCACTTTCAAGCCATTGGTATGTGATGCAAGCCGTTTGCGTTGTCATTGTAAACTTGGTTCCCGTTCAGTGAGGTTTGTGTGTTTTTATTGGTTAATGGGAATACCTCAGTATTCAGGTGTTACTTCTAGTTGCCACATCACTTAGTTAAAGCCGCCCACATTATAATGTGAGTCTGATTCCATAATGTGATTAATTATTCTACATACAGTAATGGATAAATCAAAGAAAACTGCTGCTAAAAAATGCGATATTCAGGTTTATTTGATAAATGTCATCATAAGTAGCACTTATATGTCCAACCTTGTTGAGTTAATTTGATTAAGTTAATTTCCCACTTGGTTTGAATTGTGGTGTTTTCCTGTTGATTGATGTCATTTCAATAGTGTGGACATATAAGCATAGTAAATGCTTTTCCTTTATACGGCACTTCATCTATTGATGAAGTGCCGTTAGTTGTTGTTAAATTATGGATTGATAATTAGGAGATGTGTTGATTATTGGTAAGACGATTGATTTTTCGTTTTCCTCAATAACCAGCTCATTATCAGATGTTGGTTCTTCGTACGGCTCGTTACTGTAATGCATCACTTCATCGCTAGCTGTCATGTATTCATTGACAATGGCCAGTTCTGAGTGAGGTTCTAACTCATTATCTGTCGCTAATTGGCTTTCATTCGCAACCTGTTGACCTTTGCTAGATTGATATTCTTTCACATCATCTAGCGCTTTCTGGAACAGATTAACGACAGAAACCTTTATCGGGTTACCATGTCCATCACGCTTAGCATCCCCTCTGCTATCTGTCTGAAATATGCCTTTTCGGATGCATGTTGGCACCGCCATGTTTGCATCATCCTCTCGAGAGCTCTTTAATTTAAGCTCGCTTTCGAGTAGTTTGGCCTGTTTCATCTTGATAGTTTTTATGGAGGCTGTAGCTTGATAGAAATGTGAATCGTAAGCGTCAGCTGCCTGTTTAATCATTGATGATCGCGCTTCTTTTTGCTTCATCGCTGATTTAAACCGGTTTTTTTTGGCTTTACTCTGCTTGGTGGATTTGTAGCCCAATGCTGCATTTTTAAACCAAAAGTGCACTGCTTTGGCAATTGTTACTGCCAACCGAATAGGACTTGAAGCCAGCCAAGATATGAACTTCATAACGTGAGCGAGCATTTTGAGTATTCCTGAAAAGACATACTTTAGTGAATCCGATAGGCCCGCCACTATATGCCCCATCATTTTAGGAATTGCCAAAATTAACCCCATAGCAAGAACCCACATAACCAATGTTCCCATAATCATTTTCTCCTTGTTTACCCTTTCGAGTTGAGTGTAAGTATTTCGAACTGCACAATTGCAGCATCACCTAATCGATGGTGATCTTTGTACTTAGTGTACAAATCTTGTTGAGCATCAATGGAGATGCAGAAAAGTAAAGGGAGCTATGAGCGATAGTTATTATTTTTCATGTGGTTAGCATTAACTTCGCATAACTTAATTCATGGCACAAATATCTATTTGTTCTATGAGTAAGTATTTGTCGCCTTTCGGTCATGAAAAACCAGCATAGTTAAAGTATACGTCCAACTACGCTGACCTATTAGAGATGTGGTTATCGTGCACAGAAAAGTGCGAGTGCTTAACATTCTAACACCGCTACAAATTATTTAAAGAATTTTCCATTTCAAGGCTTGCATTGTGTCATTGTGTGTTAATTTTTATATTGCTTAGTGGAAATCATGCAGCATATTTTATTTTTGTGTTTTGTGTTTTGTGTTTTGTGGAGGGATGTATGGTTGATTTGTGGTCTTCATTGGTGGCTGACTATGGCTACATTGATATATTTTTGGCGAGCATCTTTACATTGCTTTTGTGGTCGATTGTTACTCGTTTTATTCCTGATAACTCATTAGGTTGGAGTTGGGCTTCGATAGGGATATATTTGAAGGGTATCATTATTAGCAATTGTATGGACAAGAAATAAAGGCCACTTGATTATTAGTGGCCTTTATTTGGTAAATGTGGCTGCTAGAGCCAGGTCTTTTCGACTTGTTAAGACCCTTTCGGGCATGCTGTTAGTAGCGTCCACCTTTCCTGCGAAAGTGCTATCTGAGGACTGATAGCTTCATAGCGTGTGGCTATAAAATCACTTTAAGTATAGATCTTAATTATTAATATTCTATATCTTTTAATTCTTAGAGCTCTGGAAATTAAACTTTACTGGTGTGTTAGTCTTGTTAGGTTCTTTTGACTCTTTTTTTGCAAATTCAAGCCCATAGCCCTTCGATTGCATCTCTTCTAGCTGTTCCTTTTTGATGCGCTTCTTCATTCCTATCATGTGGTAAATTTCACTTGAGCCGTCCTTGGTTGGTTTAATGGGGAAAGCTGTATGGGTCTGAGGGTCGTATAGTAAAAAGCATTTATCTCCGAACTTGCGTCTGATTTTGTCTAAATATGAATCATTTTCATAGATAACCTGTGTAGCTGATTTAACCATTTTGCTAACACTATCAAATGCTCTCGGTTCAAATTGCTCTTTTGTTTCCATTTGATAGCGAGTCCATGGGTTGGACATTACCTCTTCAACACTTCGGTAGTTAATGATTACTTCACCTATTGAAGTGAAAACCGTTTCTGCTGAGCGGATATCTAGCTCTTGCGCACTGTTGTAGTAATCAAAACTTGCTCCAGGCTCTAAGTGCGGTTTTACCCATTCAGGGTCCAGTTCTTCAACAAATGATGCGCCATAGAGATAACCAGCGGCTGTCGTTGTCATGTTTGATATCGCGTCATAGTCAGTGAAGAATTGTTGGTCCACATTTTTACGATGTAAGTGTTTAACTGCATCTGGTTGGCTTAATTTGAACAGTAATTGATCTCTTCGAATTGTCATTACCATGCCATCATCGCTGTACGTAAAACCAAATACATTGACACCACTGTTGGCGACTAAGTGTTTAGCTGCGATAGCCTCTGCATAGGCCAATAAATATGCTTTTGACTTCGCAATGTATTTTTCTGATGTGTAATCAGGGATTTTTATCTTAAGTTGGCCCACGCCATTTTTGAGCAAATTCAGATCGTGTTTGTATTTGCGCTTGTTAAAGTAATGGGCAAGATCGAGGTTAAAATTAACAGTCCATATGATGTTAACGATTGTTTCGCCTGCTCCTTCGGTTATTTGGTTCAGGTCTGTATATAAATTGACGATATGTTGCTGCATGGATTTATCTCCTTGTTGTGGATATCCTGCCGGATGGATCATTTTAAACGACTCTCTTGGAAAGTAGTTTAAAATGGGGAGCTATCACTAGCACCCATTAATTAGTCTACGCGACTTTTGAAAACTCACGCCATTTTTTGGCTATTTCAGGAAAACCACTCTCGCCAAGTTCATTAAGAACATCTAGCCAGTCGATGGACTTCCTTCCATTTAGTTCTATTGGTGGAGTTAGGCGAATTACAGCAACGCCAAATTCTTCTATCAATCGCTTTTCAGCGTCGATAGCTGCCAACTCACCTGTTTTTGAAAGATCTTTATCTTCAAAAATGAACACCAGTTTGGTGCCAAATTTAGGTATGTAGTTTTTTAAGCCACCCGCATTGATTGTGCAATCCATTGGCATGTCTGTAACCTGTTTTACTGCAAGTACAGTTTCCAGACCCTCACCAATACCAACCACTTCACTTGGGGGATCGATGTGACAATAACACCCTGTCACCTCCAAACCATACCCACCAGGCATCATTTTTTTCACTTCAAATCCAGCTAAATGAAATGAGGCTTTGTTGCCATCATTATCAATGAATATTCGGTGAATTCGACGTGCTTGGCCATCATGCGTTCTTACCATAATAAGAATGCAAGGATGGTTCCCCATGTTGGCCATTGTCGGTTCGCCATCTCTATAACGAAATTCTTTGAATGAAGGATGCGCTTGGCAATACTTCAATAAATGTTCCCGTTCCATTTTATCTTCTTCATTAACATCTTCCGATGAGTGCGATAAAGGAATATAAAATGGCATGCAAGGATGAAACTTAACATTCCCTTTCATTAGGGTTTGCAAGCTTGTTATTCCTCTCTTGGCAAAATACTTCGCTACGGGTAAAGCTCTTTCGTCATTTAGATATAAAGCTTCTGACCAAGTAGTGTTCATCGCTTTACGATTTTGCTTGGCTTCCAATAACTCCGATTGGCTTGGACCTTTAGGTACATACTGCGTAACCTTGCGTTCGGATGGTTTATAATTGGGATCGTTTTCAAATCCAATTAATTGCTTGATTTCTTTTTTTGCAGATGGGAAATCCCAACCGTTAAAATTCATCACGCTATCCATTCCGCTATAACGCTTTTGGCACTTATAACAGTAACCCGCACCATGTTCATCAGCATCTTTGAAAAGCTCAAAATTACCTTTTGATTTCCAAAGTTGATGTCCTGAGCATTTCGAATCCGGGCAGATATCGAGCCTTTTCTCTTTTCTTGTGCCGATATAATCGATTGCTCCTACGAGCGGAGTAAATGCCCGTAGAATGTTTAACCAACCATAGCTGGCGCATGCTTGAGTAAATTGTTCGTTTTCTGCTGTGTAGTCTTTTTCCATTGTTCTCTCCTTTAAAGTTCCTCTTTCGAGGTTAAGAGGGCGACAAGCGCCCAATTGTTAGATAACCTCTTTGGCCACACGGATTAACTCATTGGGTAATAAATCGAATTTTTCAACTTTGAGCCATCGATTGATACCATAAACATAATCCAATATAGGTGCTGCTATTATTGCTCCCCGTCCAACACCAAGACAAATAACAGTTATGCCATTGCGTTCTAGTGTTTCAACCATTTCTTTAGCTGCTTTTGGTGAATCAGGTTGCCCATCGGTAATCATGACGACAATCTTTTTCTTGCCTTGCATTCTAAATAATGAGTGAGCAGAGCACCAATAAGCTTGTGCGGCTGGCGTTCCTCCATCAGCTCTTAGCGATGCTATCTTGGCTTTTACTAAGTTATCAAATCGTTCATTGTGGTTTTTCAGCTCTACTATAGCGTCATCACTGACCCCGAAAGCATACGCTGAAGTATTTGCACCTTCGATTCTATCTAAGCAATCTAGCAGTGCATAAGTCGCGATTTTTACATCCTCAATATTAACCCCCATAGAGCCGCTTGAGTCTGCAAGTACCACCAAGTCGCAATCAACTGTGTCTCGTTCGCGCCATTTACGTTTAAAGATCCTCATATCACCTACAAGTAGGCGGTGTGATTTACCTTTCGCTAATCTGCGACCCTTTTTGGTTACCATTTTCTGGTTCCGAGTTTGATCTTCGATTAGTCGCAACAGGCCGTGTCTCAATGAGATTGTTGTCTGGATTGCCATGCTTTCAAAGCATTCTAATGTCTTGTTCGTGACATTAGGCTCCATGGTTTCGCCAGTACCAACGTTGTACATCTCTACTTCAGATAGTTTATCTTTTGCGTTATCTTCTGATAAGAAAGCGGCCACCATTTTACCGGTGTCACTTTCGCCCAAGTCAACCTGCGTTGCTTGAATAAACTCTTTCAATAACGCTTTACCAGTATTGGATATTGAGCTGTTTACTGATTGTTCATTGCCTTCATCAGAAGACTCAGCGTCTTGACTTTCACCTTCATCAGAAGACTCAGCATCTTGACTTTCACCTTCATCAGAAGACTCAGCATCTTGACTTTCACCTTCATCAGAAGACTCAGCGTCTTGACTTTCACCTTCATCAGAAGACTTAGTATCTTGACTTTCACCTTCGTCAGAAGACTTAGGATCTGCGTCGTGATTATCATTAAGGTACTCATAAATTTCTATTGCTAGTTCGGCACTTTCCACTGTGTTTCTTAAGGTTAGTGTTTTATTTAACAATGAAATTAGCCCTTCCATAAATGACGAGCCCAATTCGCAAAACAAGAACTGTTCTATGGCTATTAGGTTATCATCCCAGTTAGGGTAATTATTGAGTTTACCTCGGATATAATGAAAGCAATATATGCTGAGAATACCGTCAATATCCGCTAATGGTTCACTGTCTTTGAAGCGTAAGATGTGATTAGCTAACGCATGAAAATATTTCACTGCACCGGGAAACAGTTCAATAAACAGCTTCTCGATGCGGGTATCTTCAATCACATTGATTAGGTGTGCTACGACTGGCTTGAACGTGTCGAGTTCAACAGAAAAATCGGTGAACCGTATATGACTAGCTTCGTGCGCACAATACCCCCACGTTAAATCCAGAAATTCTGGTTTTGGTTTGGGAATGTTGATTACTTTACCGTTAGTGGATGCTTTACCGCGATTATTAACCACAATCTCACACCCAAACTCTTCAGCGTAAACGCCCGACATTATCACGATTGATTTTGCTAGGTTTCTCTCTTTCATTGTTATCTCCTTGATTAACGCCCTTTCGAGCTTAAGTTGTTGCCCCTTGCCCATTCATGAATGGGTAGCACTTTTAAAAGGGGATGCTATTTTTAGCTGATTAGCTAAATTATTAAAGACACAAGAATTTGTGGTAATATTCTGGGCCATATACACCTTGACAGGCCGTTTCATTAAAATTCCAATTACTACAATTTGTCGGTCCTGGCACAAAGACCGCAGTTCCTTTTTTGTGACAGGTTTGACCTTCTGTAACTTTGCTTTCTACAGCACCGGAAGGTTTATCATCAACCTTACCGACTCCTAAGTATGTGAGTGCTTGTGTTTGATTATTTATTGCATTATTTATACTAGCATTTAACCCTGTAGTCCCCCCCAAGCTGCCATTCGCTCTTGACACATTTATTGCCGGAGTACCAGATGCATTATCTAAGTTTATAGACGTAGGCTTGCCGCTGGCACCGTTGAGGCTTATATTGGGGGTCCACGTACCACCTAAACTGTTGGTTTGATAGCCAGGGTTATCATTTGACTGGGTGTAATCGTCCTTAACTTGCGCTAGGCGCTTGGCGTTGCTGGACTTTTGGAGGTCAGCGACACTCGCTGATGCATGACTGAACACCAAAGAAACGCAGAGTGCTGATATTAACTGTTTTTTAAATTTAGCCATCATCTATATCCGATTTTATTTTTAGGTACGCAAAAACCCCATTCAAAGATAATGGGGGAAAGTAAAAACAGGTAGATGAGCATAAGACATGCGTGTGTTTGAGATTATAACGATGTTTGGTTTTTATTTCATCAATTATTTAGGACGACCGATAGAGCCCGGCGAGACGACATCAAATACTTTATTACCATTTTTTCGGCAGCACCTAAATGGCCTATAAATTTTAAAAATTGCGGCTTTATTACCATTTTGTTCACTAAACTTTGCAGTTAATTCATCTTCTTCTATCAAGGCTTGGTGTGATAAAGCGCCCTTATACCATGCTTCATTGGCATTGTATCTAGTACATCGTTCCCCTTTATATGGATAGACCATATCAAGTTTAAATGATTTCGCATCTTGAGGGGTTTGGTACTGCGGGCCAGTAAAGCTACTAGAAGCATATTGTGGTAATGGGTTGAAAATATGTAAACCAGCCAGTCCAGAGAAGGTTGCTCGATTTTCTGCCGCGATATTGGTACCTCTAATGGCTGATACAACGGAAGTTCTGAACCGGTCAACAGATTCGACATATCCTGTACGGGGCATTGTGCTCCCATACCCACGACCAATGTCATTCCATTCTAAATATTTACTCTGATATAACCCCATCAAAATCACTTCGGATGTTGCTAACCATCGCCATGAAAATTGATCTAAGCTGGAATTAAAATATGTAAGCGCAGGTATGGTTGGTGATTTGCAATAGCCAACTAAGCCGATCAGTGAGCCGCCGATAGCATCAAAGAATTGGCGCTCTATATTTCCTGAAACTTGGACATCTGAATACAAATAGCGTGTTTTTTTTGTCGGTACGGTTTGCCCTTCTGCATCCTCTAACACCGAGCTGATTGCATCAGTGAGAAGGCTAGATCCTAGAGCTCTATTTATTTTCCACATGTAGGGATACATCATCGCAACATCACTCTCGGTATCATTCGAAGATGGTAATACGGTATTACTTGGCACGTTGGTGATGTCTTCGGTTGGCGCTTGTGGGATAACTTCAGCATGAACATCTCGAACGAAGTGTTCCACCGCAAGTGCAAATGTGTATTTCGGACCAAACATCGTCCATCTTACTGATAAACAAGAACCAACCACGGAATACTCCATGCAGTCCATTAAAGTCCCAAGATCGCCATAGTCGTTCTCAAAAGCGTAGCTATATTCGTCACCAAGATTCCAAGCATCTCGTTGTTTTAGATTATCAGCGATCCCTCCCTGCAATGAATTCATGCTTCCGTCTTGGGTTTCTAGTTTAGGTGTACTCGCCTTCCCATTAGCCCCTTGTTGTGTAAGGCCCATGACACTTTGAGCCATATCTTTCCACTCGCCCAAAGAGCTTGCAATATCGATACTCTGGCTTACCTCTGTGATTTTTTCTAACCCAACATCAAGAGAGGCGTGCGTTAGTGTAGATGCTGTCATGCCCCCTAAGATCAGCAATAAATTCAGTTTCATGCTATTTATCTTCTCTAGTCTTAAGGTAAAGATCTATAGATTCATCAACGGATAAGCCATAGGTGATGTATTTGTCATTGATGACAACTGCGGGTATTCGCTTTAGTTGGTAAAGTTTAGCTAAGCCAATTCCCATTTCTGAGCGCATCATTTCTGGCGCATAAGCTTTTAATCTTGGCGCGATATTTTTTTGAACGTATTCGTTTCGTTCGCTTTCTGTTTTATCTAGCATTGATGATGGGAATGATTTTTCAAAGTGTTCAAGTATGTTTTGTGAATAATCGACATGGAAAACATCAAATTGGGCACCTTTTGATGCTTTTATTGCTTGAGCAACCGCACCATCGTTTGTGGTTATTGTAGTAAACCAAACTACTTTTGTTGGCCAGGAATTCATTTGAGCTGACATTATTGAGCTACTAAAAAAGCACAGTGCTAGGCAACAGAAAGTTTTCATCTCCACTCCTAGAACAATTCTGGTTTATCTAGTGTCAAAATAACTTCGACTCGACGGTTACACTCCCGGCCTTTTTCTGTTTTGTTTGTGCATAGGGGCACTTCTTCGCCTTCGGAATGCGTACTTAATCTAAACTGATTAACATTGTTAGATAGCAGAACCTTTTCTACGGAAATGGCTCGGTTCAAGCCTAATGTCATATTGCTTTGCGAGTTGCCAACATTATCCGTATGTCCATATATTGAAATAGTAGATTCTGGATAGGTATTTAAGAAATCAGCGAAAACCGCTAATTGATCTTTCATTGGTCTTCGTAAATCAAATTTTCCGGTTTGGAAACCATAATCGCTAGGGATCATAATCCTAATTTCACTATTATGGCGCTTGGTTATAGTAAGGTTATGGAAAATTCCTTTGAGCATGATGTATTGATTATCAATGTATTCATGAGGGGAATATGTTGATATTGATTTTGCATTTACAGGCAGGCAAAAAAATAGGCTTGCAAAAATAATGATCGTTTTTTTCATTGTTAGATATCCTTGTAGTTCAATTTGCCTTCAATTCCGCGAGCTTTGTCCATTCGGTTGGCCATTTCATATACAGCCTCAAGTTCATCATCCGTCTCGATTTCTTGCATCAATTGTCGTCGTTCTGCTTTTTCTGAGCTATCTGTCATTGCAACCGCTAATAATAGAGATGGAGGGCTGATGCGGAATAAAATACGATGCTGCTTGGTCAACGCGACACCTTCGGTATAGCAGCGATCTAATTTACGAGTGCTGATCAACAGATGAACGTCTTCATCCGTTAGGTTTTTAATTTCCTTTACTATCTTAGCCTCTTCTAATCCAAAATTTAGGCAGTAAAACCATTCGATATTATTTAATATTTTTTTACTTTCACCGGCCAAATCCGCTAAATCCTGAGTAGCGAACCATGGTATATGGCCTAGTTTGCGAGCGGTTTTTACGACTTTGGTTAGAACCCTGCCCAACATGTTATTGTTGAGTAATAAGTGAGCTTCATCAGTTATTGATACGATATCTCGCTCATCGAACTGATAAGCTTCTGACATGCTATTGATGTGCTGCATTAATGATAAGAAGGCAACGTTCAGTTGTGATACGTTGCTATCTTGAGATAGTAATCCAAGGTTAAATACGGTGACATCAGTATCTGGCCAGCTATCTCCAGCAGTATTAAATAAAGTGTGGTTGATACCGGAAGTGAAACTATCCAATGATAAAGCCATATCCTTTAGCATATTACGCTTGAATTCGGATAAATCTCGTTCGGCATCATTGGCAAATATGGTGAATGTATCAATAATGTCACTAACAATGGTCGGGCAGGCTTTGCCTAGTCCTTTTTCGAAACCTTTAGTCCGTTGTCGCTTAGCTGTTTCTACCAGTGCCTGACGTACAAGCGATCGATCTGCTCGAGTGTAGCGTTCAAACTCAACTTGCTCTGAGCCTGTGATCATCAGCATTAGCAGCAACTCTAGCTCACCTAAAATATCCGCTTCTTTTGATACCTTACTCTCATCATCGTTAATGTCAGAGTCATCTTCATCAGCTTCAAAGTTTTGAATGAGATCGGATTCATCTAATGTGGTGTTATCTAGTATTTTGTCAATATTGGCAAATGGCGCTAATGCAGGAGCACTTTCTGGCATTACTTTGAGGTAGTTGACGGTTAAGCCTTTCTTCTCCCAATCTTTAGCGGCCATAGAGAATGAATCACCATATTCAATGATAAACATTCGTGGGCGTTTCATGGCCATGATTGAGTAAACTAACTGTGTTATCGTTACGGACTTACCCGCACCAGATGGTCCAGAAATAAAACCAAAGCTATTATTCGATTTATCTTTTTTGGACATTGGATCGAAAAAAACTGGTGCACCACCTCGGTTAAAGAATGATAAACATGGATTGCCAGTCCCCTCTCCACGCCCAAAAGCAAAACACAAGTTTGCGCTGTGTTGAGCCCACATGCTTCTGAGATACATTCCTTTGTCTTTTTCTGGTCGAAAGTTCATTGGTAAATGATTGATGAAAGCGTCGAGTGATAGGCCATCAACAGCGTCTTTATAGACCATGATGTTATTGTTATTAAGTGTTGAAATAGCGACTCTTTGGTTTTCACCTAATTCATCTAGGTTCTGTCCTCGAACATACACCCCCATGGTGACCATGACTTTTTTGTAATCATTTTGTAAATAATTATCGAGAACTTTGAGGTTTTTTGCGGTTTTCTTGGATTCATTATTACTTCCATTGGCACTTTTCTTTGTCTTGGCAAATCGCTTTTCAAACTGAGTTTGAGGGGTTATTACAGTGGTTTTGGTTATGATGGAATTACCAGGCAGTGAATCCATGGCGCAAAATGTGGTCACGCCATTTCCTTCACCTTGTGATACCTCACCACTTAATGCGCCAATGCGTGGTTTTTTTCTTAGTCCACCAAAACGTAAGAATCGTGTCGGTGCTCCATTGAAATACCAGCAGTTATCATCAACGTCTGATTTGGGTGGCTCGGAAAGTAAAGCCTCACACAGCGAATCTCCAATGAGTAGATCACCATCTACATCGCACATTCGTTCGTAATATTCTTCTTTATTTTCGAAACAATTCAGCTCTGGGTTTGGGTTAAAAAATCGAAATAACCAGCTAAATAGATCCACTTCATCGTCTATCTGGCAGCGAATATTAGCTTGACGGAACTTAACAACGAGATCTTTCGCTATTTCACTGATTTCCATTATCGGATCGTGTCTTGCGCCATTAATTTTACGGATGTCCGATGCGCCCTGACGACGATAGATAATGAATTTTGTACGCGGGGTTTTGAATCGCCAAGGTCTTCTGGTCACTTCTGTATCTTCGTATAAACCCTCGTCTTTGGCTATGGTGCGATAATGCCGCTCCATAAGTTTGATATACTCTTCCGTGAACTTGGAGCCTCTTGCGTGAGGGAGAACGTAAGACCGCATTTTATCGATGATTCTTTCTACTGAATTATCTTCGTATGTGAATTCTTGAATCACCCACTGCCCATCATGAACATCACGCTCTTCAAAATCCCGATAGATGTCCTCGATTGAATCACGAATCGCAGCTAAGCTTTCACCTGTTTTACCTTCTGTGGATATTGGCTCAATTGTAAATACGACAGCTCGGGAGATTAGATCTTCAAGAATGAATGTTTGTGATTCAGGATCGTAACCAGCATAAGGCAGTTTTGATGCAAAACTAGGAATATTCAATGTGTACATTTGTTCCAGTTCGTTTTGACTGAAAAGCTTATCAGTGCTAAATGCTTGTTGTACTTTTGCTATACCGTTAAGAACAAAATTCATTGACGATCTCCTAGATTAAGCTCTCCTGGTAAAGCGTACTCATCTTTGTCATACATTTGGAATTCTGTCATCCATGCAGGGATCGGCATTCTGCCATCTTTTGAGAGTGTCGGAGCGAAATAGATATAAATAGTTGGATTGGGTAGCTTTCGAAATGTTGGGCGCTCATTTAGCCTGTTTTGCTGATATGCGTCTAGGGATAATTCCGCACCATTTGCCGGACGACTTACCACCAGCTTTGCCGTTTGATGTGCGCCAGATGCACCAGTTCCATGCCTGTCATAAACATCTTTCATCGATAACTCTGAAGGGGGGATTATTTGCTCTTTTTTGCCAACGGTCGTCCCACAACCTGCGATGAGCAGTATTGAAGCAATAACGGCTACCTTTACCATTGTAGGTACTCCTGTGCATTGTCTTGGTGATACAGTTTTCGACCGTCTAATTCATAGTCAATTTTGAGAGTCTTCTCTATGTTGATAACTAACTCATTACCTGTGCTGACGTACACTACATCAAAGGCATTTTGCTGACGTTCCGCATACCACTTTGTAATTTCACTAGCCCCACTCTCAAAGCCGTCTCCTAATGCTTTTTGAGCGCTATCATTGACGACGGAAACTGTAACTCCATCCGTGTTTGTCGAGGTTGTTACTGCGGATTGAGCTAGAGAAGAGGCAAAACTTGACAAGGCCGTTAATCCTCCTTGTTTGGTGATATAGTCAGGGAAATTCGTTATATATTGTCCCGAGATGCAAGGCACACCATCTTTGTCCGAAATATATCCCAATGTTCCAGAGTCGCTTTCTTTGGCGTCAATGACTCGGACGGTTCCATCCATGAAGGTGAATGTAACTTGGTCGATATCCCCGCGAGCGCATTCCAAAGTAAAGTCACCTTCAGCATCACCACTAACCACCATTGAGTCTAAGTTGGGTATGTAAAGCCCATTAGTTGCCAAATTTTGGCCACCGACCAGAACTTTGAAGCGAAATGGATTGGTTAACTGATTGTTGATGGGCACTCGCCCCAGTATGGCAGACATGCTTACACTACCAAAAAAGGTAGAGTTTGCCGGGACCGTATAGATTGGCACTGAAGTAATTTTATTATCTTCACCGAGACCTGTATTCAAACCTAAGTTGTTACTGATTGTATTAGGCTCATCATTTGCATCTTTACGTTTGTTTGTATCAGGAAATGAGGCGACAACACTGCCATCATCGTTGGTCACTTGAATAAGGTCATCTTGTTGAATCCAGACGATGTTGTTATTGCTTTGACTGCCAATTGGTTGAACATTGGCATCAACTGAGCCATAACCTGTCACTTCATTAGCCGGTTGGATGAATTGATCTAAGATTACATTGCCAGTTTTTCCAATCGGTGCGGTATCGACTCTTTCGTTGTTCGAATCGATTGGTGTAATGTCGGTTGGTTTTATATCACCGTCAATGAAGGCTGGAGGCTGTGATTCCTTGGATTTTAGTGTTTGTATTTGTGAATACAGATCTTCATATCTTGTTTCGAGCAAACTGTAACGAAGATCTAAGGCGTTATCATTGCTCTGATGCTTTTTATTTTGAATCTCTGATTTTAATTCTTCAACTTTATCTTCTAGAGCCGAAACCTTTAATTTGGTCTGTGAGTCTCTGGCCACCAGCGTCTTTAGTGTGCTGTTCGTATTATTCAATGGGTCACCACTAGAAGGTAATTGACTATCCAGTGATTCATTCATTTGTGCTAATTGTTCATCAATACTTTGTGGTGTTTCATCATCTTTAAAAATGATGTAGAGCCCACCGAGGATAATGATGATGGCTATCCCTGTGTTTAGGCTTAATTTCATTGAGCGCTCCACTGTACGTTTCTATCCATTGAAAACGTCACATATTATTAAAATGCGCTTTTTAGCTGCCCTATTTCTGGTATCGATTTATTTAGGCAATAAAAAACCCCGACCTAAACTAGATTGAGGGTTTTGTGTCGGAGAGTAATAAGTTTGACACAAAATTATTCATCTCTTACATTTTGTTTAGGTGTCAGCTAGCTTTCAGATGGCATATACACCGTCATCTGTCATCGGTTTCTCCGTGACAAGGTAGAGTATAGTAGATTGAGCATCGCTCCCCTTTGGTCCCACATCTAGGTGTTGGGAAGAGGCGGCTATAAAATTAGGATATATGTCTCTGTGGATAATTTTTTGGTTATCTGATGTTCTATTAGTGATTAGTATGGCGGTTAGCGTATATTTTGATGTTCGGTATTGTTTTATTGGTTTGAGATCAAAAAGGGATGCCGATCTGCCCATAAAGAGAATATCCAAGCGAAGTTGTTTTTTTATCAGACTCTCAACTACTGGCTTGGTAAGGTTTTTCAGTCTAGGTGGTGCATAAAAATCATGACTTGCGTATTGTATTAGCTCTTTAATCGTAACTGTCGATGATTGAGCTAAGCGTGCTTGTTGTAACTCATCTTTCGATTTTTCGGCTTCTTTCGTGATAATCCTTACCATTTCTGATGGGGCTTCATCTTTAGTTTCTACAGCAAACAAGTCAATATAAACAAGCTCATTTGTTTCCTCTAGTCTCACCTTAATCCTTGTGGCTGGGAACTGCGCGATAGGCGTGATATACAACACACCGGCTGCTGCCGAGAGGCGCAATCTGGAATGTAATTTTTCTGGGATGCCTAGGCTGATATTATCAGGGAACTCAATAATTTTTTCCTTGTTTACTTCCAGACGGATCTTTAGCGGCCTTTTATCCCAAACCAACATTTCGGTAGCGAATGAGGATGTGGCGAGGATAGACAATGCAAACAGTAAACATATCTTGTGTATCAATATCTTCATCGATTACAACTCCGTAATTTCCTTTGGATGACCTTCGAATCCGGTAATGATGATTCCTAGGGGGTTTTGGTCGTAGTTGGTTTCTATTCTTTCGACTTTGAGTGGGTATCTAACTTTTACGTTCTGAACTCGCTCACCAAGAAAGAAATCTTCAATAACAACATCGATAAGTACAATCCATGATTGGTTCTTGCTTTGTTCTATCACTCGCTTATCAAAATTGAACATAGTCCCAGGAACGAGAGTGATGCGACGACGACGATCAAGCTCTCCTTTTAAATCCATATCCTTATACTGTACTTCTAGCTGTTCACGGAAGCGATCGCTAAAGTAGTAACGATATGCATCTAGATTGGCTATCGCGTCTTTCTTGCCATCTTTAATCCATGTATTTAATTCTATCCATAAGTAGGATGTATCGGAGAGGATTCTCGATTTAGGAATATCTCCGATATTCATAATGGCTCCGTTTGCAGTATTGGGTGGAATGTAAACGGTAATCTTATCGGGAGCCTTAATGAGAGCGTAGAGCGAAAGACAAAGAGCTACGGATAGCATCAGTATCGTAATCCTTAGTGACACGATATGATTGGAATGTTCTTGCAGCATGGATACCATTTTTTTTGGCAGTTTTACGCCGTTCATTTAGTTTTCCTATTGTCTCTCCCGGTATGCCAATGCGTTGTGCCGACAAATCCGAACTTAAGTTTGACACCCAAGATTCCTCTGAATTGAATATGACGCTTTAGATCAACCCATAACATATAACTAGGACGCCCCTGTTTAGCGATGTATGCTCGATGAGAGCCTGCGGATGTAATTATTCCGCTAAGCACTACACTGCCAACTATGCCAAATGCATAGTGGCCGAGCATAAATTCACCGATAGGGATGAAAATCAAAGCAGAACCAATCATGGTTATCATAAAGCAGGTTATTAGTTCTTGATGCGTAAACCCACCAATGGCCGGAGCCTCGTAATCCAGAGAATCCAACACCACATCAATTGTTCGTTCGTCTCTTTCTGACATACGTTAAACTACAAAATCTTTTCTGCTTGAGTAAGCAAAACGATGCCAACCACAGCAACAGCTAAGCCACCAACGGCAACACCAGTAAGGTCGGCCCATTCCTTTTTACCTTTGTGGATTTCCCAGAAGGTTTTTACCATTGCCGCTGCAACCGCGATCAATAGACCTGCCCCAAAAATTTGAGCGACGAGCTCTATTCCAGATTTACTAAACTCTCGCCCCATTTCGATATAATCTCCCTTGTCGGCACCTTGAGATGGCGCGGAAGTAGGAAGTTTCGCATAGACTTGTTCGGTAAATAAAATTGCACCAAGTAAAATTTTCTGTTTGATTTTTTTCATAAATCCTCGGGGTCATAAACTGAGTAAAACGATAAATGCTGTGATAATGGTTAGTAATCTAGCGCTTAAGATTACCGCTTCTTTATTGGTGATCTGCGATTTGACCAATGCTGCATCGTAAATGCCAGCTAATGCCCATGCCGTAAAAATCAAGCTGATGGCTGCTGCTACTCCTTTTATCAAAAAGGCTAGATTTTGCCATGAGCCACTGCCAATCACGTCGTTAAAGGCCACCTCTGGCGTTTTTGTATTTGGATCGGGAGCAAATACTTGAGCTAGGGCTGGAGTTGTTATGATCATCATAACCACACCTAGGGCCATAAAAGCCAACCAAAATTTGTTTATCTTGTTTGTCATTTAGCCTCCACCTGTTGAGTGTCAATATCTAAAGTAATGCTTCTATATTCTTCAAGTGGAGCGTCTAAATGATGTTTTAGTTTTTTTACAATCTCTGCCGCATCTCTTTGTACCGCTCGGTAATTCAGAGTAATCCTATGGTTTGGATCTGCAGCATCTTCAGCATCGATCAAGAGCGTTTGATTTAAGATTTCGAGTTGCTGAATATATCGTTCCAAGAATTCCCTTTCTTCCCAGACTCCAGCCATTGCACTTGTTGCAAAAAAACAGAGTCCAAAAGTGATCAGATATTTGTACATTCGCCATACACCATTTCTTTGTATTCTCCCTATAGAAGAAATACACCTTCGATACCAATCAATTAGAACTGCCCTATTACTGGCATCACTACCAGTATTTCTTATAAGACGCGACGACATTACGTGTAAAGAAAGCCGTGACCAGCGCACTTGGTAGCATGACAACCCCCGCTTCTAACGTATTAGGAATGGCCACATATAAAAATAAAACGGTGTATGAGCTACTTTTGAATGCAAGAAACCACCACTCAATTTTGTCTTGTGAGTCTCGAGCACCTTTATACGTGTTGATTTTTCTCTCAACAGTACCGTCCACAAAACCCGCCCCAATAACTACCAAGCATGGAATAACCATTGAAATTATGGACAGTAATTTAGCAAACCAAGTAAACGTGACGATAATCCAAATTGACATGAGATCTGGGATCGCAAGAAGAACACTTACTGCGATATTTTGTATTGTAGCGAGGTGGTTATCGTTGTTTTGAGGTTGTAGCTTTTGAGCTATTGTGTCGGTGAACAGTTGGGTTCGACTAACAATCGTTGGGATATCAAGGAACGTTAATACGCTTTTTTCGGTATATTCCATTATATGGTTACCACCCAACCACTCACCGGTATTTTTAAATGCAGTGATGGTTTGATAGCGCTCTAAACTACGATTCATTGCATCGTCGTGGATGAAATACAAACCGAATTCAATCAATAGGCACATTCCACCAGCCACGATAGATACACTGATTATTTTGAGAAGAATTCCTATCAAAAAAGAAACAACCGGCAGTTTCACTGAAGACTTCCGGCCTTTCCCTTTGGATTCAGGTTGTTTGGTGCTTTCGCTCATTGTGCCGCCTAGTTAGCGTATGCCGCTAATATTTGCTTAGGCGTTAGATATCCCTCAAATGGATACCCTTTAATGAAAAATGCTGGGGTTCCACCTACGCCTAAAGCGCGGCCTGCTTTAAAATGCTCTTGAACAACTGGCGATATTTCACTTCCGGCAATGTATTCACCTTTAAAAGCGGCTTGCAACAGCATGTATGGGGCTGTACTTTCCGCTATTGTTGACATCGTTTTTGCTGTCGTATCGGTCAGGCCATATCTAGGATACAGCATGAACTCTATCGTGATCCCGGCTTGTGTGTAATCATCTATATTTTCATGGACTTTTTGACACCAACCACAGCTAATGTCAGTAAACATTTGAACAACGGCTTTTTCATTTTCGGCTTTGTGTACAATTTTGTTGGGGATGGTATCGATATAACGCTTGAAGTCGGCTTGGCTGACGAGACTTAAGCTGTTATCTGTTAATTTTAGAGGGGTAGCACCAGTTAAGAACACTCCCTTTTCTTTATCAACGTAGATAACACCTTGGTTGGTGATTAGTGTTGTTAGATTCAAAGAGCTTAACTCAGCGTTTTGGGAGCTCTGATAGACCTCCACCCCTTCTGAGTTTAAATATTGCTCTATGTCACTCGCTAATGCACTATTTGCCGTGAGCGTGAAAAGACCCGCAATGACTAGGCTATGAAAAATCGCACCATGTCGCATAACCGACTACTCCTTGATAAAAATATGTTCTCGTACCCGAGCTGTTTTCTGCTGTTGAACGGAAATAGACTTTCCAGTTGGCACCGCTATTAACATCCCATGCCGCAAAGTTTTTGACGTTATATTGCAAGTCAGTCGTACCTAACGATACCGTCCAGACTTGTATTTGAGGTGAGTATCCAACTGGGCAAGAAGGTTTGGTGATCGTCTTCCCACTTGAATTTGTGACGATTGTCGAACCCATTTTTATGCTACCAGTGAGCGCGGTTCTATCTGTAACACCTTTGAAGCTAATATCATCGACATCATTGATATATTTGACGTTATTGAGGTCGAAATTGCCATAATCCCAATCATTCGTCATTTTTGTCGTGCCATCTCTTCGCACTAAATTGTCTTGCGCGATGCTTGAGCCAGGGCGAGTGAACTGCATGGTGACATTGCCCGATGCATCTTCCGTATAACTCGGTAATTGGCTAATTTCCTTTCTAATTATCATCTGTTTTTTTAGCGGCTGAATTCCCGCCAATGAGAATGTAATTCGAAAAGCTGGATAGTTATCGGCAGGATCGATAAATGGAGCGATCGTCATTAATTGATCGGCATTTCCGGTGGTCACCCATGGTAACTTTACTAAGCTGATGCACTGACCTGCATTTTCTTGAGCTATTGTGCAGTCATTTAAATAACCTTGGCTAATCAGCGCGGTGGCATCTGCTGGATAAGTTGCTATTGATGTTGGAGGTGTGCCGACAGTAATCCCATCAATATATGCTCTTTGCATCGCTTCGTGTACGGTGTTAATGCGCTTAACGGCTGTTTTGGCTATTAATTCATATTGCCAAACTCTCGCTGCCTTAGCGATCATAATGGAGATAACAATCAATATCACCAGAGCCATCAATGTTGCCAGAAGCGCATCTCCACTCTGCTTTCTCGTTTTGTATATCATCGTTATCCTTGGCAATGTGTTGATGTCATATTCTGCAATACAATATTGGAGTTGTTACGACTGAAATATTGCTCAAAGCGAATGTTGTTTGACGTTATGGAGGCTGTATTGGGTAGATTGAATAGCGATCTAGCATCGTAGTGTGGAATGGCAACAGAGATAATCATGAGCTCGACCCTTCCTGTAGTTGAATTAGCTCCATAACTCAACAAAGCACTACTGCTATCAAAGAAATTAGCCTCCAAGTACCGACTGTCTAGCATCCCTTTTACAACTAACTGCATAGGGGTTATAGGTGGAGGAATGACGTTATAGCAACGCGTCGTTGTGTTTACATAGTCGTAATAATAGGCTTGCATGGCAATAAAACTGTCTGACTGAAATTCTTCAATTTGGGCAGTTCTGATTGCCGATTTTGTTAATTTCGCTCCTGCATTGGCGGTAATCAAAACCAGTGTGATGATAACAACAAGGCTAGCGGTGACCCCTATCGCAGTGATACCGCTTTGCCTTTTGATTCCGATGCGTCTCACAGGCATTAGTTTTAACTACAATGTGAGTGTTAGAGTGGTGCCTGCGACCGTAACAGTGCTACAGCCAGTGACAGAGGTACATTGATCTGCCGTCATTCCCGCCAAGCCATCTGCAATTTCATTTACTCGAGCGGCTGGCAAATTCGTAATTTTCAGTGACTTCAAAGAAACGTTGCTAGCGGGAGCTAGTTCAAAACTACCACCAAATGCATTGGTATTGGCACCCGTACCACCAGCGCCACCACACGTTGTCGCCCCTACAGATTGCTGACCTACCGCACATACAGCGGTCATACTAAGACCCGTAAAGTTACTTTTTAGCCCTTTCCATGTATCTGCTCCAGAGCTTATCTCGGTTACCTGATTGGTAAGTCTCCATTTTTTCAATCGGAACATACCTTCTTGAAATACACTTGTCAGAACAATGGATACGAGAATTAAAATAATAAAACCCAAGGTAATTTCTACCCAAGTAAGCCCTTTTTTACGATTGAGCGCTAATGCTAGAACTGATTTTTTTGACATGTTTAAACTCCGAATTTGTTTGTCACTTATCTAACTAACTCATCCGTTTTTATGAGTTAGTTGATGTGCCCTTTTAATGGTCTTTACATGGTATTAATGCTTAACACCAAGAAAACTACGGCAGAAAAGAATCCAAGTAGAGATGAATAAAGCAATACAAGAAACCCTGTCGTGGTGATGGAATTGATTTTATCTATTTGACGTTTAAGCTTTAGATTATGCTCATTTGCTGAGGCTTGTAATCTGTCACCGACAGTGCTTGCGCCACTAGCGCGTTTTAGGCGGTTGTTTTCTCTAGCGTCGATTAAACCGGTATCTAAAATGTAGCCAATATTACCTTTACCAACGTTATTGGTTACATTTGATTCCATTAAGGCTAGGTGGTATCGACAATAACGAGTAGTCCTCCCCTTTAAGAATTGAAGCATCTTTAATGTAGATAGGTTGGCATTTAGCAAGGTAGCCATTGTTGATAATGTTGCACCGGCACTCATGAGTCGGTATTGCTTAAAAAATGGGATCATGTCAATTCGATTCCGAATTGGCCCATGAACAAAATTAACGACCACATAGACGACTATTGGTAGGGATAGAGTTCCCAATATTATCGCTATTGAGTTTTCGTACAAAAATTGACTGTAGTGGTAGTACATTTGCGAAATAGAAGGCCATCGGCCGAGCGGTGTCATCATCGTTAACTGGGAAAAAACATAGTTTCCGATAGCGCCCGTAGCAAGGAAAACACACAGAAGCTTTACGCCAGGAATGATGAATGCTTTAAGTAATTTCCCTATCAATCCTTCACTCGCCTCTAGCGCTTCTTTTGCTCGAAGAAAACCAGAGGCGAGGTCGTGAGACTCCTCCCCTGCTTTAATGGTTTGAAGGGTGATTTCACTGACGATACCTTCAAAGGCGGTATATATTGGCTTGGTGTTCCGAATGGCGTAGTACATTCTTTTACCAACTAACTTTTCGATTGGTTGTCCAAATTCTGACAAATCTAGGGCCACGTCGATAATCGCCATATCACCCGACAATAGGTTGGCTATATCTTCTAAAAGATTTATTTTGTCAGATACGGCTGTGAATTTTATGCTTAGATTCTCAAGAAAAGATAACTTCATCGCTGCCTCACAGTACCGACATTTCTTTATAAATGGTCCCGAATTCCTCTTTAACCAGCCCATCTACTTCTTCGATTACCGAACGATAATCAACAATCCCGGCTAGCAATTTTAATTCAGCGTGCTCCCTGATAGATGGCCACCCCTGCTCTATAAGATAATTTTTCCATTCGTTTAATCGCAAATCTCTGATAAATTCGCGCCCTTTATCGTCAACAAGGATCAGTTCGAACAATGCGGTTCGACCTTTCTCACCTCGCCCATTACATTCGTCACACATCTCTCCAGTTGCATTCCTATACGCCACGTCATCAACAGATTTCCTCTGTTGCTCACTTATCGTATTTACCGCGTCATAAGCCGCTTTCAAGCTTGGATCTTGGGCAAATTTTTGTGGCGCATCTTTATGAGAGATTTTGCATTTAGGGCAAAGCTTTCTTACTAAGCGTTGATGCGCTAAAGCGGTTAGTATTCCTGGTGCTGCGAGTTGAGTGATTGGAACGTTTAATTGTTCGGCTACGGTCGTAATTGTTGCTATTGCAGAGTTGCAGTGGATCGTACCAACCATCACTTGACCGGTGGATGCTAAGCGCATAAAGCATGCTGCTGCTCCCTTAGTTCGAACCTCCCCAAAATACAATACGTTTGTATCGTGACGTAAGAGAACGGCCCCATATACTTCAAAGGTTTTTGTGTGTTGTTTTGACTTAGGGTCGATATAACTTTCGTTTATTGAAGTAGCAAAGTGGTTTCGCCCAGAACGATGAAACTCAACGGGATCTTCTAAGGAGTGGACTACCTTAGAGTCTTCAATGGTATTTAGTGCGCAGTTGATAGTCGTTGTCTTACCTGAACCTGTTGGCCCACTCACCAATATTGCACCTTGAGCGGCATTCACTACGTGAGTGAATCCTCTCACATGGCCCTTCGACAATCCAAGCTCGCTGAGCTTTGGTAGTTGGCCAGAGCCGGTATCTAGATTTCGGATTGTAATCTTTGCACCATCATCAAGAGGGATTTGGCTAAAACGCCATTTAATTGATTTGGTAATTTTGATGGGTGTTCCACTAGATTGGACGTGGTTTACTGCCACGTCCATTTTAAAGGTTTCATCTATCTGTGCATTTAAAGAGTATTGTTGTTGTTTTCCTAGCGCCATAACAGCACCAGCACCAATGTTTCTACCGTAATCGATAGACTGATCTTCAATCATTTTTGAAAACCGACCATCAAGACGATGGTTAACTTGGGTTATGGCTTTATCTTCAATCAGCTTTAAATGGATATCTGAAATGCCACCATTAGCCGCGAGTTCTAGCAATCGTTTTAGTTGTAAGAGGGATTCCGTTGTCTCTGTATTGTTATGTTGTGACGATTGTGTGTTGTCCATTTTGATATTTTGAACAGCATCCTCAACCAGACTCTTATCTACATGGATAATTTGAGGTTCAATACCAAAGTATTTGCCACCAAATGCAGTTTGGCTTTCCTTAAACTTCTCAATTACGTCATCATAATCACCGTCTTGGTACGTGCATAGATTACCATCAGTATTGAAAAAACAGTCGCTACGTTCAGATAGAATATTGCGAAGAGCCTCGTCTAGCTTAATACCCTCAATGTATTCCATCGATTATTCCTCCACCACGCCATCTACGCTAAAACCCGTGTGCCCAATGGTTCGCGTGACATTGCCTTTGATAAGTGTCATGGTGACTGCATCTGGCTTTATTGAGTCGAAACGAAAATCGCCAACCCTAGCCCCTTGAGTTGCCTTGATTAATTGGCCATCAATTCTTACCCATGCGTTTGTCTTGTCACTCTCAACAATGATTGATGCTACTTTGACTCGAGAAAATGAATCTTCTATCTGAGAGTCAGTGATCCCCGAAGCAAGCAAGGTTGGCTTAACGGTTTCAAACTCAGTAAAACCTTGATCTACGCTTGGCGTTTGATTTGCATAGTTAATCGACTGAGATGATGAAGGTGCATTATTGACAGGGGCACTTGATACTCCATTTTGTTGATTCTTTAGGGCGCTATTCTCATTTTTTAATTTTGTCAGCAGGTTGCTTCGCATTAATTGGATGATCTCTTTATCTTGCTCCGTTAATACTAAGCTCCTTTTTACGCCTCTTGGAACAGGCTCAGGTTCAATAATTGCTTTCACAATATTGCCGTTTGCATCGGTTGTTTCTAGAGTCTCAAAGGCAGTGTTCGTTCTTGGTGCTGCGTTTGATGCAATGTCTACCGTTTCTATTCTATTGGTTTGGATTGGAACCAAGTCAATGCTTTGAGATTGTCTGTTTCTTGCTTGATCTGCAACAGCCATTGCTATTTGTTGATTTGGGTTTGTTGAAATTTCAGGAGATTCATAAAAAAACTGATAGTACCCGGCCCCTAGCGTAATAAAGAATAGTACGGCTATAAGTGGTAATTTTTTTTTGTCTGAGTCAGAAAGTGCCATTATTTATCTCCCTACGATGGTTACAGTTATATCTATGTTGATTTTTCCAAGAGAGCTGTCCAGTGGACGAATCGTTAACTCATCAATGAAAATTGGGCGGTCATACATCGTGTGTGCGAAAATATCCAAGTAAGCTAAAGAGACATCTTCCAATGTAATGTTCATTTTTTGTTTTGTGTAAAGAGGGGCGATGAATGCTTTATTTGACTTCACCTTTGCCCCCATAACTATCATTTCATCCATAAAGGAATCGCGTTCCTGAACAAAGTCGCCAATATCTTTTGTCCATCTAAACCAATCATTCGTCTGTATTGGGAAGATAAAACTCGCTTGTTGACCATCGATAGTTATGAATTCTCCGTTCGCATCTTCTTTGCGAAATTGTTTGAGTGCTTGAGTTTGACCATTCGAGTTCTCTATCTCAGCGACTAATTGCCCATTTGTTAACGTTATGGCGTCAATGCTCCAGCCAATTGGCAGCTTAAATGCCGCCAATGTCATGGCTATCAGTGATTGATGTATGTTGTGGTACTCCACAGCGTGACTAATGTTTTGTTTGTATTCGTGATATTTATCCATCTTAATCGTAATGATTTTTTTTTGCGGCGGCGGCGGCGGTGCTGAGCTTTGTTCTGGCCACAACAACCAAAGCAAAAATACCAACGCAATAGCCCCTCCACCTATTGCAAGCGTTTTTTTTCTTTGGATCGATTCTAGGTCAGTTAATCGATGGGGTGTTTCTTGTAATTCAGGAGTGGTTAGTTCATTAATTTGATAATGCGTAATGCCACTGCGAGCTTCAAACAAAGAGCCTTCCGTTGTGAATATGGGCTTATTATTAAACTCAAGTTCACTTACTTGCTCTTCTAGGAGTACATCAATTCTAGTGATCAACCAGCCTTTAACGGTCATTAGCGTGAATGTTTTATGATTTTCACGCAGCAATAGATAGTAATTGCCACCAGTAATAGAATTAGCATGCGCTTCTTCTATCTTATCCGCATAAACCTGAGCGGTGATTACACCAGTTTCATTAGAGCTGAATCTCGTTAGTCGCTCATTTTTAATTAGGACATAATCGTATTTTGCGGCATTTGCATGTCGCATTAGTTGTAAGTTGTCTTTTTCACTCCGAGAAGTAAGCGACGCCACCTGAACCGTTATACTTAGCATACGACCCCTTACTTGTTGTAAGTGATTTTTCTTGGTGTAAGCAACACTAAGGTATCTATCACTTTGTTTGAGCCTGCATTACCAGTAGGGACATCTAAATAACTATTTTGTACTGATTCGTTTGTTTCTTGTCGCATGTGAGTGACGATTATTGTGTTGTTATACTCATAAGCACCACTAATATTGAACCTTGATTGGCGGGTTCGAGGTGAGCGAATTGTAACGCCATTGATCTCTTGATCATCCCACTTCAACAATTTTGATAGGACGCCATTGAGCTTTAAATAAACCTTGTCACGTTGGATGGATGGAATCGCTAGCATTTTGACTCCATCACGAACCTCTGCCGTTTCAATGGATGTCGTCGGTATATCGCTGTCAGCACCCTCATATTTTGTTGTTGTTGTTGCTATGTAAGATTGGATAGCACTAAGGTCAATTTCTTGGACCATATGGTTACTGGCTTTTACTTTTTGAGAAGTACGGACACTGACTTTACCTGTCACACGAAGAGCGTTGATCATAGCTGTTGTGCCATCCCACGCTCCTTTTGTTGCCGTGTATACCAAACCTACACCTTGTAGGGCATCGGAGAAGCTAGGGGTTTTTACACCTAACGAAATATTTCCGCTTCCCGCAGCTCTCTTCAGTTGAGCGTCAATGCCAAATTCTGTTCCATCATCAGCTTGATATTCAATTACAGCAATTTCTAATTCTACCGATTGAGATAGAACATCGACCATTCCTTGAACGTAATCGTCGATTAAAAGCATCATTGCTGGAGATGTTCTTACCACTATTGATGAAACTGCTTCAATTTTTTCAGCATAACCCAACGTTTCTTGCTCTGCTGTTGAGGTGGTTAATTGACCGCGATCGCTGTCTCCAGTCGTAATGTTGGCTTCACCATTGAGAATTTTATTGATGCCTTTATAGATTTGATCTGTGAGATTGTATTTATCGACAGCTGTACTTGCGTATTGACCATCGCTTCCACCGGTTTTGGATATTTCACCGCCTAGTGCTTCGCTAGCTGATGCACTTGAACCACTAGAGCCATCTGACCCCAATTGAAATGAATTATCCCCCGCAGTTGTTGGTAACACGTATGTTTTGGTTGTGAATTTATCAACCATTATTTTGTCTTCTGTTGCGGTAAATCCATAGTTTGACGTTAAGGCCAGAATGTTTAGAGCCTCTTTCTTTGTACCCTCAAAGGTCGCGCTGATCGCTTTATTTGGATCAACAGCAAACCCGTACTCCAATTTGACGTTTTGGCTTACAACATCTTTTAAAACGATCGATAGGGGCATGTTTTTAGCTATGATTTTTGTATTTTCTTCATACCAAGTTGGATCTGTACTCACCACTATCTCTTCAACTGACTGAGGTGGACGGTCGAGAACTATGACTTTTTGATATTTTTCTTTATCAAGCTGTTCGGTAATTTTCGCGCCATCCACTTCAGTCACTCGTTTGAAGTCATCATGTCGAGTTGCTGTTGTACATCCGACAATTGCAACTAACAGAGCAGTAAATGTAATAATTTTTAACTTTGCCATTTGTTGCTATTCCTCTGTTAATACGTAGGTAGTGCGTGTGGACGGTACAACTGCCCCTCTTAAACGAGGAAAGTCTGTAAGTAATGTTTCGATTGCTTGTTTTACATTCCCTTCTTCGGTAACTATTGGGTATGGGAATGAAACCTTGTAATCCTTGGCCAAATAGTGTTCTTTAGTCGCCTTCCATCCGTATGCATTTGTAAGTCTGAGGAAGTTGTCTCGTAGAGAACCTTCAGCCACTGAAAACATATAAGTTGGTTGTTTAGTGGTGGTTAGTATCGCTTCTTTTTTAATTTCATTTAGTCGCAAATAAAGGTTGAGATTTTTTTTGCTTTCATCAGAAATCCAACCTTCTCTTTCATTCTTCTTGTTAGCTATTGCTTGTGCCAGAGCTAAGTCCATTAATTGAGTTGCAACTGCTTCGAACTGGCCATAGAAATCTTGGCTAGAAGTGACGAGCTGACTTAATACTTTGGTTTCATCGCCATTAATTAATTTCCCAACTTTTTCATAGCCTTCAGCAGCTAACCATCGGAAGATCACTTGCTCGTAGGTTTCACTTTCATATGCACTATGAAATTTCTTTACCTGGTCGGGGTTGCTGCCAGTAATTCGAATTGAGGGCGGTTTACCTATAATGGTCGCTGTTTTCGATTCATGATCGAGAATTAATTGATAGCCAAGTTCTGATTTGGCCACTTCGCTTAACCAATCTTGATTTCGAGCATTCATCGTTGCGTTTTCTAGCAACGCTTTACTGGCCTTATCAAATTGAGAGTATTTAACACTATCTTTATCAACTTTCTGTTCGAGGGCTCGATTCGCATTTTTATCTAATGATTTGATTAATGGGGAATAACCCTCTCGGTCTAGCCAACGAACCAATACTGCGCCATAGGTTTCACCAGCAAAGATCTCAAAGGCTTTCGTTGTTGAATTTTGATCTATCGATGTGGTTTGTATGGCGACACCGTTATGCGAAGGTAGCGTATTAGGCGTTTGAGCCATGACCTTTGACGGCTCTTTGGACTTTTTCTCGATAGGCTTCACCGTATTACCCTTCGGAACCACGTTGCTGCTTAAACTCGCATTGTCTTGAGGCGCATCTGACTCGGTGAGCTTGTCGATTTGCGGTTGGTTCATAGCTCCATTCTTTGCCATAGGCTTTGGAGTTTCTGTGTTGCTACATCCGAAGATCAAGCTCGCAAGCATTGTGGCTAAAATGGTTGTTTTGGTTTGCATCATTATGCTTTTCTCCCGCGCACTATGATTCGTTTCGTTGAGTCAATGACCTCAATATCTAGTGGGTATTGTTGGATAACGGTTTCCATCGATGATTTCGCGTACTGAGTGAGTACCGTCGTGTAAGGGGTAAATATTTGGTAATCTTTCGCTTTGTATTCCAAGGTGTAACCATAAAAAGACGCAATTCTCGCAAGGTTTAATCGAGTTGTGGTTGCTTCAACATCAAAACTTCTCACAACTTCATTTTTACTGAATGGATGCAAAATTAACTTGTTTGTAGTTACCTCATGTACTGCCGTTACCGTTACATGACTATTTTGACGAATCAGTTCTTCATTGATAAATTTGGTGATCACGCTCATGGGTGTTCCACCTACAACAAAATCTGTCTTTGGGATTTTTTGAAGCAAAAAATTCTCATGTGCAGTATCTTTGAAGTACCACACCACACCATCAAAATTGGCGTGATTAGCCCAAGCGTCGATTGTGTCCTTTACAGAAAAATCCTTGTAATAGTGGTATTCCAATGCTCCCTGCTTCTTGACTAGCTCTAAGTCATTAGCTTTTTCAATTTCTTTGCGCTGAGCTTCAGAACGGTCAAACTTTGGAGTGAATATGTGTGGTTGCTGTAATCGTTCATTTAGAGAAAATGGATAGATGGTAACTGCGTTATTTTTTTCATCGTAAATAGGTAACAGACCGGAACGGTCAAATAGCTCTAAAAATGCAGACTGTGGGTCACTGAAATTAAGATTGATACGCTTAGATCGTAATTGTTGGTACTCGTATGGATTGAGCTCTTGCGTCCATTCTACAAATTCGATTCCTAGCTCATCAGCTAATTTATTTGCGGCTGTTAGGGTTTGAGAACCTGCTAGCACTCGGAGTTGAGCGAATTCTACCGTGGGGAATTCCATTGGTATTGACTCGCCAATCAATGGTGTATTGGTGTTGGCTACTTCTTCGTTTTTACTATCCGTGGATGTAGTAGTGGCACATCCGGTTAATATGCCCCCCACCAAATACAACAACGCTAATTTCTTCATCGACCATTATCCTTGTGTTTCTTCCACTAGATAACAACGATTCGTAAACTCAGCGATAACTTAACTGCCCTAAAAATGGTCAAGTGGTTCTTTGTGTTGGCACGTTGGATAGTTAGTGCAACCAATGAACGCTTTACTCCTCCCTTTTCCTTTTATGATCCTCATTTGAGATCTACATCGAGAACATTGCTTGTAGAAAAGCTTTCCGACCAAATCTCCGAATATTTTTTCACAAGATTGGCATTTCCAGAAAAAACCATTTTTACCTTTTATTCTAATCGCTGACTGCTTGCAAAGTGGGCATGTCGCTGTCGGTCTTTCCGCTTCCGTACTTGAGCCTTGTGTTTTCATTCCTTGCGGGATAGCTAATCCACTAATTTTCACCTTATTGACTTCCGCACTAATAAATTCATCAACTACAGACCAAAATTGCTCCACGGTCATCTGCTTTTGTTCTATCTGTTTGAAATAATGAGACCAAATTGCTGTCGTGTTGGGTGACGTTAAGCTAACTGGAAGAAGATCGAATAAAAGCTCCCCTTCTGGAGTTGGTAATATTTTTGCTTTTGCGATTGGGCCTTTACGATCAAGAAATCCCTTATCAAACAATCCTTTTAATATACTGTCTCGAGTTGCCGCTGTACCAATGCCACCCAATTCATCACCGCCCGCATCTTTATCGAGCATCCATTTTTTTAACCTTTCATCTTCGATATATTTAGCGGTTGATTTTAGATCTCGAAGCAAACTAGCAGTTGTGTAGTCTCCCGGTGGTTTTGTTTCTTGTGTCTGAGCCATAACCAAAGAGTTTGGATAGATTTGTCCTGCAACCAATGCTTCAATCGCAATATCATCATCTTCATTGTCATCATTCACTTCAGACTCAAGGTCATTTCTAAATACAACGCTCCATCCGTATTGAACGACCTTTTGTACTTTGCCCTTAAACTCATGATGCACGCCTTGGTCATTGATTACATCGATGATGTAATCGGTCACTTGCCGTTCGCGTTTCTCTATGAATTGAATTAAGTAATTCCTTGCAATTAAGAGAAAAACTGCCTTTAGCTTATCAGGCATTTCTTCCCACCCCTCAGTGGAGCCAGTCGGTATGATAGCTCCATGCGCTCCGGTCTTACTGCTATTGAATGCCCTGGATTTGATTTGATGATTTGTTAGTTCCACTAGCCCAGAAAAAAGGTCTAATTGTCCCAAATTGCCAATAACTTCTGGGGCATCATTGAAACTTTCGTCAGGGATGTATCTGCAGTCTGAGCGGTTATAGGTGATCGCGTAATACGGAGCCTCACGAAGCTTTTGTGTTAAAGCTAGGCATTCATCGGGGGGGATACCGTATAGGCTTGCCGCATCACTTTGGAGCGCTAGTAAGTCATATGGTAATGGAGGGCTGTCGTGAGTGATTTTTGTGCTAATTGATTTAAGGACAGCGTTCTGACCTGATAACGACCTAGCTAACTGGACAGCTTGAGATTCATTGTTGATGCGGCCCTTTTCGTCAACCTCGTACATATGATTTTCGGGTAAAGTATACCGCCCTTTAAGCTCCCCGACTTGGGTGTTAAACGTACCAACAATGTTGTAATAGGTCATTTTTATATGTGATTTTCGTAAGCGCGTTCTCCTCACAACTAAACCTAATACTGCTGATTGCACTCGACCTACGGTAAATAGTTGTTTTAATCCTTGTGATTGGGCTTGGCACGTCATTAATCGAGATAGGTTATACCCCACTCGCTGATCAGCAACAGCTCGGCTTTTTTCCGTAAGATATAGACCTTGATAGTCGCTATTATTTTGTACATTGTTTAGCGCTTTGGCTATTTTGACCGGGTTATTATCATTGATTAGCAATCTTTTAATGTTTGCCGTGGGAATGCCCATGTATTCAAAAATTTCGTCAGCGATGGCTTGCCCTGCGGCATCGATATCTGTTGCGCAATATATTGTGGTTGCTTTGCGTATAAGTCGCATTACCGTATTGAGCTGAGCTTGAGTCTTTGGATTTGGTTTGTATTCAACACCCCAACTCATAGGGAGTTGATCTATAGACCACTTTTTATATCTCTCATCGATATCTTCTGGATCTTTCAGTGAGAGTAAATGACCAATACACCAAGTTACGATCGTATTTTGGCCGCAATCAATATACCCTTTATGTTTTACCGAGTTGGGGTTTATTACATTGGCTAAATGAGTCCCTACTTCCGGCTTTTCCGTCAAATATAATTCCACATCACTACCCTTTCTAGTTTGCTCTATTTAGTAACGAATGGGTTATGCGCGATGTTACGTTTCACTGCACTTTATCTGGTATCAAGAAACACTTAAGGCAGATAAGTAAGCATTAAAGCGTCCTCATGGCTTAATTCATAAGCTGCCACCAGCTCTTTTCTATTGTCTTTTGTGGAAATTACCGAAAATTTGTTGGGTGTTAAGTATCGAATTTCTATGCTTTCAATATCAAAAGCGTCGATATCCATTGAGTACACGTTTAGCTTGTTAACATTGAGGTTCTGGTGCTCGCTTTCTAAAATAAACTCTAGGCGAGTTTTAGCGTAATTGGTGATCTCTTCGAATAGAGAAAGTTTATCTTCAATGGCCACGATATACTGATTGTTCTTGGATTTTTTTATCACGCATAGTTCTTTCCAGCGCTCAGTTGCCGAACCAAAAACAAAAACAGGCTGGCTCAGGTACTCAATGGCTAATTCGGCCTGGTATCTTGTCATACAGATAATGCCTCGAACATTCAGGACTTCTTGTACCTGCTTCTCTATGAATATAGGCATGCCGGTTAAACCGTATTGGTTTGCGGTAATGGTGTACAACATTTTTGATTCCTTAGCTCAATGCTTTCATAAGTTAGGATACGATCATATTGTAAATTGGAACCCATAAAAAAACCGGAATAAACATTGTTTATTCCGGTCTGGTTTTAAGTGTATTGTGCTAAAAACTCAGGTGCTGTCAACGGAACATTAATAACTTCAATCTTTGTTCGGCATCGAGAGATGCAGTCAGAAATGAACTTTATTCGTGTTGGGTTTCCATTCTTAAGTTTTAGTTCTCGCAGTGTAGCTGTTAAATTATTAAATAGGCTATTTTGCAGTATTTCAGTGCGTACACCTAGCGTTTTGGCGCAGCTTTGAACGGTTAAGTCGTAGTCATAGTCTTCACTAAAACACCAAACTAAACATTCATCAATGCCACTTAACGATGAATTATGCCTACGCAAAATATCAAAGGCATCTTTGACCATTTTAATGTGTAGGAGCTCAAGATCTGCAGCGCTCCAGTTAACAAATTCAGATTCTAAAAGCCATTCCTTGTACTCATCAGGAAAGTCTTCAGGAAAAAGAAGCATCATTAAATCGTTATTAACAGTGCTTTTCTTTACTGATTTTTTGCGTACTGATTTTCTAGGTGTCTTCTCTGTGTTGCATTGTATGTCAACATTTAATGTTAGCTGATTCATGGTTATCTCCTAATTTAAAACCCTTTCGAGTCGTGATGTAACTTAAGTAAATTGGTTTTTATCTTCTAAGATTTAGCCTGTCGGCTTTGTTTATATACCGCACCCACTCGTTTGTGGGGTCACTTTGACGGTGGTGACGTTTCTGCTCTAAGGGCAAAAATTTGGTTGATGCTTTTGGTGTGTGGTCAATTATCACAAAACACGCACATCTAAGCAATGTAACGACCTTAAACCACTAGGACTAGCCAAGCTAGAAACCTAGTGGTTTATCATCTAAATAAGTTCATCCAATGTTTTCAAACACTCTGGAAGGTATTTTAATACGAAATACTCAACTTCTGGATGATCTGGATTTTTCCGTCGATTGTCTAACTCGATTGTTAACTTCTTAATAACATCCGAAAACTCTCGATTGCCATCGTTGTACTCTCCAGACGCTTTAATGAACATAGACAAGTAATCTGCCGTTTTGACAATAAAACGTTCGCTATCGCTATTACTTCTTTGGTTGATCATAGGAGTAATATAATCACGAATCATTTCATCAGACTCAGTATTTAGCAATGAGTTTTCAATGCTTTCCTCAATCTTTTTTATCATCGAAGTCAGTTCTGGATTGGCGTATTTCAATGGTGAAGGTAGATCGGATAATCCGGCAGCTTCCTGAGCCTCATGCATTACGGCCAATGTACAAACTCGCTCAGGATTTACATCCATGGAGAATCGTACCTTGGCTATTACTGCTAGTTTATAAGCAATAACTGCCACCTCAAAGCTGTGTTGAGCTACGGTTTCATTTCTGAATGTATGCATCAATGGCCAGCGTGTTAGGTTGCGTGAGCGTAGTAGCCATGCGACTAACGTATTCTTTTTATGGGTAAACATTGTTTTCTCCTTTTTTAAATGCCCTGTCGAGCTGAGTAAATATCCCGCAACTACGCGATAGCAGTTGTCACCTTAGCGGTGGTGACGTTTCGCTCTAAGAGCAAATCCTGATTAGAAATTTTATTTTCGAATCAAGACTTTTGACTTGGTGAATTGCACACCTTCAAATGAAGATGTGCAATTTGGTTACAGTGGAATGGTTATTTGCTTGCTTGCAAGTTCATAAGATGCGATGTCATGTAAAGTCCTATTTGGTGAAGACTTACGTGATTTGGATTGAGTTTGTAAATCCATTGCTTCAACAATAGAGTCAACCCCCAATAAATCGTTTTCATATTCGCTTTCAAGTTCAAGTTTATATTTCTGTGAAAGTATTTTCCGATGCTCATCATCACTTATAGAGTTGGACTGTAAAAACTCATCCACACTCATAAGTTTCGTTTCGCCATCTACGTCCTCTGTTTGTGGGCGAAGCGATTGCATCAATTTATAGATGTAATCATGGCGACGAGCGATGTGTTCATAGCGGAGTAAATCAGCTTTTCTCATCTGAATCCAACCATGATGTATTGCAGCACGACACACCTCTTGATGGCTTACATGATTGAGCTCGTAATAATGATCACGAACACAATTTATGTATGACCATCCAGAAGCTGGAGTTATCGTTAGCTCATCTGCATGCTCAACATTGAGCTCTTCCATGCGTCTTCCGACAGGAATCATTGCAACCAATAAGCCTTCGCACTCCTCATCATGCGGTAAAGCACTTGATACATCAAACCATCGACGTTGCGGAATGCTAATCCGAGGAGATTTGGGGATAGATGGTGTATGGTATCTGTAACCCAACTCTCTAATCTCGATCCAGTCTTTCGCTGCTGCCGACGCTTCGTTGAAATCACGCTGTAGAGACCATGCAAAGTCAATGAGCAATATGTCGTCATAAGTGACAAATTGGAACATTGGTCCACACAGCAAGCGATTGTGCTCAGTATGCGGGATTTGGTTTGCGTACCATTTCGCTTCATGCTCACGAGCTCTGTCAAGCTCTATAGCATCAATGGTGATGAGATAGCGGAGTAATTCCCGCTTAGTTCTAGAGAAAATAGTCAGGCACCACTTTCATATGCTTTGCTGGACTTATATTTCGTCCACGAAAATCACGCCTGCTCATGTCAAATCTAATACTAATAAGAAATTCACGAAATTTAAGTAAGGGGTTCATAAAGCCATACTTCTCTTCATCTTCCTTTACCATACTTTCCAAGCTCTTATCTCTATCTCCAGATACGGTGCACCATGCACAACCAAATCTGCTCCCACATGCCTTTTTCGATGAACCATCGATTAAAACAGCACACTGGCCATCGTTGGCATCCCTGTAAAGCCCAACAAGCTCATCAAAGTCATTTCGAAAGGTTCGAAACAACTTTGGCGGTGACGTTTCAGTGCCACTGCAGCCAGTTATTAGCTCCCAGACATCATCTAAATACCAGTCGGCTATGATCGAGTAGGTTTTTCTACCATCAATATCAACAATGGCTAACTCACTCATCTGGTACTTATGCATTGATTCCTTTCTTGCTTGACTCTCTTCATACCTAGAGCCAACAAGTGATACGATTTGATTACCAGTCTCCCGTTCCAAATCGCGAACCTTCCGCTGCATTGGGATGATTTTTTCGTCAACGCTGCAATCGTTCGATTGTCCTGGGAACCGAGGTAATTTACCTCGACCCAAGCAAGTCCAAGTCCAACGACCACTAACGCTAGGCTCAACCTGAATAACCTCTACAGGTAGTTTGTTGATTGCAATAAAAACCTGTATGTCAATCAACGCCCCTGCCAAATAATTATCAATCATTGGCATTTCTCTGCGAGTATTCGAGTTCATAATGTAGCAGCTCGGTATATTTGGTATACCCGCTTCAACTAATCTCTTTAATGCCTCAAGCATTAAAATGACCACACACGAGCTGTCTTTCCACCGCTGTATGTACTCAGAAGTGAGATTCCTGATTTGGCTAGTACCGAAATACGCTCAATAGCAACTTCCCATTTTTCACTGTTTTGTTCCATGATTATCTCCTTTAAATATGCCCTTTCGAGCTAGGTAAATGTCCCGCGACTGCACAATTGCCGTTGTCACCTTAGCGGTGGTGACGCTTCTTACTCGGTGAGTAAAAATCCGCAAAGAAAAAGCTTAATTTTTTCTTTGAAGACTCAAATAAAGCGCCTTACCCGAAGGTAAGGGCGACTTTAAAATGGTTAGTTAAGCAAAGTACGATTCATCTTCATATTGATCGTCCCGTGATATAGCATCGAACAAAGTGAGTGCTTGTTGACGTTGGTTTTGTATTACTCGATTCTCTATCTTATCGAGGTCTTTCCGATTTCTGATTGCGGAAATTCGATAAGACGGTTTACCAATGCTCGTGAATTTAGCTCGTTCTTCATCAGTAATTTCAACCCCTTTACTTGCAAGAAATTCATCGTAAAGAAATGATTTTTTGCCTTTTACGGTGGTTATCTTTACTCCGTGAAGTGAGAGTTGCTTAAACTCACTCGCGATCCCCGTCAGTTTTTCAGCTAGTTCCTTTTTTTCGGTGCTAACTTCTTTCAAGCGTTTTCGAAGGTCTGATTCTTCTTTTTGTAGCTCAAAAAACGTAATCGTTTCCTGATCCCACTGAATCAGCTCTTTTTCGCCTGGTTCGTAGTAATCCATGTTTGGATCTTTTTCCGGTGCTGTTGCGTTTTGAATGTTCTGAGTGAAGAAACGATCTACGCTGTCAAATATTGATGTCTGTATATCTAAATCTTTAACGACTCTATATATTTTTAACGTGTTATTTTCTTCAAAGTAGAACACCAAATATCCGTAAGGAGCATCCAGCAAGCCCATTTGGTAGTGGAGTTGCGGCAAATGCATTAGAGCCAATTTTGACTTCAGTCCATTTTCGATTAAATCATCGAAATGTGTCAGACAAGGACATTTGATTTCAGTTGGAATGCTCTCTCCATTAATGAGAGCAACCCCATCAAATGATACCTTTCTCCACGGATAGACATCATCCTCAGCACAGTACACATTTAACTTTACACCGAGCTTCATTTCTATCGACTTCCTAACTAAAGGTTCGAAGAAATTACCACGACGAACATGAGGGTTTCTTGATAAGTCTGTAGGGGTTTTAATGCCAAGTTTCTCGGCCCACAACTCCCATCTCGATTTATATTCAGATACCCCCATAATCACAGGAACATCGGAGCTACCAATACCGAATGATCTCCAATCCTCCCACTCTTGGGTTCCTTGATTTAGCGTGTTTACTTTTAGCATTGTTATCTCCTTAACTAGCCCTTTCGAGCTCTAGTTGTGAACAAACCTTACGTGCCGCGCTATTCATCACTTTCAATTTATCCTCAGATAAACACAAACCAGCATGGATTAGCGGCAGAGGCTGTTTTAATTCAAAAGCTATCAATTGATAGGCTTCATCTTCACTTACATAACATTTACAGATTTCTCTAATCAAATGGTGAAATTCCCGTCTAAGCTTTCTCACAGCAAAGGGGGCCGGTAAAGATACAGGGAAACCATGTTGATCGGAGCGACCTATGTAATGACAATGATCACAAAGATAACTACCATCATTTCCGAGCTTGTATTCACCACCGCAATGACACGGATATATCTGAGAAAACACTTTTGCTGGCAAGTTCTCTAATTGAGAAATAGCTAAGCTCGCAGTGTATTCTAGCTGCTTTACGTGCTCTGACGGGGCGTTTATCCTGCTAACCGCTTGGATAATATCGCTCGATGTTAAGAGTGTTGATTGCTTTTGTCCTACAGCTAAAAATATCACTTCCGCGTAATCTCGCAGACGACGATATTCTTGAGAGTATCGGGAGCTACCAACGCTGCGACCAAGCTCCTTATACTTATCTATAATGAGCTTGGCGAATCGTCTTTTTTCTCGGTTATACATACTTATCTCCTTGTTTATTGCCCTTTCGGGCGCGTTAATGTGTGGTGATGATCTTTATAGCCAAGCGGAAAATAAGTAAGAAACCTCTGGTATCCCCTTATCTCGACTAAGCCCATCCATCGGTGTGATGTTTTCAGATATCCACTTTGTCATCCACATGCCTCGATCCCAATCGTCACACTGCGTCAAGCCGTCTAAGATGCTTTCCCCCGTATATACATATTGTTTTTTAGCAAGTTGGAGCAATGCTTCATCTTTCGTTTTAAAGCATTCATGATAGCGAGGCCCATCTTTATCGAAAAATGACAGCCTAAATTTATAGCCATTATTCTTCATTTTTAGACAGGGTTCGGGTAGAAAGCAAGCAACCTGCCCATCCTGGTTAAGCGCTTCAAAGTAACCATCTGGGTACTGGCTAACCAACTCACTTTCTGCTTGGTGACGCTTATAGCTGATAGCTAAACGCTCCCAATGCTTTGTGGTTAACTTAGCTTCGGTAAAGTTGCCGACATTAACATTATGAATCGCAAACAATGGCCTACGTTTTAACCACTGCTTGAAATTTTTCTCATTACAATTCACGATCCCTTCATAGAAAAAATAATCTTTTTCAGGTTCTAGTGATTGCGATTCCTTAAAATCGGAAAATGTTACTACTCGATTGTCAATCAAGCTCTGACTTCTCATTGTTATCTCCATGTAAATTATCCTTTCGGACAAGTTGTTTTATGTTCCGCAACTGCGCAAAAGCAGTGGATACCTCAGCGGTGGTTCCCTTCACTCGATAGAGTAAATCTAAATAGGTAAACGTAATGCTTACCTATTTAGACTAAAACTGCCCAACCGAAGTTAGGGCAGTTTATTATATTAAGTATAACGATGGGCTAGGTAGCCTATGGCCATTAAGCCAAATAACACCGTTAGAAATGCAAAATCATGCATTTCAATTGCTGGATTGGACCAGAACATATTTATCTCCTTATTAAACATTCCTTTCGGAACTAAACTTGATCTATGAATTTTCAAGCTTTTGAACTTGCTGATCGAACCATTTTAAGGCGTAAGCATCTTTGATGATGCAGCGCTTTTTCTTTAGGCTCTCGATCGTCAACCGGCCTTTATCTGCAAGAGCTAGATATGGCTTGATGATTTGCAAAACTGTTCTATTTACATAGACCTCTTCAAAAACTTCCACTTGAGGTTCAGCTTTGGCTTCCACTTGAGGTTCAGCTTTGGCTTCCACTTGAGGTTCAGCTTTGGCTTCCACTTGAGGTTCAGCTTTGGCTTCCACTTGAGGTTCGGCTTTGGCTTCCACTTGAGGTTCGGCTTTGGCTTCCACTTCGGTATCACCTTCGATGTCAATTGATTCGAGGTCTATATTTAGAGCCCTTGTCTGCTTGACTGATGGGAATGAAGCATCCACCTTTAGTGGTTTATCATGCTCTTTATTGCGGTACATTTCGGCTTGAGCTTTTGTTGCTAGAGCTTCATATTCTCGCGTTATGTCGCTAATAATATCGCTATCCGATAGCGCATTAATACTAACCATTTGACGTAATGCTTGAATAAAAGCCACATGTCGCAACATTCGGGCAGGTCGAGTCCAACTAGGAAGATGGTGAAGTGCATTTTGAAACACTTCGAGAAAATACTCCCTAGCTGTTGATGTGCCCTTGTCCTTGTGAACTAGAGTGCATTCGATCCATGCTGGCACCTGATATTCAACACCATTGATCTCCACTATTTCGGATGCATCCGAGTAAAGGTAAGTTCTCTGGGTAATATTTTCGGAGGTGGCGATTTTCATCCAACCATCCATAGTTGCCATTACTTTTAGATCCCCGAACGGAGTTATACAGCCATAAATTTCATTGTTAAATGGATTTAGACCTGTTTCCAACGCCACTGTCACAACTTGTGTACGAAGGTAGTTCGTAACCGTTATGCCACGATCTATTATGTCGCGAAAGAATGTCCCATCTAGGTAGTTAAATGCTGACACAATATCAATCTCTTGATTTTCATTAAGAAATCCATACTTTTCAGCAAACTCATCGTGCAACTTCTGTTGGACATCAACAGAGCGTAGTGCTGCCTTGCGTCTTGCGTCGATAGGCTCACTCGAAGCAGCATGCGATTTTTGGGGGGTGCTCATTTTTATCTCCTTGTCATATTGCCCTTTCGAGCTGTAGTGTGTGTGGTAATTCCTGAACAGTATCAGGTTGACTTTCATACCTGTCATATTTTGCTTACGCAAAAAACAAAAAAAGCCAAATGGTAAAGTAGTCTTACCGTTTAGCTTTAGTTTGTGTGAGAGTTCTCTCTTGTCTTTCTAAGATACATTAATGCACAAACCTTTTCCACTAAAGGTTTGGTTATAATTAAGGCTACAAACCATGTAGCCTTAATTGTGTCGTTTTCTATGAGTGCAACTGAGATTTAAAATTTTCGCTTCGCTCCTCGCATGGCAATTTGATTGGTCGGTATTTGGGGTTAAATTTAGCATTGTTCGACGCCTTAATGCCGTAGGTTCGACATAAAAATGGCCACATGGACGGCACCGACGCCATTAACATTTGCCGGAGAGTGTCTTCATGACGTACACTTGGATTATGCATAGTGATTACCTCTGATTTGGTAGATTGTTGTGTGACAGACCTCGTGAGCTGCCCGGCTGTTCGAGGTCTTTTTTTAGCTGTTGTCTGAATCCTCAGAAAATAGCTGCCTTATGAATTGTTCGAGTTTTTCTAGCTTGTGTTCCGGTTGGTTATCAAACTCATAATAGACCTTAGCTTTACCAGACCGTTTTTTTGTTATTGCCATCTTCTTATTGGCGAATTCAAGTATGTCTGTTTTATGCGGTACTTTTGCTTTGGGTTTGCGGCCAATGATCGCTTGTTTTAACAAAGCAAGACGGTCTTTATTGTTCATGGCCAGTTCGCTGTTTTTAAGCCATTCAGACTCTAATCCTTTGTATTTCAAAACAACCTTATTGGTAGCAATTGTTATTTCATGATTAACTTTTTCATCATACTGGCTTCGCAATAAATCATTATCCGCACCTGCACTTTTTGATGCTCGGAATTTACCGATGTCTTGCTTTACCTTTTTTTCAATTTGATCAGATAGCTTTGCTATATCTTGGTATGTCTTAACACTACAACTATTGTAATCTGGGAATAGTTCCATGATTGGTGTAGGGATTTTAGCTGCTTTAAGCTTTCTTCGTACCAACTCTGATTCTTCGCCTACGTGATCTGCCAATTGTTCAACAGTTTCAAAGGCATTTGTTATTTTAATGTCAAGAAGAACGCGACCTTCTTCTCTATCGGAGAGGTTCTTTGTTAATCGCGATATGTCTGCTAGATATTTTGCATCTCTCATGCTGATAGGCTCACGAGCCACATATATCCGATAGCTAGATTCCGTTAAAATACAGGCCATTCTTCGTCGCGAGCTATCAAACACTAAAACTTTATCGCTGTTTTCACTGTATGCTCCAACACCAGGATATGTATTTTCGCCATCTCGTTCGATGGTTTCAATAATATCGCTAAGGGCTACTCTATCTAAGGAGCCTTGATCGCGTCCGTTGGCAGGGTGAATATCTGTTTTGGCTTCAATTTCTGTCCGACCAGTAAATACTAATAGGTCGCAGGCAATTCTACGGCCATCTTTGAGTTTGAAGTCATACGTTCCAGACGAGCTAAGGCCAATTGCTTTTAGTATCTCCGAGTCATCAACACCTTCCGGTTTTTTTGCTAGATTTCTGCGAACATTCGAAAATAAACTCTCTTGATCGCTAATCCACTTCTGAGCCTTCCTTTCCTCATTTTGTTGTTTGATTTGTGATGTCGGTTCTTCTTTGAGGTTATTGGCAAAAATGGCATCTAATGGATTGATGTTAGTCATTACTCTTCCTCACATTGAAGTTGTGAAAACACCAGACTAGCGATTTCTTCATACAATGAGCTTGCATGCTCTAACGAATCTCTTACGTTGCGGCTGGTATGATTCATTAACTGTATTGGTAGGTTATTTTCTGATGCATCTTCATACACTTTTGACTCGAAAATCATTGTTGAAAAGCATCTTGCTAGTGTTTTGATCTTTAATGAGCGATTGTAAATCGATTTCGGCTTCTTGGTATTCTTGGTGATTAGCGTGATGATGTCATTAAAGCCTTTAGCATCACTAGGCATCATCGTAGAAAGAATGACTTTAACGCTCTCTAAATATTCAACATATGCATTAACATCTTGCTGACGCCCAGTGACTGGGATTACAAGCATGGTTCCTGCATAATATAGGGTGTAGAGCATCATATCGGTTGCGGGATTACTATCGATAATAATCAAATCAAAATCAGAGCGTAATGGTTCAATGATTACGTCGTTATATACAGAGATAACTTGATCTTTTGATATCCCCCTAGCCAACGCCCCTGCCAAATAAACGTTTAAGTGTTTACAATCGCCAAAGGAAGGAAGCAACGAAACGTCATCAGCGTGAGTTGTTACGATAATCTCTGCTAGAATGGCTTTATATTCCGCTTGTTTTTCTGGAGATAAGCGAATATCTCTGCTTAATTCAACGTTGGTGGTAAGCAATCGAAGTAGGTTGTGTAGTGGCTTTGTGTATTTTGGCGCTAATTTATGACGCAAAGAACCTTGTGGATCGGTGTCTATAAGTAGAGTTCTTGGGCGATTTTTTAGGTCAAATGATGATTGGGTTGCCAAAGTTTCAGCGACCGTTGACTTTCCAATCCCACCCTTGGCGTCATGTATTAGTAATACTGGAACTTCAAAATCATCATCTCGCAAATCAGAAATCGATTTCTTTTCAAAAAATCGCATGATTTCAATCGCATCACTACGATTAACATCTAGAGCATTATTGCCTTTTCTTGGAAATTTGAAGCCATTTTGTTCTTCAAATTTATTTAAACCCGTCTTGAAAATAGCTTCCGTTACACCTAGTTGTAGTGCCAACTCTTTTGCGTTAAATGCAGGTGTTTTAAGTGGTAGCTTATCCAGAGATAGACTAATACCCGCACTCTTTAGAGGTAGCACTTTCGCTAGCTGTTCATCTAGAAAGTCGCAGTTGTTTTCGATGCTCTTGGACATGTTTTGCTCCTATAAGTTTATTGCTTACAGAATACATAACTCGCACCTTTTTTGCAAACAATTAGCAAAAAGGTACGACAGTAAGCAAAAAGGTCGTTACCTTGAGGATTGCATGGGTGAATCTTTAGCTAAATTGGACCCCATGCTTAATTTAGTCCCATATTGGGTTATGGCGGTACACTTGTGTTATTGCTCTTTTTATTGGAAGTTAACTCGTGAATTTGAATTTAATTGAATCAATGCTGAAGAACTCTGATTTTTATCCCGTATATCAACCAATCGTTCGGCTTGCTGATAGTTCAGTTCACTCATTTGAAATCCTTACTCGTTGGAATACGGATCAGATGTCGTGTAGCGTTGAGAAACTTTTTAGTGCGATTGACTCCAAATTGGGACGAGATATATCGTTGCTAGTTTTTTCAAAGGCTCTGGATTCTTTCCAGCACAGTCCTACTGCACTTAATGTTAATTTTTCCTCTCTTCACTTGCTGTGTAACGACACTATTTCACGCATTACGCAGCTAATAAATTACTTCAATTACCCTTCACATCTAATCACCATCGAAGTGACTGAGGTGCATTCGACCTTCGTTATGGAGCAATTAGCGACCGTTCTTTGTTCGCTTAATAGCTTTGGCATCCGAACATCTCTTGATGATTTTGGTGCTCAAGCATCGTCTTACGATCGGCTTTTTTCTATTCCATTCAATCAGGTAAAAATTGACCGATTTTTCATAAAAAACATCGAGGTCGATTCTTTAAAACAAGAATTGCTTCGCCACTTCGTTTCATTTATTCCTAAGTTCGATTGTGAAATTGTCGCAGAAGGTGTTGAGTCTACGTTAGAGTCACAATATTTGATGGAACTGGGAATTGATCTAGCTCAAGGGTATCTCTTTGCCAAACCTCAGCCATTTCACTTATTAAAAAGTGAGCCATGGAAAACCAGATTACTCCATGACTCACTCAGCGTTTTGTAATAATGGTTAAGTGTTAGTGGTTATGTCCTATGGTGTTTGTTTGATGCCCATAGGAATTTGGGGTGTTAATGCCAATATCATCATTATCATTACTGCCATTACCGCTAGAGCCTCGAATTCCGGCCTCTGCGCCTTTTTGTCCAAGTGACGCTAAAGCTTCTCCACCCGTTTGTCCAACAACTGCCGCCCCTGCAATCAGAGTCATAAATGATGATCCAGCGATATTACCTACCATCTGAACTAACATGATCCAAATAATTGGTATGATGTATACAAACATTGCTGATGTTGTCGCGATCAGATACATCTGCATGTCAGTGCCGGACTTAATGTTACTTGCATGAGTGACGATGGACTCTGAATAATCAGAAAGTGATAACAAGATCGTCTCTAAGTGGGTAGCTAGATTTAGCCAAAATGGGGTTAGGGATATTGAGAAGTAAAGTAATACCCAGTTATAAAGAAATTTTCCTGAGTATCCAGATAATACAGTTAGTATTGGCAATGCGCCTATAAGTATTGTTTGAACCATAACCACCAATAGTGGCCCTATTAGAGCAACGGCATGTGCTTTTCCTGATTCAACCAAATTAGAATAAATAGCCCCTATAGTTACCATTGCATTAGTGATAGATTGAGTAACGCTAGTGTTAGTCTCCTCGATACTGCGATTGTTGCCAGTAGTAATTTCAGAAATGAAATTATTGATGATACCAATGTTAGTGGGAGCAATTGTCGGGATAGAGAATCCAAATATTGAATTGTCGCCGCTGCTTTTTGATGGAGTGTCCCATTTATTGCTGCCATTTTTTAAAGCGTCGTTATAGACAACCATGATTAAATCGTGCTTAACATGTGATGCCGTGGCCTTACCATTGAATAGCTTTACATACGAAAGCATCTTTTCAGCATGCTCAGTAAAATTATCTTGAGCGAGTACGTCATCTTCTATTTTTTTGTATAGATCTTTCCCTGCCAAAGAGCAATTCATCGTTTGCCCTACCTTTGACTGCTCAAACCATGTATTAGGAATCGTTATAGTGATCGGGGCTTTCCCCTCTCCAGGAATAAGCATACCATCGTAAGCTGTCAACATTAGGCTAGCTTCGGAATCAAATGGTGGCGGGTAGAAACTCCAACCATTCAAATTATCAGATGAAACCCGGATCGTTTTTTGTTGAGCCAGTGCTTCTCTAGCATCAGATACCGCCAATGAGTGACACTGATTTTCAAATGCAACTATGGACCGATAAACACTCTCAGACTGCGGGGCTTGGCTATCTACGAACTGCGACACTTCTTTTTTTGAGGCACCTTGCGTACAAGCCATTCCTGCTATTAGTGCAGAGTTCACACCTGTCGAAACAGTGTGAACCAAACCTGTCATTATCGATGGCGACGCCCCATTAAACCCTAAAGCTTTTAGAACGGTTTCGCTTGATTGTTCGATATCTGTTAGATTATTACTCGTTAACGATGGATTCGTCATGCACGAATATTGTCGATACGACATATCCAACCGGTTATTCACTGGCATAACCACCAGCACAATAGTAATCAGCATTGGCCAAAATGCTTTTTCTACTGATTTGACCGCTAAAACAGCAGGGGAGCCCTCATCCAAGCCTTGGGCTCTTGCTTCCATGAAGGCCATAACGAAAATGATAATAAATGGGAAAAAAATCAAACCGAGTCCATTAAAAATATCCCATGCACTATCAGAAATAACCGCCCCTAGTGGTAATAAAAACAAACCACTCACATCATTAGTAACTAGATTCATTTTTATCCACCCACTTGTCTTTTGCTTGAACCACCACCACCGCTCATTCCTCTTGTTGCTTGTTTTGTCATCTGGGTTCCAGCGCGAGCAGCAGCTACACCATTAACAGTAAATAACCCCACAATGAACGGCCCTAGGTTTAATCCTGCGAGCACACAAACAGCGGTCCAACTAACTAATACAACCACCGGGCTACTCATCGCCATGTAATGCAGAGCTAGTCCACTGTTTTTTAGAGATACACCATAAGCACTATCGGAAATCATCCACAGAACATCTGAGATTAGATAAGCTACATTTAGCATGTAATAGCTCATTGCTAGATAGAAATGCACAAAGATGATATTGCCAGCCATTTTCCATGAAAACCCGGCCAGTAAAAAAAGGAATGGCGTGGCAATGTAAACAACCGTAGTAATAACGGTAATGAACATAGGTATGATGGCATATAAATTGGTGCGCTCAGTCGCCTTCTCAAATATCGCAACTCCCATCCCTAAATTAACCAATCGCTCTTTCATGTACGTTTTAGTTTCACCTTCAGTCATAAAGCTCGTAACACCGTCCAGTAGCATGTTCCATGACTCTGACAAAAAATTAGATTCAACAGGGTTTTTTTCTTGGATGATCGATCGTTTACCTACAACCGCATCAATATAAGCTTGATGTAAGTAAGCCTCCTTTACTTCGTTTTTGGTGATAAAGTGTTTAGCTCCATCATCGCTCATGATTGGGAACATTGATTTGGATAAAAATATACGTTCAATAGCATCAGCATGCTCTTGGTTTTTGGTGAACTCCAATTCCATTACGTCTTTGAAATCTTTGGCTGCATCGTAACAATTAATGATGAGTTTATTGGTTGTATTTTCCAGACCAACTAAATTTGTAAGGTAATTGAATGTGGAGTTTGTTGATTCGGGATCGTAATTGTTGGGTTTGTATTGATTTTTGATTGGCCCAACATACTCTGGAGATTTTATACTTATAGTAAGCGGCCTCTGGGATGGATGATTAGCACTCCCCTCATACGCCATTCTTAAATTATTACCAAAAAAGAAATTACCGGATTTGCTATATGGGTCGGCTATCTTTGTTGTCCCATTATTAATACCATCAGCAATTCTTTGTTGGCCAACGCTGTAGCAGGCTTGTGAAAACTGCTTGAGGTTATCAATCAGCGCTTCATTATTTATATTAATAAACGACTTATCGACCTCAGCTTGAATAGCTGACGTACTTCTCCCACAAGGTAACTGACTGGACAGTGATTCAGAAACCCCAACCGTAGAGTTATTTACTAAGCCGATCGCCAATGGAAGCCTTGCTCTATTATTCGACAACTCAAGCCCGACTTGCTGCAGTTTTGGCTCTAGGTTATAAAGTGGCTCCAATGCGGTATTGCCGCCATTTATTCCGCATTGAAATTTAGTGAATTTGACATCTGATTCTGAATTGCCGAATGGTATAACAAAAATAACCATCAGTATAAACATTGACCAAAAGCCATTTTCTACGCATTTTACGGCTAACACTGCAGGAGAACCCTCATCAAGACCTTGAGCTCTTGCCTCCAAGAATGCCATAATAAAAAGCGCGATGAATGGAATGAATACAAGCCCTAACCCATTCAGAACATCAAAAACCCTTTCTGAAAGATTGATCGCGTAGGGGATTAGGACTTGTCCCCAGGGATCTTGAACCGCAATCATTATTGAGCACCTAAAGGCTTGTCAGAAGATCGCGTTTTTTGGGCTGATAGCAATCTTTCGATATACATTTTGGAGCGATAGTTATTGACTTTGGAGTGGTTATTTAAGTTATCTTCTTCCACCTGAAGCGTTTCGATTAAAAGGTCCACTTCTTTGTTGAGGCCAGCATCTTGAATGTCTTTATCCCCAGATGCAGATATTAAACTTTTCCGGATCTCCCCCATAAGGTGGTTAGCTTGCACATAGGCAACGTCATATGCCCATCCAGAAACGTAGGTATTAAAAACCTCAACATCTCTATCTAGCGATGCCAAGTTCCTAAAATAATTAGCGTCTACTCTGATTGATGTACTAAATCCAACTGATTCATACTCTTCACTTGTAATGGTTCGAATACTTTTACTTGAAAGTTTTACAATCTTTTGGGCAATAATTTGCTGTTTTAAGGCAATCCACGCTTGAATGCCGTAGCTATTGAGATCGATACTGTCACAGCCTTTACATATAGATATGTATTTATTGCCTAATATAATCGTTGCTGCAGTATTCAGCTCCCCGATAGTTGGTGTGATGAGTTTTAGTGTTTCGCTAATATTTGGTAGCTCTGATGTCGAATTTGCGTTTTTATAAAAATTCGTGCACTCATCTCTCGTCAATCCACGATAAATACACCAACCATATTTTACGGTATTGTCGATGAGATCTATTGGTGGTTGATTTTTTCCACCGAGTTTCTTGCCAAAAATTGTAAATCCATCTTCAGCCGCTGCGTCCAAACCCGATTTAATCAACTCTTCAACTCTGATGTTGTTCCAATCATTCTCCAGTGCTGTTTCGGCATTTAGCTCAACAATTTTATTGAGTTTTGTTTTTCTTTGCATCTCGCTTAAGGGGCCACCTACATGTTCCACCAGCGATTCAGCTATCGCACTACACGACCCCATAGCGCTTAGATAGTCATTTATCCCGAGATCTATGCCTTCTTGAATTAACTGATAGAGGTTAGGGTTGGATTTTGAAATGTATAATGACGCTAAAAAGATAGCGCCATCTTTTGAAGCGAGTTGCTTAACTATGGTTTCGAAATTTTCGTAGATTTTTTTTAGAGTGCCATCGGTGAAGGCGTTGGTGATGGATAGACCAACATTACCTTTGCAAGATGTCGGCATAGTCACTTTACCCGATAGCAATGTGAGTGGGGGTAAAGGAATATTAATGGGTTCTGATGGCGGTGCAGCAGCTGAAAAAAACAGCTTCATGTCTGTTTTGTCTGCTTCGCTTAATGTTAGCGCGGATGCGCCCGTGGACATTGTACCTGCACAGATAAATGCCAAAATTGACTTTGATATTTTCATAATTATCTAGCTAACCGCGTGGCTCTATTCAAGAGTGTCTTCATGTAGATAATTGTCGCTTATCTTTAAATCAACATTTCAAGCTGCCCTATTAGTGGTACTCGATAAACAAAAAAGCCACCCCTTTTGGAGTGGCTTTTGATTAACGATTTCGACGCCTTAATAATGCTTTTCGATAAATTGCGTAAGCTGTTTGGCGTGTTACATAAAATTGTGGGTTATTAAACATCATTCCCTCCTTACGCGCTATCAAAGGCAGTGTTAAATTCTGATTGAGTTAAGTGGATACCTAATCCCAATAGTTCTAACCTAGCCTTTGCTCGCGCTTGCGTGATTGGTAACTGTTCTTTGTGTTTTTTTATTAATGGTAAAATTTGTTTATCACATCTCGTACTTCTAAATCGAACTAATGTTGTGTTTTTCACCATATTTAAGTTAGTGATAAATACCGTTCCTTTAGTAGCACCGCATGGATTCAACTTAACCCCGAAAACTTCAATTGCAATAGCTTGTAGCTTTTCATTTGAGGCGTTCTGGCATTCTTCATTAATCACAGATATCAGCTGTTCACGAGTTAGTTTGACTTGTTCAATTACCATATTTATCTCCTATACACTCCCTTTCGAGAGCCCTAGATCTTGCGACCTAGGGGTAAGCTATCTTAGATTCGAACCGGCATCACCACCTGAACACCTGAAGGATTTTCAGCTTCAATGATGGTTGCTGCTGTACCTCCGTCATTAAAACCTAAAACAACGCTTGGGCCGACCATGGCGTTTAATGCTGAAACTAAATATTCAAGATTAAACCCAATATCGATATTGGCTATGTTGTTACCCGCAACCTCTATTTCGTCTTCGTAACTACCAAGGTCATTACTAGCCGAAATACCACAAGTGTTATTTTTGAACGACAACTTCCCGCCCCGAAACTTTGGATTCGTCATCGGCATTGCCGATTTTAACGATTCCATCAGTTCATCTTTGCGAAACGTTACATTCGATTTCGTGCTCATTGGAACTACTCTGCGCCAATCAGGATAAGAGGCATCAATAACTTTTGAGTTTAGATATGCTCCTGTGCTGAGTTTGATCCTAATTGATGTTCTGGAGAATTTTAAGCAAACGTCTTCATCGGGCGATAATTTTAAAATTCCCTCAATGTAACTCACCGCATCATTCGATAAAATGATTTGATGTTGTTCATATCGAAGTGCTCGATATGAGCATTTGCTTATTGACAGCCTATGCCCATCAGTACCAATAGATCGTAATACCCCAGTTTCATCTGAATTAAGGCAGACTCCATTAAGGTAGTATCGGATGTCACCCTTTGCTGCTGCTGCTTTTGATATTCGAAGAATGCGTTCAAAATCTTTCACCTTAATGGACATCTCGTTCATTTCAGCTTCTGGATCTAATTCATTAGTTGATGGGGTTAACTGAGTAAGTTTTAATTCAGTTTTCAATCTACCAGCGCTAATGGTTAACGTATTTTTCTTATCTAGGCATAGCTCTAGCTCACTAAACCGCTTCGCAATATTATGAACAATCCCTTTAAAGGCTTCATAATTTACTTGGAAAGTTAGCGATTCAGTGCTGTCACAACCGACGATCATTGATTGCTTTTCAATATTCAAACCATACCGCATGAGGACGCACTGACCGGGCGTCACCATAACGTAAGCCTGGTCTATAAAAAACGTTGTTTGATCATAACCATGCTCGTTAATCGAAATGAAATTAACAGCGTTTAGCAGTCCCATTGTATCGATCTTAATTTTCATATTTATCTCCTTCATACATAGCCCTTTCGAGCAAAATAGTTTTTGTTGGGTTGTGGCCAGTGCCATGTAACTTTAACCCTAGTTACTGCTAACTCCGTAGAGTAAACATACCGATGCAAAGGCATGAGTATATTCACTCGTTCCCTTAAAAAGTAGAGTGGCCCAGTAACGGGACCACTCTTTCTTTGCTTAATCTTCTGCGAAATACTCGTCAATATTAAGATCAACGCTATTGGATAAAGAATCATCTATGAACTCTTCATCCACAAAAAAGCCACTATCAATACCTAAAAATGAAGGTACTGTGCTTAATACAGAATCAGTCCCCTCATATTCTTCGACAATTATTTTTGTTCCAACCTCTGATAACAACTGTTCATCGTTATTCATTGGTAATGAGGAATCAGTCTCTTCCGAGTCATCTAATGAAGATGTTTCATCTTGCAGTGGACTATCGATAACTACACCGGTTAATTCATCTGGGGTAGTTAAGAGTTTTAATGTTGTCAAAACAATTGAAGTTTCTTTATCGTATGCCTTGTTGCTCGCTACTGACGAAGGTAATTGAGCAATGGTTTGTTCGATTAATCGTGCTGCATCTTCAAGCACTGATGTTAAAAACATAAATCGAACACAATAATCACGCATCTCTTCCAGTTTTAATCGCGTAAAACGAGTTATCCGAGGTCGAGTGTTGTTATTTTTTGCTACTTTCATCAAGTCACGATCGTAATCTCTTGCTAGACGAGACATGCCATCAATAGCACTAAGACTAATACCAGAGATGATATCTTCTTGCGCCTCAATGACCATGCCGATTTGCATTTGAATATGCGATTTATCATAAGCATTGGTTAACACAATCTGACCGAAGCCTTCTCTCAGTTCTTCCGCTTGTCGCGCAAACTCCTGGAGCAAGCTATCGTATTTTCTTAAAAGTTCCGCTTTAATCGCTTCTCGCTCTTCCTGCTTTTCTTTTAAGTGCTTGTGTACTTCTTGATAAATTTCCGTTGGAACAGCCCAAGTACCAAAGGAACCAAATCTAACCCCCATTTTATCGAGGTATGTATAGATTTGATCTTTGTTGTTTCTGAGTAGTTTCGGATACGTTTTTTCAAACACAGACTTTCGTCCAAGAGTGGCCAGCTCAGCTTCGAGATCTTTTTCTAAACCGATCTCTGAATATTTCAGCGACTTTTTAAAATCAGAACCAGAAATATCTACTTTGATTAACGCAAGACCTTGCGACTTCAAAGCATCACTGACACTACTCATTTCCAAGTTATTCGTATTAGACATAGTATTTTCTCCTAATTAATGGCTCTTTCGAGCTAGAGTTGGCACCCAAACGGTGCCAACGATTATGTTGCAAGTTACACGCTCATTGAATCATCGAAAATCTGAAGGACATCATCCTTTTCATCAGCGCTAATGCCGTTAACGAAAGAGATTTTAAATGCATCTCTCAATATTTCTCTCTGAAGTGAACCTGTAGCGCCAAGAAAAAACTCATTCATGGCGATAACCTTAGCAATCCAACGTTTTAATGATCGGGTTGATATGGTGCATTCTAGTGTTGCCATTGACGCTTGCGATTTCATCGATTGTTCATGTGCTTTACGGATGCGCATCGCTACCGTAAGCATTACATCGACTACAGTCGAGTAAGCCTGAACTATCTGGGGTTCGGTTAAACTCCCTTTTATTTGAGGGTGTTTTTTGACCTGTAAAACCGCATACTCAGTGAGTAATTTTTTTTCCTTTTCCGGGGCTAGATAATGTTTTTCTAGCATCTGAAATCGGTCATTCACTGATGCATCACCAGAGCCACTTGATACGAATGATGAACTGCCCGTACCGGTATTATTGGTATTGGCCGTAAGGCAGCAGCGCCATTTATCGTGTGCTGTTACCTGTTCACCCGTAATTTCGATGGTAAATCGACGATTATCCATTACTTCATTCAGCATTTTTTGCTGACGAGTCGGTAAGAGATCGTATTCGTCAATGAGTATTGTCCAGCCATTTCTCATAGCTTGAACTAACAAGCCATCATGAAACCGCATACCACCAGTTTCAGTAGGAAGCATTTGACCACCAAGATCGATGACTTCACTATCCTCTCCCAAAATGATGCGCACAACAGGTAAACCAAGGCGAGCGTGTAGCTGATCTACAGTCGAAGATTTACCCGTACCATGCATACCGTAGAAATAAGGTACGGAACCAATTCCTTTAAGTATGTAAGGAAGTACATGTACGATTTCGAGTAAATCAAACTCATACATCTCATCAATTTTCGGTACTAATGGGTGCTTAAACACCTCATCCGTTCCAGGTAGCAAATAAATACGATGAGGGATCGCGGTATTTAGGTAAGGTATTTCTTTTGCTTTATCTTCCATATGAAATAATTTCGCTATGGTTGAACTTGCCAAAACATACTCTAACTCAATACCATCAATTTCATCTTTAAAACGTGTTGGCTTTTGTGACATGATTTTTCTCCTAAAAATTGCCCTTTCGAGCTATCGATGTAAATAATCCGCATCTGCACAATTGCAGTGTCACCTAAGCGGTGGTGACGTTTTCTGCTCAAAGAGCAAGAAATCTGAATAGGTAAATCCTTGACTTATCTATTTAGACTTAGAGTAAAGAGAGGCTAAAGCCTCTCTTATTTTCTCCTAATAAACTACCTCTTTCGAGTCGATTCTAAGCGCAAGGTTGCTTACGAATGATATGGCGTAAAACATAGGTTTTAGCTTGTTCGTAATTACATTTTGCTTCCTGTAATGCATCGTGTGCATGCATGTCTCGTTGAGTCATGTAATTAAAACGAGCGTTACGCAGGTGAGCATGGCTATTTCGCAATACTTTTTTTGCTGACTTGTAGACTTTTTCAAAATCATCTCCAATAACAACTGAAGTTTTCGTTAACCACGCGTTCAAGAAACATTTTCCGTTAGTAAACATCGTTTTCTCCTTTTAAATACCCTTTCGAGTAGCTGAATGTAAGCGTTCCGCAACTGCACAATTGCAGTATCACCTAGGCGGTGGTGACGTTTTCTGCTCAGAGAGCAAGAAATCTTCATTGGTAAAATTTAATGGCATAAATGCTCAGTATTTTATCAATGAAGACTACAAATAGGAGGTTAATGTTCACGAGAAGTGAGAGAGAAGTGATAGTAAGCTGATGCTTGCGTTCTCACATATTAGCCAGTGTGGGTATAGATTGCAATATCAACATATCTATTGGACAACCCAAATGTTATCGGCTTGGCGAATAAAATGCCCTATGAATGGTTATTGTATTTAGTTAACACACACTCATTGAGCGTTAACAGAGTATAAACCTTATGTAATGGATAATGCCAATGTACTCATATGCAATGCTAAAACCACACTTTGAAGCTATTGGGAGGGTATCTATACTGTCGATGTTTGGAGAAAGAGGGATTTTTATTAATGGGGTGATGTGTGCGTTAATCGCTAAAGATGTCGTTTATCTTCGCACAAACTCTAAAACGGAATCTTATTTCACTCTTCAGGGGTGTCCATCTTATTCTTTCTGTAAGAAGAACCATGCAAATCCGGTGAAAACTCGATATTACCAACTCCCTAAAGAAACTAATAAGCTTGATTGGTATGTCAGGGATGCATACGACTTTGCTGTTTTAGATAAGGAGGCAACAAAATCTAGACTAAGAGATCAAGCTAACATGTCCGTTTCGATCGAACGAAAACTAGCTAGCATTGGAATACTGACATTCTCAGATCTACGTCATAAGGGAGCAGTAGCCGCTTACCTCGAACTCAAAAAACGCAACCCTGATTATTCGGAACAAATTTTGTATAAACTCCAAGGCGCAATTTTGGGCGTTCATTATTCATTACTGAATGAGCGAGACATTGATGCGCTTAATCATCAAATCGAAGCAACACAGGCCGCTTAGTGTCTTGTTTTGATGTTCATTTTGGATAAGGGTAATTCGGGTGTGTATCGAGTGATTGAAGCTATTTTATCAATCTTGATGGCAAGCACCTTTGTAACCACAATTGTTGCAGTTTTGGTTACGTGAGAATTTAGGTTTACACCCCCGATGCTTAATCCGACGTGCGATTTTGTGTAAATGTGCGATTTGTGCGTATATGGAACGTGTTGATTTTTCTAACTCGAAATGCCTAACATCCTGTCCGGTAACGATATACCCCTCTCTTATGTTGTAGTGACTTCTCACTGCAACCACACTCGCAAGAAATTGGTTAATATCGGATTGTTTTACTTTGCCAACCCGTGATTTATATTCAACTATGGCATACTTATTCCACCATATTTTGTAGATGAAGTCAGGCTTCGCACTCAGTTCGTACTTGTGGCTTACGAACACTTTGGCCATTGGGCTATCATCGCAATACACCAACTTCCCACGAAAACCAAATTGATTCATAGGTAATGGATAGACAGCAAAATAAATGCGCGAGAGCAAAGCAATGGACAAGCGAAACGCTAGCACACAAGAAAGTGTTCCAATTAAGATCTCCAACCAATAGGCTTGAAGTTGATTGATGATTTCTTGCATTTATTGACTCACCCCAATCAAGCGTAACAGCCAGCGCCATATTCTATAAAGTAGAGATTGTTGTTTCGCATCCTTTTGAACGGATATCGCCAGTTCCTTATGGGCTATATTCCCTCTCATTCTCTGTGACTGATTGAGATAAGAACTTTTTGTGCCATTGCATTGGTGATAAAAAGCCGTTTCACAGAAAGTAACAGCCCCAATTTCTGAGGCTGACACATAACGATTTCGCTTGTTAAATTTTTTGCTCATCTAGGCGTATACCATTTCTCACTACCAATATCGATTGATATCTTCCCATAACTCATCAGGGTCGGTTTCATATGTTATCGTTGCACTGGTCAGTGTCTGCAAATAGCTATCGCTATCCACCATTAAACCAATAATCGATAAGTCATTAGAGATCTCATTTGAACATCCCATATCGCTAGTCAACACACCATCATTATTCCACATACAATCATACTGTTGGCTATTAGCATTGAATCGCTTGGTTTTAGTTATTTTTCCAGTCGTTATCACCGTCTGTTTGATTCCGTCCCCTTCAAAATCATTTACCGCTTCAACCAAACTGAATTGCGGTTCTTTCGTCCACTCTTGCTTTGTGATCTTGCCACCTTCAGCCCATTGTGTCTGCCAACGGCCCTCTTTTTCTAGGCGAGCAGTTTTTGTTGATAGCGTCTGATTAAGGTTGGTGTAATACAGAATGGAATGTACCCCATCTTTCTCAATAGGTTGACCGAACTCAAACCATGAGTACATCGTCCCCGATAATAGCTGTACCACTTTTGCAGCAGAACACTCGCTGTGAGGTACGATTTGGCCGCTATCGGTATAACCTATTAATGTATTGTTAGCGCTTGATGTTAGGTTTACGCTGCGGAAACCCGTTTCGCCTGGCTGGATTTTTGAATTTTCTACGGTAGTACATAACGTGGCAGTTTTTTCTTGATGGTCAGAGCTCTTGCATGCGCTCAACAATGCAAGAGAGAGCATTGCTACGGTTGAAGTTATACCTTTCATTTTATTATCCCATTGCGATTAAATTAGAATCACCCTAACGCACTTAACGAAAATGCAAACAAACTATTGGCACTTTCGTTAAATGATTAATAAGCAATGGGAGCCGAAGCTCTCCATTGCCCATATTTATGACTAATTGTATGTTTTGCCTGCTTTAAATCGCTAGGCTACATAAAAATCCATTTTCTCCTTGTTCTTAGCTTTCGCTTGCTTGGTAGTTATCAATGTAAATATGAAAACCACCAACCGCTGTGTTTTCAAAGGTATTTTTAGGGACTCTTTCAATTATTGCGTCATGTCGTTTTAGAAAATCATTAAACTCCCGAACCGCTTTAATATGGGTGTTATCTAATGCGGATTCCGACAAGATCATCGAAATTTCCCCACCGGGTTTCAAAAACGTCAAACAATGCATGAAGTGTTGAATATCTACTCGGTTTCCCCATGGGGGGTTACCAACAACAGCATCAACACGTCCACCGATATCACTTGGATTCATATCTAAAAAATCCAGCTCGAAAGGCTTGTATCCCTTATCTGCCAGTTTTTTAGCATTTGTAGACCAAAGTTCATTCACGATCGGCTCAATACCTCTATTTCTCACCTCATCAGCGATAGCACCCTCACCAGCATGTGGTTCAAATATTATTGCTTGTGGTGATTGGCAGCATTTTAAAATACCAACAACTCGTTCACTCCAAAACCTAGGTGTGCCAAAAAAGGCAAACTCTTTATGCATGGCTCGAACACGGTTACCAAGGATTAATTCCGCAACAACAGCTGTCGCGGAGCGATCTGAAAAATCAAATCCATTTTCGCGATAACGCCCACCAGCCTCTACCAATAGTGATTTAATTCTCACGTAATGATTGAGTTTTTGGTTTGGTAAATTAACTCGGTCATCACCAATAATCAGCAACTGAGACAGTTCGCTGTTTAACGAAGAGTCTTGCTGCGTTTTCGGTGCTAACGTTTTAATTGACGGTTTTATTGTTGCTTCATCAACGATTAACTGCCGAATATCATCAGGGATAGAGTGGCCATCAATAAATGCCACCGTAAATCCACCAATAATAAGCTCATACTTAACCAAGAGACGCATTACACCATGAGGATCACCCACTAACTCAAGTCGATATCGCTCCCCGATTATGTGCTCTTTAACGATTTGTTGAAATTCATCGGTGAGATCAATGGGTAATGCTTTAAATCCCACAGTACGAATTCGATTCGTTAAAGAGGATTTAAACACATCATGAAACGGAAATAGATCAAACGCATCCGTTGCACAATAACGATAGCCATGTAAAGACTCTATATAGCCTTCTGATGCCACGCGCTGTAGTGACTTTTTAATGGAGTCATTATTGAACTCTTCAATAATGACGCATTTATCCTTACGACGCAGAGTCAAACAAATTCGCCCTTCGATTTCTTCAATTGCAAATGCAGCCAGTTGAAATTTGTCAAAGCGCAGATGTCTGTCCATCTCAAAGACACCAAAAATGGTTTGATCCCCAACCTTGATCGGCATAGCTTTCCACCCATTGCCATAGACATGGGACTCCGATGACAAGGAACGAAACACGTTACCAGACATCACACCATCTCGTTTATGCCGAAGCATCGACATTGAATTTGAGTATCGCTCTTTAGGTTGTACGTGAATGTTAAGTTGATAATCCACTGACCATAAATCAAGTTGTAAACTCATATTTTCTCCTAATAAAGTCCTTTCGAACCAAGTTCTGTTTATGTTTCCGCACTGCACAATTGCAGTCGCTACCCAAGCGGTGGTAACGGTTTTACTCTATGAGTAAAAATCTTTATTGGGAGTGCTTTTCCAATAAAGACTTAAACATAGTGAAAGCAGGAGCTCTCACTATGTTTGGGTTATCTTATTGCTATTGTCTTTTCAAACAGTATTTAAAGTGGCCACAAGGTCTTGTCGCTTCACAATATTTGAATTGAAACACCAAAATGGCTTTCAAACCATTGCCAGATTTCAAATCGGTTAGTACCAGCTTGAAATCCCTGCCATTTCGACAAGATTTCATCATTGTCATTAACGTGCGTGTTTCCCAAATCTTTCCAAAGCTGTCTAGCCATTGATAGTTTCGCTGTTTCCGATTCTTGATAGGCTAAAACTTTATCCACAACCAATGTTAACGGTTGCGAATCATCAGCGATCACTTCAAAAAAATCGTCCCCAATTCGCAAAAACCATGCAGCAAAGTTTGAACCTATGCCATCAGGCACATGCACCACTTCCACTTCATTATCTATAATTTGCTTGGTCGATAATGCCATGTTAGACATGCTAGAAAAGCGGTGGGCGGCACACGTTTTGATCATGCATTGATGATCGGTATGGTTAGCCATGTTATCTCCTTAAATGTCCCTTTCGGGTATTGGTAAATTTATTTTCGATGCTGCACTACTGCAGTTCGCCCCTAGTCGAATAGGCGATTTCTATGCCTAAGCATAAAATCTTGCATAGCTAAACAATAAGCGCTTAGCTATGCATTAAATGAGGCATTTCTAGGTATCAAGAGGTGTTCACGGCAACGTGAGAGTAGAGGCTAAAGTTGATAGCTTAGTGATAATATCAGTATTTTGATGTAGATGAAATGATGCGAGACCCCATCCACTAAATGTTATTTCAAATCTAAAATGCCTACCCTTCCCATGTATGACAATATCCCTAAATTATGTTTATTGGCGTTCATTAGAGCTTTCTTTGCCTTGCTGTAAGCCGCTAGCTTTCCGTAACGATCAATTGATGCCAATACACTTCTAGTCTTTTTGGTGCCTTCACCATATACAACCCATTTTGCGATGTAATATGGCTTGGTCCTATCTGGCTCTAATTTGGTTGGCCTGGGCTTATGGATAACCTTTGGCTCCAATGAATGAGGTAGCCTTGTAAAGACCTCTGGTTGTCTCAATACAATCTTCCAATACTTCCCCCACATGTCAAACCCATGCCTATTACGCAGAGCAACAGCTTTACGAAGTCCTTTTGATTTACCGCACTTTAAATATCCAACAGACATATGGAGGACACTATCATCGGGGCAATGAATATGGATTTTGTATGCTGTATTGGTTTCGGAAATGAAACGATGCCCTGTATTTGTCTCGTAATTACTTTTTTTAATCATTTTCTATAACACTTATATTCAGTGTTGACGTAGATGAAACACCAACCACGACTAATTACCATATCATCAATCAGTAGCCTTACAACACCACGAATGAGACCGCTAGTTTCTGATTTGCAACGCTGCCAGGCTATAAGTCCATGGCATTTTCGAACAATACAGCAGAATATTACAATGCAATATCTATGATTTTATGGGTTTCTTATTTATTTTGCGGGTAACCAACTCGGCATCACCGATTTGGTGGTTACATGAACGTTGGTGACGCTTAGTTACCGTGTTCGAGCTATCAACTCAATGTGTACAAGATGAAGACATTGCAAGGCTATCACCACTCAGCCATAAACATGTGAATATGCTGGGGCATTATTCATTTACATTGGCCGAACAGGTTTTAAATGGTGAGTTAAGACCGCTTAAACAGCCGTCAGATCAGGATGATTTTGCTTAGCGTACGTTTTCGTTCCATTGGGCTTCAAACCCCGTACAAGGGCATTTCTGCAGCCTACTATCTAAGTTGACTGGAGAAATACCCCGGCAAGCGAGGTATGAGTATTTAAAGCAATATATGATTCTTCATCATGGTCGATGGCAGAAAGGTAATCTATTCCCCACAACCAGCAGGGCAGCAATCCCGATCAATACCATGTCTACAATAGTTGTCATTATTACTTTCAAACATTGTTTCTGCATGTCTTTGTTGAGGTTCAACAAAACCATGTTCTTTCGCAAGTTTGAAAACTTGAGTTTTGACATGCTGAGGCAAACCATCTACCAATTTATCGATACTATCGTTATATCTTTCTTCAAAAAGCTCATATATCAAACCACAGCCCTTGTGGGCTAGTTCGGCTAAATGAGAGACTTCTTTTGGATAGTTTTTTTCAGGTAATGAGCCATGAACTGAGGCGTAATTAATGAGATCTTCTAGTGTCCAGAAAATCCCATGTATAGCGCTGCCACAAATCAGGTCATCACGCCCCGAGGCATCGATTACTGCACGAATACAATCATAAATATCCGATAAGTAAAGAGATAGATCGCCAGATATGAACTCAGGAACTAAAGCATCATTGGAGGTAGTGTAAAGTCCACCACAAGCCAATGCTTCGTTGTATGAACCATGTTCAGATCTATAGATAGTCAACTTTGTCATAATTTTCTCCTTTGAACAGTCTTTTCAGACATAAGTCTGGGTATTTAACGGTGTTAACAATTTTCACGAGCCCATGATAAATAACAGTCTCTTTCTTGATGAAACATTGAAATATCAGGGCATGTCACGACCGTGACATCACCTTCGCAGTAGCTCATGATTTGGAGATCATCCTCCACAGTTATACAGCAGCTAATACAGTCACCATATAGCCAGTCATAAGTCTTGTCCTTCAATTCCGCAAAAAACGTTTCGAATTGGTCAACAAAAGATCGTTCAATCGTATTACCTAATCTCGTTAGTTCCGGTTGAAAGAAACCATTGCTAATAAGTCGATTTATTATCTTCATTAATTTCTGAGCTCTAGAAATGTAACGCTTGTCCTGGTTTGGTTTTACCCATGAGGCACCCCGTTCAATCCAGTAAAGCTCACCAAAAATATCATCGACCAATTTTTCTGCTTGATTTTTGTTTAATGACTTCAAGTAATTAATGAACGCCCAAGTATTGGTTGGTTTATCAATAAAAACTTCGACTGTCTTATTCCACATGATTTTCTCCTTAAATGTTCTCTTTCGAGATGTTGGGTAGATTATTCCGACACTGCACGATTGCAGCTCACCCGTTCGGATGGGTGATTTCTATGCTTAAGCATAAAACTGAGTATTTCTATACGCGACTTGGTTAAATCACTTATAGAAATACCCCGTAAGGGGTATTAAGATTGATAGACTTAAGCAGGCTCCAACGTAGCAATGAACCCCTTCAAGCGTTCTGCTATCGATAGAGGCGTCATTGTGGCGTCATCCACTAACTCGTAGTAATCAGCACCAATTCGACAAAACCAACTAACTAAATCGTTGCAAATTCTCTCTGAAACGAAGAACATTTCAACTCCATCACAGAAAGTCCATTTACACGGAGGCAAAATTTCAATCATATTGTTGAATTTAACCTGAGTGATTGGATTTATCGTTTTTAGCTTGGATGCATGAATATTGATAAATGCATCGAACTCTGAGCGAGTAAATACCTTGATATTCATAGTTTTTAGTTCGTCTGCATCGTAATACTTTTTAAGGTACTCACTCACAGTTAATCCTTCATTAAAAGAAGTGATCACTATTTGCTCTCCCTTAATCTGTCGCACTTGTGCGATAAACGCACCTACAACTGCAAACTTACAATTGATATCCACCAAGTAGAGTGTTTCTTTTTTCATCATTATCTCCTTACTAAAACCCTTTCGAGTCAAATTAAAATTAAAGAATCCCATGTTCTGCAAATGAATAAAATTCATCGCCAACAATGTAATGGTCAAGCAAGCGAATATCCATAAGCGCCAATGCTTCAGAAATCCGCCTCGTTATTTTCCTATCAGCCTGTGATGGGGATACTTTCCCAGACGGATGGTTGTGACAAAGGAGCAGAGCTGCACTGTTGAGCTTCAAAGCTTCCGCTACAACTACGCGAGGGTAAACTGCAGCCGCATCGATCGTTCCTTCGAATAACACCTTAGAACTCAAAAAGCGGTGCTGTTGATCCAGATAAATCACCAAAAACCGCTCTCGATCACGATTGCATAGCTCTAGTTCCATGAGTTTACGATATCCATCAGATGGGGATGTAAACATAACTTTGCTTCTTTTAAGATCTAACTGCACCAACTCTAATGCTTTGTTGATAATAATGTCTTTCCCATAGATTTCGGCAGCATCGTGGATGCTCGCTTCTTTTAATTCGAAAGACCCGGCCAAAGACATTGGGGATTTAGTGTATAACATATTCATTTTCTCCTTAAATTGCCCTTTCGAGCTATTGGTCTATTTATTCCGACACTGCACGATTGCAGCTCACCCGTTCGGATGGGTGATTTCTATGCCTAAGCATAAAACTGAGTATTTAAAAAATGTACTCTCAAGTGAATTTTTTAAATACCCCGAAGGGTATTAAATACAACGTTGTCCTAAAAACTAAGAGCATCGTTCGCGTTTTTTGCTTCTGTACATAAACGAATGGCTTCATTCATTACTTTGATCATCACATGATTTCTAGAGGACCGAAACCACTCAAGATATGCTGTCCATGTATTGGGCTCAGTACCTTGAATGTGACATTCAGTTAATCCACTTGTTCTAACGATAATATCATTCAATAACGCTTGAACTTGAACATTAACACAACCAAATGTGGTCGCTCTCAAAGGTGATTGATAGGCCAGTTGAATTGCTTCTTCAGCAGTAAGCGTGGCTATCTCTCCCTTTGAGCTGATGAAGTGCCATTCAGCCTTTTCAGAATCTTTGTAATTACTTAGGAATATCGGATTAATACCAGATTTAAGCGGAAACAAGAGACTGCCATGTTCACGATCTAACCAGATAAAATCTTTACCTTTGTATTTATTTGCCATGTGTAAATCCGATTCAAAATCAGACTCACGATACAAATTAGAGATCCATTTCGATTCATCGGACAATTTTCTCAACGCATGTTTCATAGTTTTCTCCTAATAAACGCCCTTTCGGGCAAATTTCTCTTTGAGAGCTAAATGTTTAGCCATCAATAGTCGTGGGGTATGTTTTACCTAGTTTTGTCAAAAGCACTTCCAGTTCGATACGGTGCTGCGAGAAAGCGGTCACCTTACCTTCAAAATGCTGACGGTATTCTGGTTTGTCTTTTGCGAATTGTTTGGCTTCTTCTTCTTGATCTTTCCAGTCAGAAAGCATTAATCGGAGTTCATTTATGAGTTGGGTATCCACAATATAGCTCCTTAATTAATCAAGATAGTAGAATTGTTATCAAGAATACATTCCGCTAGTAGTTCGAGTCGTTCGACAATAGAACATGTTGTGTAACAGAAAAGCGTTATAGCTAACATGATCCATTGGTTCATATTTAACACATCTATAACCGACCCTAAAAAACAAAGGCCGCTATACATTTTCGCAATATACACCCATTCATCTATAGCTTGTAAATCACCATATAATTGGAAAACCGAACCATTGTACGGACGAATACAAACCAACCAAACTAAGAATCGACTACAGAAGTAGTCTAAGTAAATGTTCACTGTTATCTCCTTGTAGCCCCTTCCGGGGTTAAGTTTCTAAGCCGAACCGCGCAGATGCGGTGTCACTCCATCGGCAGTGACGTTTTGTACAAATGTACAAAATCCTCATATCTGAAACTTCAAGGTGTTTTGAAGGTTTAGATATGGGCTTTCTGGATAAATATTAAGAGGTGATTGTTCACAGAAATGTGAGTGTGGGTAAGCAATACTGCCAATCGATACTAACAGGATTTTGTCTTGTTAGGTAGTATTTTAGAATCAGCCACAAGCTTTCCTTCTTTTTTTTGGTTGCTCGATAATGGTTGATAGCGCTTTTTGAGTCGCACTTTCAAGCGAGATCTCATTATTACGATAGGCCAGTACAATTGAGTTAAACTTCTGGTTATCGCAAACACAGAAAGCCAAATTAACACCGTTGTTATCTTGTAATGACTTTCTAATGTTCTCAATAGCTTGAGTGCTATACATGCCCTTTCCCTACTTAAAATTCTTTGACTTGCAGATAGTCAACCAAACGTTATGCCAAAATGGGGTTACCCAACCATATTTTACTACCTAAAAATAGTGGCTTGAATACTGATACCACTACCAATAAAACAGAGAATAACAACCAAAGACTTAGCGGATATCCAGCCTTATATCATTGATAGTTGTATCGTTTCCCCTTGGTTAAGAATTTTGTTGCTTGGTCATTGACTTGATCGCAACCTCGGCTGCTTTCTCACAAGCGGCCTTTAAATCTTCTGGTTCGCCAATGTCCAGTCTAGAACGAGCGTCATTTTCATTGTGAGTAAGTGACGCTTCAAAATAACCAAATGAGTACCAAACACGTAGCGTATAAAAGCCAATGACTGTCCACTTCTCGATCCAGTCGCTAGGAACTTCCCCCACAGGGCTGTTCCATGTGATAGCACTAATCACGGTGTCAGAAAGTTTGTTGTTTGTTATCGGATAATGGATATCTTCGTAAGCTTGGATTGCATCGACTAACTGATTTAGCTCGGCTTCTTCCTCGCTCTTCAAGTCGTGCCTATGCATCAACGTTTCAACTCGAATTAGCTTAGATTGGTGTTCTTTAGCTGTTTGAATACTCACGAATCACCCCTTATCTTCGACTGGAATTAGTTTATAGGCGATTCCAGACTGTTCAAAAAAATCTAGTAGTTTTTGAAAGTGCTTACGGTTTTTGTAAACCTTCGCATTATCAAAAGAAGTAGTAATTGAGCAATTCGTACCGCATCGCTTGATTGCCGTAACGTATGATCTTTCTATGCAGTCATCACTGTTACGAACCTCTAACCTTTGTGTTATTTCAATTACCCAAGCTGAATTGTCGTAATTTTTTGAAGGTGACAAACGGCCACTTTGTTTTTCATCACAACCATCAAGATAGCCGGTTAAATAGCCCATTAAGTGCTGCATTTCTTCTTCCTCGTTATCGACTTATGCAGCGCCATAGCTGCTTGAAAGTAGCATTTGTATGATGCTTGCGATTAGTGAACCATTCTCTATAAAGAACGCCTTCTACCACACCAATGTTTCCTTGATTTCCCGCTAACCATGCTCGATGCATTTCAGTCTTGGCAATAGCGCGCCTAAACTTTCGTGACAGAAAAAGCTGTTCATACCCAATGAAATAGAATTGTTCGCAGATCAACTTATATGGATTAGGCACTTTTTACCGCTTCTTTTACCAGTGCCTTAAACTCAAATGACACTTCACCTTGTGCATATTTCATGTACTTTCCCTATTTACCTGACGGCTGACGGCTGACGGCTGACGGCCTTCATAATGTCAGAACTCGAACTATTTAGATCACATTCGCAAAGAATGCGGGTAGCCAGATCAATCCACGCAGAGCGTGGATATTCAGAAAGTTTAATACCGTCTGCCAAAAGTACTGGCGCATCTGCATCAACCACTGCAGAACGTCGTAGAGCTTCGCTTATTTCCATGATTACTTCGCTACGGTGTGCGTTGATATTCTCCATTTTTATGTTTCCATCAATTAAGAGGTTTGCAATGGTGTGGATAAATTCGCCAGCCTCAAGGCTCAGTTTTTGTTCTTCATTAAGTATCATGATAATTCCTCTGATTATTCACTGCGCCACATTAGTTATTTCTTTGCCTTTTGAAAAGATTCTTTTTTCTGGCAAGTTTTCTTTGCTACGTGGTTTTATCAATACAGATCTCAAGCCTTGAATTAGAGATACGATAAAACCTAGTCCCACAATTGAAAGAACCAAAAGGTCTTGAGAATGTTGTACTAAATAGATGTAAACCAACAAGAAAATGGCACTAGCCACAAATTTTGCAATTGCTGAATAAGCTTCGCTTTCGTTACACAAACTACTTTCCCCTTGAAACTGATTTATTTAGACTTTGCTAATGTAGAGTCGATATCTAAACAACAATTCTCAGTCATTACCCATTCTTCATAGGGCAACTTCAAAATCGAATTCAACTTAGTTGATTGAGTTTTCAGATATTCATTCAACTCGGAAAGAGATTGGAACTCGTCATTCTCGATGAGTTGAGCTAGATCTACTTGCTCGTACATGCGACCTGCAATATCTAACTTGCTCAAAGCATCCTCTTGGTACTTTTCGATTTCTACGATTTCGTAATCGGGTGTTTTGTATTTGGCTTCCCCAAGCACTTCAACCACAAACGAACCGTAATTAGTGTCAAACGTTAGATCAAGTCGAGGAGTTTTTGATTGCTCAACAACATCTACTTTTATAGCGCCAATCACGCTATCATTCGCGTCATTCGCGTCATTCAAAATGTCGCTTTCAATAGAGAAAGCCACTTCAAGATTAGTCCCATACTTAGATATCAATGCTTGGATTTGCTCAACAAGATCAACTGCTTTGCCAAATTTCATCTGATTTTCCCCCTTTAAGATGCTTTTTCTTGCTTTCACGAACCGCATGGAAAGCCTCGGCAAAGTCATCATAATCAGTACAATCAGGATCGTAGGGATTTGACATTGGACAACCAGATTCCGCGACCATTTTTCCAAGTTCAGCGGCGGTATCAAACTCAAATACAAACCCTTTGTGTTTGCAACGATGCTTAGTTTCTTTGTGCCATCTAGCCATATTATTTTCCCCCTAAGATTCTGATTTTGAGCAAAATTGCCAAAATTCATCCATTAGAATAATTGGCTTACCAGCCTTCTTGCCTTTGAAGAACTTGCCGCGAGGTAACTTGTCATTTCGATTGAGTTTATGTAGCCACTCTTTGTATGCTGCATTCTTACCTTTAAGAGCTAGGTATTCATCAAGATCTTGCTGCACCTGCACAGTTTTAGTGCCTACTCTTGGAATGTAATTGCCAGCGCCTTGAAGCATCGTGTGATGTTTGTGCATTTCTTCGGTGATACTTTTCACGTAATTTCCCCTCAAGGTTCAATTTTCTTTAAATTTGTTAGCTGACCAATCGTATGAATCACTATCATCCATATCACACTCTGCCATCCACCCTTTGGCCCATTCACTATTTTTAAAATCTGATTCTAAGTAAGGATTTTTAGTCAGAGACGCTTTGCTTTTATATGCTGCTGCACCCTCGTCATAGGGTAACTGCTCACTTGGTATCAGGTTAACAATGCGTTTCGCTATTTGTTCTGCATCTTTCATAACTTCCCCTATTGTGTTGTTAGTCGTGGTGCGCCACGAAATGCAGCTTTAACAGCGCCAAGCTTCCCCTCAGCTAGCTAATTAAGGCCATCATTAATTTTGACTACTATTAAGTCTATTCTGTTCTAGAGATAAGGAACTGGTTAACTCTAATATTTTTTTATTAAGCTCTTTCGTTTCCGCACGATATAGTTGGTTTTGCTCTTTAATTTCAGAATTGAGTTTCACTATTGCTGATTTTGACTCTTGAAGCTCATCTTCAAGCATCAAGACTTGCTTATTAAGAGTTGCTACGCTGGATTTATGGTTGGAATTCTCTTCTAGTAATGCATTGACTTTATCTTGGACGGCATTTCGCTGCTTCTCGATCGACGCTAGCTCCTTTTTCTTAGAGTTTAACTCACCTTCCGATCGAGCGCGCTCCGTTTTAGATAACGTCAACTCTCCACTTAACTCTTTGTTTTCTTGTTGCGCCGAGCTCAATTGCTCAATTAGCTTTTGTTCTGAATTCTTGACCACGTTCAGATCACTAACCAATGCTAACGACTTACTTTCCAATGTTTCATTGCGAGCATGAGATTCATTCACCTCTTGTTGAAGCTCATAATTACGTTGCGTGCGTTCATCAATTTTAGTGTTCGCTGCCGCCAGCTCTGAAGTGAGCGCCTTGTTTTGAGATTCTAATTTAATGATCGTTGCCAACGCTTGCGATAATTCCTCCCGAGTATCTTCCGTTTCATCATACGCACCCTCCATGAGTACCTCCATTTCAGATATGCGTTGAGCAGCCTCAGATGCTGCGGCATTGGCTTGCGCAATGGCGTGATTAAGACGCCCCTCCACAGTGCTGTGAGCAATGTCGTTAATTCTCTGAATTAAGGTATCCATATCACCCATTATGGTTGCTTTCATGCCTGCCACTTCGGGGGGCAATTCATGAGTTTCATTAATGGTGGCCACTTCCTGTTCAAACTCAACAATTTTGCCGCTCGCTTGGAGGCTAATGTACATCTCCATCAACTTAGCTGGACGACCATTGCCAATGATATTTCTTAGACTCGTGCCATTAACACTTTTTTTAGCTTCAAGTAGCTTGTGAGCCGCTTGAATCACTTGCTCTGCTGTAAATGTGACTTCTCTGGCCATTTTTTAAACTCCAAATTTGAGAACAAACATTTGTTTGTTTGTTTGTTTGTTTGTTTGTTTGTTTTATTATAGCCGACATACAAACAAAGTACATAAATATCGGTCACAGAATCGGCGCTAACGCCCGTGAGATAAGGCTTTACGCAACCTTTGAGGGGGGTTAGTATTGTTTTGTCAGAGGCAATCTATAATTACAGTTATAAACTGCTTCTGACATAAAACCATGGCGTTGCTCACCCCTAAAGTGGTGACGGTGTAACACTTTAAAAGTTAAGATTAATCGAGAGGATTTGTTCATGAATGGTCACTTTCCTGCCCTGCGAAAAAGTCAGTTAGATATTCGCAATGAGGACATCGCTATCAAGCCCGAGCGATCTCTAAAAAGGATGGGGGTATCATTGCCAGATCTATCTCAGTCAATTGACCCTAACAGTCCAGATGCTAAAAAAATCATTGAAGGGCTGATGGCATTTGAACTAGATCGCGGAGGATTGGCAGTTTCATCGATATATATGTTGGCATCCGTTCTCAGAACTTGGGATCGATACTGTCAAGAGCGTAATGTTTTTGCTTTTCCTGTAACGAAAGAATACGTCCTCGGATGGCTTCGTTATGAGCGATTTAAAAACCAAAAGTCCGTTGAAACTATTCGTCAATACCGGGCCCAAATGACTTACTTACTAAAATGGATTGGAGTTGCACATCCATTTGATGCGAGGGAGGTCGTAGCTTTTATGTCCAGTCTTAAAAAAGACCAAGCTGAACTAACCAAATCTAGTTACCGACAACGGCAAGCCTTTGGAATGCGGGGACGGGATCTTCTAGCCATTATTGAAACATTACCCATTGATCAGCCACATAATCTTCGGAATTTGGCATTAGCGTGTTGCGCATATTCAACGATGTTACGTGAATCTGAAATTGGTCGAATTCGACGTAAAGATGTCATCGTTCGACCAGATAATACCGTTTTAATAGAGCGTACACATTCGAAAACCAGTGCGAATGTCGCCTCAAAGCTAATCATCGGAGTTTTTGCTGGTATTATGCGCTTGTATTTGTATGAAATAAGCAGTCAGATACAATCGGACGGCTATATTTTTTCTCAAATGTCCAAAACAGGTAAGCTGCTCAGTCCAGGCGTCCCGATGAGTGGGCAAACTATCGATAGATCTCTTTCCAGTTTATATTTATTTGCCCAATCAAAAGGCATTGTATTTCAATCGCCCAACCCAAAACCTTGGACTGGCCACTCTGGTCGTACGGGCGGAGTACAAGATGCCTTCATGTCGGGGATGAGTGATGCACAACTGATGCAGTTAGGGGATTGGAGTAGTAGCGAAATGGTTCAACGATACGTTCGAGAGTTAGATTACGCAAATAGTGCCAATGCATTAAACCAATCAAAGCTGTTTTCGAAATAACTGATGACTTCATTCTCAGCAAAGCCATGTTGTCAGATAGTTTTAAAGAGTCATACTGAACATCGCTTTCTAATCTACTTTTCCAAAAATACTTACAGGTTTCTCGTAACTAACAGGCCACCACCGTTTTCCATTAAAGCTGTAAGAGAAAACTCGTTTTCCCGATGGATAAGTGGCAAATTTGAATTGCATGTGAGGAGCATCTTTGATGTTCTTCTGCTTACAATACTCACAAATCCGTTGCTTGATGGCCTTGTTTTTCACAAACGTTGTTTCCCCATTTGTTTTTTCCTATTAGATCTTAATCGCTCGTTATCTTTAAACGAGAGTCTTCATTTGTGATCAGTTCAATGGCGCAACAGGGACAGATTGACTTTCTAACGTAGCAAACCATTTCATGTTTATTATGTAGTTCGGCTAATTGCTTTTTATTGGGCAAATCTTCAACTGGAACTTGCGGAATAGTCACATTGCTATTTTCGTGACCACCAAACTCTATTTTACATATTGGACATGGCATCCAAAACCAGTTACCTGATAACGCCCACCAACGCCTAAATCTAACTGGTAATCGCTTCATGCCAAATGCATCGATTTTCATCATTGCTGTGATTTTGTAATCATAATCAGGCATCATGTTTCCCATTACTAATAACAGCCTTGGCTGTCGGTTAGAGTTCTATTAAATTGGTGATAATGTTGCATTTCTTTAGAGCGTAAGCAGTGTTTACGATCAACATCATCCATATTTCTTGTGACGCTATCTCTAGCATCTATGCCTAACACTTTTAGGTGAGTTTTAGTCATGACTAACCCCATCAGTTCTTAAAGTTACCATTGAATTTGATGTAGCAAAGCCAGCGATTAGTAGCATTGTGCCGCCACCAAGTTTAGCTAATGTGTTCACTTCAAAACCCACCAGCGCAAAGCCGATCACACAAGCGATTAAAGCCAGAATCAGTTGAAGTAAAGCCTTTAGTTTTGAATTTGCCATGCGTTCGAAATTTCCTAATCTGTGATACGTGTAACTTTGATGTCTGTATCTGGATTAACGAGGAAGTTGTAACCACCCACAACATTGTGCTGTTCATCGATATAGATCCGAGTGTCTGAAGTATAATCAGCACTATTACAAAGAGCCTTCAAACCACCTTTTTGCTCACCATACCATTTCCATTCTTGTGTAACTGAGCCAATGTATTTACCTTTTATTTCAAGGTTATATATCTGATTACAAGCCATCAAGTTTCCTATTAATCCAAAGCAGCCTTAATTGCCGCATCCATTTCTTGCAAAAGATTGTACTTGTGCTTTGTAAACTCGATTTGTGTTAAGCCGAGCGGTTCAGAGCCGAACTTGAGATCTGTCACCTTCTCTATAGCAATCAATATTGCTCCCACATTCGTGTTTGAAGGTATCTCTATCGCATCGGTTGCAGCATTTAGAATTGCTCGTTCGTTTACACCGATAACCAGCTCTGCATTTTTGCCAAGAGCGTGAACACCAATCATTAAGAGCCTCCTTTTTTTCCTCGTTACTCGGCTAAGATTGCGGAATTGTCCTCAACCATTTCTTGCGCGATTTTAAGTCGCTGCCCTAGCTTGATATAAAGCTCTTCTGCCGCTTCAAAAGAAAGCTCAAGTTTGTGAGTGTGCAAGTGTGCAAGTTTCTAAGCTCGGACACTGTAGAAACACATTTGTTTTGTACCTTAGTCTGTTTGTTTGTCAGCTTATCAATCGTTTAACAGACTCCAAACTGGTAATTTATTTTCATCAGAATTGCAGTACTGCAAGTTAAGGGGCTATTTTCCCCTGATTAGCAACAAGAACGCATTGCGTCGATTTCATCATCAATAGCATCACTAGGACTGTAGTCGGCAATGTCATTGTCCACGTTCTCTAATGCAGACTTGCCCATTTCAATAGCCGTTGCTAAATCGAAATGGCATTGTGTGATCAGCAAGAGCGCATACTCCGCTACCCATGCATCACAAAGTACCTGCTCAGGAGTCTCAACCTTTTGCTTGTTCTGTTCCATGTAGTACCTCTTCGGCATTATCAATAGTTTCAGTGATGTACGTTCTGACATGTTCCTGTTCGCAACCAACATGCAAGTCACGCAGAAACCGTAAGCCAATGGTCATGTTTCTAACCTGATTTCTCAGCAACGTTATATCATGCTCTTGCTGAGCGATAATCTTTGGTTGATTAGGACGCTTACCTTCGGCCATAATTTCCCTCTACCTGCTGCTAGTTGAAAGCGTTAAAGCCAATAGCAATTAAAACACCAATCGAAATCCATTTAGCTACATCTAAAATTGCAAGCCCCGCTACCTGACCAACCATTTTGGCTGTTTCAGTTCGACTTGGACTCATCATGATGTATGGAGGTATCAGTAACACCCCATAAGTCAGCAATAACTTTAAGTAAAAATCTTGCTTAGAAATAACCATTCCTGATGTAATCAGATCGTCTAATAAAAAATGTTCAACCGCTAAACCAAAACTACCTATAATCGCAGCGCCAATGATGATGAGTGGAAGCATTTATATTTTCCCTCTACGTGGTTAATTAAGGCTATCGCCATTTAGAACACCACTAAGGCATTCTTTCAGTGCCTCGGTTTTGGCTTTCTTTTGAGTTGCTTGATAAACAGCATCAAGGGCATTCTGTACAGGACAATTAGCGCTAGTGTGCTCACCAACATCGATGTTGAGTAGCGTACCAACATCACTAGCTAGTTCTGTTGCTCGCTCTTCCCAACGGTCACGGGCATCAATAGTGCTTTCTAACTCACTGTCAGATATCAGCGAAAATTTATCTGTATTACCACGAACCCATGAAGCAATATCAGCTTCACTCATTTTTGCTAATTGATGTAGATCCATCGATTTTCCCTCGCCTAGTAGAGTTTTTCTGTTTTGCCGTCATTCCAAGCGGCTTCCGCTTCGATTGGCTCGATAAAGGTTTCTTTGGTTTGATAAGTGCATTCAACACAACAGGCAAAATATTTAGTGCCTTCATGCTCGATGATAGCCTCACCACCACAAGTACAATTTTTCATCTGGTTTCCCCTATTACTTCGTTAGACGCTCTATAACCATTGCTAAAATAGCTGCACGTCCTGCGTGGTTAGTTTTATTCATTGCTTTACGAATAGGCTTAACAAGTTCATCAATGTGACTATTTAAAGATTGTTCTTTTGCCTTTTTGAACATAGTCGCCTGAGTTTTCGCTTGTCTTTCCAGAATAGACATTTCTCTATCAAATCCGTTTGTCGTGTGTGGTCTGATAGGAACTGCATCACTAAAAGATATAGACTCAATTTCGTTAGTATCAGGGTTAATAGTACCTGTACCAGAATGTATCCAGCCTGTAGACAATCGACCTTTTGAGCGTGGTTTTTTAAAAAGAGTGCAATGACTCTCCCAAGGCTTACCATCAATTACAGGACAAACCATAGCAACCAACGTTGCACCATTTAAACGTTCACCCATATAAGCGTAAGTAATTGGTTTATCTTCCGTAACTCGCTCGGACATAACAATTTCCCCCTGCTACCAAAATTTAGGCATTTCAATTACATCACCGGAATCAAGACGCTTTTCGTATTTATCAAAAAACGCTTCATAATGTTCCATATTTGCTTTGCAAAAATCGTTTAATTCCGCAATGGGCAACCGAGGCGAATAAACGTTTGTGTTGCCACCCTCAAAATCACAGATTTGCATAGTTCCATCACCAAACTCATGCGCAGGTGAGCAAACGTAATCCATCACCATAGAGATATAATCGCGTGATCTGTCAAAGTTAAGGACAATAGGACCGCTATCATAAAGCTCTGCGGGTATATTTGGCTTACCATCCGACATGTAAGGCTTGGCCGTTGCAACATAGGTTTGCCCTTGGTGTGCAAAAATATCACCGCTATCCATATCAAAAACGTTGGTATCGACCCATTCATCACGCTTAAAACACTTTACTGTTTTCATCATATTCCCCTATTTTGAGCTATTTGCCCTTATCTCGCTTTGTAGCTGTTCTATCTGCTTGTTTATCTCTGTTGTATCAAGGAAAAAGCCTTTTCTTTGCGCCCACTCAGCGGCTAAAGCGCCAAGCCTTTTGGCTTGTTCATCAGTTGGCTGAAAGTTTTCGTCATTGAATTGTTCAGAACCCCTGATTATGTCGCTCTCCGATGCCTCAATCCTCTTAGCTCCAATACATTCATCAACCCATTGTTTTTCAGCGACTGAGATAATTTGAGAAATATCTGTTTTAGTATGGTTGTAACCAGAAAGGTGTTTATCTAGCTCTACCATTTCAGCAGCCTCCATAAGACCAGTGGAGGCTAACAATGATTCATACATGGAACAAAACGTACTCCTCTCTACCTGTATCGTGTCTGCTACAGTGTTTGCACTGAAAAATACAGCTGTTATCAGCAATGCTTTTTTCATAGTGTTCATTTCCCTCTACTTAGTAATTGAACGCGAAAAATAGAGCACTCGGTACAAACAGGACATTTAACAATGCAACGAGGCTATAAATCGGAACAGACTTTTTATTTCGTAGCGATACAAAAAGAAGTAGTGCCATGCATATTGCACCTAACAATAGCGAGGCTTCTGATCCCAAAAATGCATTGAGCGTTAAATAGAATTCACGAATGATTTCAATCATGGACTTTCCCCCTAACGTTAAACTTCTATCTCATTGTATCGCTGAACGGCTTTTTCCAAACTCTCGCTAGTGAACTTAGAAAAATCGTCATCTGACTCACCAAACTCATGGATAACGATAAATAATGACTTAGGAGAGTTGAAATAAAACGCTTTATTGCAATTGGTATTGTGGTTTGTGCAGCTAACAAGAAACATGATCGAATCTTCAATATTTTCGCCAACCCAAGAGCCTTTCATTAGATCAGGGTGTTCGCGTTTAACTTTTGCTAGATGTTTCGATCTGGCTAACGCAGAATCAATTAAGCCTTGGATGCGTTCTTTCGTTGTATACTTATTTGATTGGCTGACATGATCATATGCCGAACCGTCAGCGGGTGGTATCGGTGTAAACATGAAATTCCCCTTACTTTTCAATGAGCCTGATAAGTTCAATGAACTCGTCAAATTCCAAACTATCTAACCAATCACCATACTGTTCGTCTGTCATATCATCGAATGAGTCTCGAACATCTTCCATTTTAACTTTCAAATTTGCTAAGGCATTTTCATTAGGTTCGTTGTAATTGGGCGTCGATTTTATTTTTTCATTTACGGGGTTTTTAGCATCAATGTGGCGTTGTATAACTAATTTAGCTTCTGCAATTGCAGCATCTATCGAGTCAAATTGTTGCGCACCTTGAATTGCAGTTTTCACACCATCAACTATTAACTCAGGGGTGAATACTAAGCCTCGTTTGGGATGAAACTGTTGAATGTATGTTGCTTCAAACTGCATGCGAACCCCCTAAGTTCTTATTGAGTCTAAAATTGTTGAATTACTTTCAAGGTAATTAAAAAGCTGAGTATTAAATTCAACATCATTTAGACCATGCTGATAAGTAACTTCCAAAAATTCATCGGAAAACTTTGAAAGTATTTCTTTAGCTTGTTCTTCTGTTAGCTCTACATTTACTAATGCAACAATTACGTTCTTTAGCACTTCCCAACCTTCAAATATCAAACCATCAATAACGTATTGCCTGTCCATCATAATTTCCCCTCGTTTTCAGTAGTTTGAAATTGGTCTGGTTGTTTGAAGTTCAGTAATACCATATTGGCCTACACCGTATCGCTTACCAAAACAGCCGCAACGTTGACACTTAACCCAATCGTACCCGCCTTCAAGTGTTACCATCGAATGTTTAATCCACTCATGCGAGCACTCTCGTTGCTCGGTAGTCAACGGAGTCTTGCCAGTTTTCTTTAAATGCGCTTTGTAGTAGTGAACCTCATAGCCTTGGCCTTCGACCATTTCTGCACAGTTTTTACATACACGCCACCAATCACTTACACAGTCCTCTGCGGGTTCAGTAAAGTATTTACCTATTGGCTTAGAACCTCCGCACAGCTCACAGTCTCTTGCCATTGAAATTCCCTCGTTACGAGTTATCTGCGCTAGTTAGAATCGATTGAAAGTGCTTAGAATCGGACATTGCGTCTTTAATTGACTCGATCCAAACTTGCGCGTCCCAACAATTAACGTTATCAACTAACGCTTTGTTGAAAGATTGTTTATCGTTTTCGTTACCCGAAAGCATGGCATTAGCCGCTAGAGTAAAGGCATAAACAGGGTGAGAACTCGCAACAAATGTCACATTTTCCTCAGTAAGAGGAAAGTTGCATTGTTTATTCATAGCCTCCAACATAGAGCTAAGAGCCAACTCACAGCTAGGACACATTTTTTTTACGTTTTGCATTACTATTTCGTAATTTGTAACGTCAGCTTTAGGTATTTCATTTGCCATTGATGCATTGCTTAGGAGTCCAAAACTGGCAATGATTGCTAGTGTTAAATTTTTCATTTCTATTCCTTTTTTATATTTGAGTTAAAGGGTTATTTTCCCCGCTTACGCTGATTGGCTACTAGCAGCAGATAAACAACGCTTACCCGATGCCGTGATATGACACTGCGATGATGTTTCAAACACATCAACAATCGCTAATATGTCACCGTACTTTCCTTTCCAAAAATGCGTTTCTACATTTGGATGCTTATCAACCACGATATTTAGGTTATCGACGAAAGCTTCAATAGTGTTTAAATCGTCATTTTCCATAAAACCACTTTCCCCCTAACGTTAAACTTCTATCTCATTGTATCGCTGAACGGCTTTTTCCAAACTCTCGCTAGTGAACTTAGAAAAATCGTCATCTGACTCACCAAACTCATGGATAACGATAAATAATGACTTAGGAGAGTTGAAATAAAACGCTTTATTGCAATTGGTATTGTGGTTTGTGCAGCTAACAAGAAACATGATCGAATCTTCAATATTTTCGCCAACCCAAGAGCCTTTCATTAGATCAGGGTGTTCGCGTTTAACTTTTGCTAGATGTTTCGATCTGGCTAACGCAGAATCAATTAAGCCTTGGATGCGTTCTTTCGTTGTATGCTTATTTGATTGGCTGACATGATCATATGCCGAACCGTCAGCGGGTGGTATCGGTGTAAACATGAATTCCCCTGTTATTTTCTGTTAAGACCATCTTCAACGACTTTTGGAGCTACTAAGCAAACAAAAGCCATGAAGAACAAAACCAAAAAACCAATGAAACGGTTTTTAATCTTCCACTCGTCTTTTGCAACGGTTAAAACAAGACGCTTGGATTGCTTAGTTTCAGCCATACTTTCCCTTATTTTCTAACCCAAATAGATAATCGCGTTGCGTTAAGTAATAAAGCTGACGGAATTACCAACATATTAGCTATGTCCTTAATCGCATCAGGAACGGTAACACCCAAAGCACGCAACACCACAACGACTAGAAATATAAGCATGAAAAGACCGCATACTTTGCGCGATTTTGGGCTTAATTCGTAATCTGTTATCTCTACAGCCATGTTTCTTAATTTCCCTGCTTAAACCGTTTGTTGGGCTTTTAAAGCGGCAACGTTAATTTTGAGGCTAGACTTGATCGTGTCTGCCTGTTCCGGTTGAACACCAAGCGTGTTGCAAGTATGAATTGCTACTTGCGGTTTGTTGTGTTCAGGACACTCTAAAATGCACTGCTCTTTATCTGTCCAAGAGCGATTTGTATAAGAACAGTGACACTCGAAAATTGCCGTAAATTGAGTAAATGTGAGTAAACTCGATTCATCGACAAATGTAAGTTTTGGCATGACTTTCCCCCTTAAAGAGTTTTAGGGATGTTATTAGCATCCATGAACGCGCTAACCTTATTCACCAGTTGAGTTGCACTTGGCTCTGTTTTTAACGTAGTGAGTAGTTCATTCACTTTTGAAATGCAGTCAGAATCCACAGTTACAACTTGCTTACCAGTATTAGAAATATGAGTTTCGCAAGCGGTGTCTAGTTGTAGATCAACTAAGGAATCGACCATAGCCAACCCAAACTCTTTAGCTACTGTTTCAGTCGTTGTTGCATTTGCACTCGATGCAACCAACGTCAAACCCATTGTTATAATTAGCTTTTTCATAACGCTTATTTTCCCTTATTAGCTTATTGAATCATCCAAATGGCGAGGCACACATAAAAAGCTTGCTCCTTGGTGCTCTTTTACAGAGTCTTTCCATTTTGCACCAGCATGTAAACAAGCCGTTTGAGTTGAAAAATCTATGCTATGAATGGTGTGTCCATCAGAGCCACCCGTACCGCCTACTAATGTCAAAATGAGTATCCACGTATTCATCTATTTTCCCTTATATATCTAAAGTTGAGAGGCCAGCCGCCTCAATGATGCGTCCCAGAATCCATGAGTCACGGTCGTAACCGATGCAAACGCTCGGATCTAATTTTATACGCTGCTCCATATCGTCAGCTCTTTTGCTTACTTCTCTCAATAGTTCAGACAAAACCTTTTGAAAAGCGGGACTATCGACACCAGTAACTATTTGAGCATCAGTGTCTATTACAACTTTTATCTTTGAGGGATAACGAGACACAAGTTGGTCATACTGTTCACGCGATGTAGCACTTACCAACTCAGAATCAGGGGCTTCGGTTACTCTTGTTACAGTTACTCCGTATTTTCGACCTTGAGAGTAATAGAAATCCCATGTTTCCTTTTCCTCCTCGGTCAGCATTGCGAAATCTTTTCCTGCTAATGCTCTAACTGCATCTAACGTTGGCTGCATTGAAATTTCCCTCGTTACGCTAAAGAGTTAGTAATCTTAATTGCCTTGGTTCTGACTTCTGTGAGCATTTCATTATGTTGAGAATCAGTAAGAAGACCAGAACGCCACCATGCAAACAGACGGCCTTTTTGGTTTTCAAGCTGCGTTTTTATCTGCGGTTCATTTAACGTTGCCATGTGATCATAAAGTTCAGCGTTGTGCTTGATAACTCCATCAAGATCAATCGCACATGCTGAACCATATACAACACCATGATTTTCGTTAATTTCGATTTCAAGTGATTCTAAAAATGTAACTTTCGACATTGTTTTACAAACCCCCTAAGTTCTTATTGAGTCTAAAATTGTTGAATTACTTTCAAGGTAATTAAAAAGCTGAGTATTAAATTCAACATCATTTAGACCATGCTGATAAGTAACTTCCAAAAATTCATCGGAAAACTTTGAAAGTATGTCTTTAGCTTGTTCTTCTGTTAGCTCTACATTTACTAATGCAACAATTACGTTCTTTAGCACTTCCCAACCTTCAAATATCAAACCATCAATAACGTATTGCCTGTCCATCATTGACGTTACGGTAATTCGAGACGGGTAACGCGCTACGATTTCATCGTATTCTTGACGACTCTTTGCACGTTCTAGTTCTTCTTGGGGAGCCTCGCTAACAAACGAAACAGCTACACCGTGTTTACGTCCTTGAGTGACGAAAAAATCAAATGTGGCTTTTTCATCTGCATTTAAAGTTGCCACGTCACGACCTTGAAGCGATTCAATGCTCACTTGGGTTGCGGCTTCTGGCTTTACACCAAATCGTCTTTGTTTTGCCATATCTACCATGTCCATTTACCCCTGTTTTGATGATTCTTGTTCGGTTATGCCACCTGACATAACGCCAAGTGAACAACACCCCCAACCACTAAAGAACGCAGCAATCAACCCCGTTATTCTCGCTGCTATGTTTACGTCTAAAACTATCATGGTCAGCGCAATTCCAAAGCCGACCAAGGACAAAATAAGGGACAGCAAACATTTCATTTTTTGGTGTGATTGAAGCATCTAATTTCCCTCCAGTTGACGTTTAAGCAGCTTACGGCTGCAAATCGGCGGTTTTTATTCTTTGTTAAAGGCATTTAAAAACCTGCTGAACGACTTTCGCCTTTATCAAGCGCATTCAGTAACGCGAATACGCTTTGTAAAAGCGGCTGAAAGTTATTAGTTGGGTGACATTTCGGCTACAGCGTTCTTTACGCTGCACCCGTCAGCAAATAAATCGAATGCCCAATCGCTGTCAGCGCTTGAACCAATACGTTGCGTTACCTGTTTGTACCACATCTGAAAATCACGCTCAGTCTCAGAAACTGCTGATTCACTTTTTACAAAATCTACCATTGCCGATTTCATTGTAAATTCCTATATGTTGTGTCTGTATCAGCTGCGACCGATACTAGATATTGTGTTTTTGCAAAAGGGCGATTTTCCCCGCTTACGCTAATTGGCTACTAGCAGCAGATAAACAACGCTTACCCGATGCCGTGATATGACACTGCGATGATGTTTCAAACACATCAACAATCGCTAATATGTCACCGTACTTTCCTTTCCAAAAATGCGTTTCTACATTTGGATGCTTATCAACCACGATATTTAGGTTATCGACGAAAGCTTCAATAGTGTTTAAATCGTCATTTTCCATAACCAATTTTCCCACGTTATGAATTTGATTGATTCTGAGGTTCTTGCTCAGTGATACCAAGCAAATCCTTTAGCAATGAAAGTCGAAAAGCTTCCCTGAAATCTAACTCCATATCACCAACGCTGCTGACGAATTTAAGTAATGCTGTTTTTCTTTTATCCACATTATCTTGAACGAGTTCTATTGCAGAAATGGCTGCATGAGCCGCTTGCGGCTTATCTGAAAAGTCGCTAGTTTCGATCAAAGCATACATTTCATCGTAGTTTCGGTTATTGCTTGCAGTAACAATTCTTTTAAGTAACTCCCATGACGGGCTGCTTGTTCCAGACATCTGATTTACCCTAAGATCTCGTTTTCCATTTAACGATTGTATAAGTAGTGGCTATTACTAAAACAACCAGACCGCCCCAAAACCAACCGCTTGATAAAATACTATTGGTATGAAAAAGCATCAATTTCCCTCTACTTGACGATTGAGCCTAGTTTCAAAATATAAACAGGCTCATTTTCTGGCGCTCCCCACTCAACAACTCCAAGCCCACTTAAAATCTCTTTAAGCTCGATAGTGAAAGTGGGAGCATTTTTCGCATAACCATTTTTGAAAGTAATGGTATCGAATGACTTTCCCGAAATTAAACGACGATCCCAATAAGGTTTAATCTCTCGATACTCTTCGGTTTTATGGCCTGACTTAATGAGCTCAAACCACTTCTTTTTAAGAGTTAAATGGAGTGTCGCCATAGCCTTAATTACCCTTTAAGACGTTTTTTCTAAAATAAACCATGCACCATAGTCTCTAGTTCGTTTTGCGATTTCAAATTTATCAATAAATTTCGAAATGCTGGACATTGCAACACTATCACTGCAATAGTGATGCCCTCCAAGAGGTTTTATATCATTTATGATGTGTTGAATGTGACGCTCTTTACCATCACTAAGAACCTCTCTAACTCGATTCATCGTGCGTTTAAAAGGCGTCATATAGTCTGTTTCTCCGCCTTTAACACCAGCCTGAGCACAGCACATATCTTCATCAAGTGCGTCAATGATTCTCTGTGCCGTTTGGCGGGAACCGTACTGAATTTTCGGCGCAACTTCCTGACGAATGGTGTACTCAAAATCACCCCAAACCAAATTCCAGTAGTCCTCACTACAAGAACAAAAGTAAGGTTTATCAGATCTGTTTAGTGTTCTTAAATTTTGGCGTTTAGATATTGAGAAAACCCCAATTCTATATTGTTCTAAGATGTGCTGTTTTAAATCAGATATTCCGCCACTCGTTCTGCTGACAAATGCGGTTAGCAAATGAGGTATTGCAATTTTATGCTCATAGCCTTTGCGACTCCATTGCTTACGTTTTTCGGCATCGATTTGCCAACGAGCCAATTGCTCGATCACTGGATAGCTCAGTGTTTTCTTACACTCAACAACTTGGCACAACGTGTCATTTTTCACACATACATAATCTGGACGTCCATTAAAAAGGTCGATAACAACCTCTGGGTAAAGCGACCAGTTATTCAGCTCTAGGAACACCTTAGCAACGTTGGCTATTTCCGCTTCGTCTTTAATTGCCTCGTCTCGCATAGCTTGAATTCCTCATTCATTTTTTGATTTAATACTCCGACTGACAGTTTGAACCTCATTCGTTCTGTCAGCGGCCAAGGCGATTAGTTGGTAGCTGCCGCCTTGGTCTTTTCTTCTTTGCAGATCTGCAAAAGGGCTATTTTACCCATAATAACTTTCCTAAGCCGACTTTGCGGCGGTTTCAGGGGTTTCTAACCATTCAATTACATTCCAATTGAAATCCAGTTCGGAGCGATCATCGGCTGTTTCCCAGCTATGGTCAGACTCATCGACTCGGATCATTTCGAGCTCTTGAACGCTGTTGGTGAACCAGTGCTGCAATTTACATTTCACAGGCACTTCGAATGGCGGCTCTTTGCCACAAACCAATGACCCATCCTTGTACTTAATTCTGACCCAGTTGCTAGCCATAATTGAAATTACCCCTTACGACTCGGTTTGGCACAAAATCTCTTCTGAGTGCTTGTGAACTATATTTAGGCATTCAATCAATGCACCTGTTTCTGGATAGCAAATGTATTGATTCAGATGTAAATGATGAAGCCCACTGTAGTCAACCCACGCCTTAAATATTACATCGACATATAGCGATTCAGAAGTCCAGCAATCTTCTATATTACCGTCAGACGTTGAGAAGCTAACCATTACAAAGTTGAAAGCATTTATTTCAGCACGTTCTAAACAATATAATCGTTGATTTCGGTGCTCATCTTCATAAAGGAGCTTCCAATCACGCAAAGGAATATCGTTCTCTACTAATGACGTAAATTTAACATTATCTTCTACTTCAATTTGTACCACGTTAAAAATCCCCTATAAGTTTGCTTCGTTAGTTTCTTGCTTTTGAAAAGCAACCATAGCGCCCATATGTTCAAGGATATTTTCTCCTTGAATCTTTAGGGCGGATTCGATTTTGTCACGGTTATTGATACAACGTTTGCAAGTAACGCCTGACCACTGGTGACTAAACTCTGACGATTCACCAACAGGTGTGCCGCAATCGGCTTTTTCTGAAAAACACTCTTCAAGATCAGATTCAAATCCAAAGTGAACGTTACCCATGATATATTCCCCTTGTTACTGTTCGTCGTAGGTAATGCGATTTTGGTAACTTTCCCAAGCATCCCATTTCGCACGTTCCATCAATGTTTCACCGATACCCATTAGAGCACTGCGGTCAGATCCAAACGCTTCTTCAATTTGTTCTAGAGTTGCGTTGTCTGGTAAGCCAGCCAGCACATTAACAGGGTAGAACGCCTCTACAGAATCAACCCACTCTTTAATCTCTGGCGGTGTAAGTTTCGGTAACTTTGTAGTCATACTGTCAATCTCCAAAAATCATACTCATGGTGTTGCTATCGGCAATGCCGTTGATATGGATGGATAGGATCGTAAATCCTAAATTGCGAGAACAGGGGTGCACACCAACGCTCGTTAAGCCCTGATGATAGTTACTGGTTAGGTCACAAAGGCGTTCATATCAAAACCAGTTAGCAACACCATGAGTATGATTTTTGGAGATTGACAGTATGACTACAAAGTTACCGAAACTTACACCGCCAGAGATTAAAGAGTGGGTTGATTCTGTAGAGGCGTTCTACCCTGTTAATGTGCTGGCTGGCTTACCAGACAACGCAACTCTAGAACAAATTGAAGAAGCGTTTGGATCTGACCGCAGTGCTCTAATGGGTATCGGTGAAACATTGATGGAACGTGCGAAATGGGATGCTTGGGAAAGTTACCAAAATCGCATTACCTACGACGAACAGTAACAAGG
>NZ_SJFM01000090.1:0-2600 GCF_029478545.1 Vibrio sp. 1180_3
TGGTGAAGCAAAAGGTTTTGTTGTAGCTGAAAGGGCGCTTTCTTTGCTGTTGATTCTGTAAGTGGCTCTCTTTGGCTAAAATCGTTGTAAAATTTAGGGTTTGGTTAGCATCGTTTTTGCACGTAAGGTATTCAAATTTCTTCCTTTCTACGGTGGTTTACTTTGAATTCACGGTAAAATTCACATAACAAGCAATTCAAGTGGATTCTCAACGCGTGGCAGTTTTACTATGCGTCAGGTAAAGTGTTTACGGTGTAATGCAGCGGCTTGACCAGTGCGTTGTTCACCACTTAATTGGGCGTTATGGCTATCAAGTTGAGTTCATCATTAATGTCGGTAAATTGGTTTAAATTGGAGTACTATTCTGCGATTAAACTTGCTGAAGAACTCGATGACAATCCCAATTAAAAATGTATCAAATCCGGAAATATCGTGCTCAAACTGCCATGCTTGTTGTTGCCGTTTGGAGGTTATGATCATTACCGATACAGGTGTACCAGAGCAGCACATTGCATTTGATGAATGGGGTGGAGAAACGATGCTGCGTTTGTCAGATGGTTGGTGTTCAGCTCTAGATCGTGAAACGTTCATGTGCACAATTTACGAAAATCGCCCTTGGATTTGTCGAGAATTCGAAATGGGCTCTTACGAATGTCGAGATGAACGGATAGACCTTTTCTAAAGTTTTACCTAATAAATCAGTGAGTTGTTAGCCATAACAAGCGGTTCAAGAGGGATTGCGAATAGAAGGTTAACTAATTGAAATAAAGTAATATTTTCATTTTTTGTTTGCGCTAGGGGGCATCTGAGGGGAACAGCGATTTATTCTTTAAAATTGTGACAGGTATCTCAAATAATTGAGCATTCTAAAAGTTGTTTTTATCATACCAAGATAAATCCACAAAGGTCTCATTTGTATCTGTAAAACGGATATGGACATTTTTAATTTACGTCGATGGACTAACTTTCACCCTATTAATAACTTTTAGTATCCAAAAGCATAATCAGGCACTGCTTATCACTGTTCCTGAGATTCAAGAAAATGGACAAAAACTTCCATCTTCAACCAGTTGTGTTAGATTTATGTTATGCACTTTTTCAGCATAACATGCAGATGATCCTTAGAAATACTTGTACCCTGAAATAAATTTCAACTCAAATCGAAACTTATAACTAAATCTACCATTAAAAAACCTCTAAGATTTTCTTATAAGTCTCGTGTCTGACAATACTACGGCCTTCAGACAAGAGAAAGTTTTTCAGAACGTCGTAAAGTAGCGGATTATTGGCAATTTCTCTGGCCAATTGCTCAGGTATTATTCCTTTTGAATCTTCAATCTTTAGTAGCTCAGGTCTCTTTTCAATTAATAGTTCAATTATAGGCAGATCGCCCATGCGAGTAGCCGTATGTAACGCTGTTGCACCTTCTTCGTTAATTAACGTTGCATCACAGCCATGCTCTAGTAGGAGTGACGCAGATTTACAACATCGGCTAGCCGCAGCGGCATGAAGCGCTGTTCTACCCGTGAAATCTTGAAGATTCGGATCTGCGTTAGCCTTCAACAATGCTTTTACCGTTTGATAATCTTTGTTGTTTGCAGCAAACATCAAAGGCGTCTGGTACTTAAAGTCTGTAATATTAACGATTTCTGGCCATAATTCGATGATTTTCCTGATGCCTGTAACCATCGCACTAAATACATTACTAATTTCATTAGCAATATCGACTTGTACCATCTGTTTATAAGAATTTAATTTAGTACGCATTTCATAGCTCATCTTCATCATTAGCAAAATGATGCTATCTGCTTGTGGATATTTCAGTTGTTTCTTTTTTAAAGCTTTGTGTTTTTTAAGTACTAGCTCAATAGAATATCCATTTTTTATACACTCTGCGAAATCACGACTAAACTTTTCCATATCGCTAGAACAAGAAGAAAAAAGCGGTTGATAGTTAGGATAGCATTGATACAACTTGTCCCAAAAATACTCATGTAACTCACGAGAAACGTCATAAATATTAGATTCTCCTTTCAGTCCGCCCCAGTAGTACATATCTCTAAAGTACTTTTCGTGATTATTAGGAATGAGTTTTTGGTTTGCTATAGCCAATGCGAATGCATCTCTAGCTAACAATCCTCTAAACTTTCCAAAGCTGTATTTCTTACATTCATCGATAGCCAAATTAAGATTTTTTTCTGCTTCTTTAAGCTTGTTCTGCGCAATATAATGAAGTGCTTCATAACGTAGTATATTTGCTTTTGAAAATTCAAAATCATCACAGTTTTTCGCCTCATCTAGTAAAGCAGATACCTTTTCTTCGGTTTTTGAACCAAACTTCTTAAGGAGTAGATGACTTTCTAGTTCAAATAATATTCGCCTCATCGACTCTGTAGGCGTGGCTTCTAGAGATTTTAACCTTTCAATAATCATTTCACCTATATTAGGATTTGAATATTGATTCATCTGAACAATTCTATACCGAATCAACTTGAAGATGCAGGCTTGAGAACCTGAAAATGATCATTAATTCGAGATGTCAAAGAGCCTGCGATCTCTGGAAGAGTCACAGAAAAAAATTGGTCTATTGCCGCCTTGAA
>NZ_SJFM01000091.1:0-2581 GCF_029478545.1 Vibrio sp. 1180_3
CACCTTAGCTTTAAACTCAGGAGAGTGATTTCTACGTTTTCTAGTCATAATCTGTCCCTGTATTGTTGGGTACTATCAAAACAGATCGACCACTTAAAGTCATGTCCGAAAATTGGGGACCACTTCTGTTTCAGGTGGTGCATTAAAGCATTTATGATACTAATAGAAACCCAACTAACGAAGAATTCGTGATCGCTCAACAGTCGGTTGAGTTGCTATAATTAAATTTAAAATCAAATAGATAAAAGCGAGCTTAGTGCTCTAATGCCGATCAGTTAAGGCCAAAGTGATCGGTTGAACGATCCTTCAGAGCTGTCAAAATCCAAGTGTATTTAATGCACTTGGATTTTTTTATGGATGTTTCTCAAGCTCTAAACATAATTAATGATTGGAAACCTAGCAACGTTGAGACTTTGTCTGACTTACTTCCAATTGACCTCATCAACGAAGCTTATTCTCTTACTGATACCGTCACGATGAGAAAGAGGAAATTAACTCTAGAATCCATGGTTTGGTTACTTGTTGGAATGGCTATCTATAACAATAAATCCATGAAAGACTTAGTTAACCAGCTTGATATTGTCGATCGTACGGGTAAAGCTTTTGTCGCACCGAGTGCGTTGACTCAACGTCGAAAGACGTTGGGTGAAGGCGCAATTAAAGCGGTCTTTGAGCGAATGACGACCTCATGGTTAAAAAGTGCAAAGTTACCCCAGTGGAATGGATTAACGCTTCTTGGCGTCGATGGAGTGGTTTGGCGCACGCCCGATAACCCGCAAAATGAAAATGCATTTTCTCGACAAAAAGGGACACAATATCCGCAAGTGAGAATGGTCTGCCAAATGGAACTAAGCAGTCATATTATCACGGCCAGTGCTTTTGATAACTACAATACAAACGAAATGGTATTAGCTGAAAAACTGATAGAAACAACACCGAATCATAGCGTGACAATGTTCGATAAGGGGTTCTATTCTTTAGGCTTATTACATAAATGGCAAGACTCTGGCTCAGAGCGCCATTGGCTTATTCCCCTCAAGAAAAATACACAATATGACATTGTTCAATCTTTAGGGCGAAATGACAAACTTGTTCAATTACACAGTAATCCAAGAGCTAGAAAGCGATGGTCTGATTTACCAAAGTCGATAACCGCTCGACTTGTCACTCGTAAAATTAAAGGAAAAGACTACCAAGTATTAACTTCTATGACAGATCCGCTGCGTTACCCATCAAAAGATATTACTGGTCTTTATGAGCATCGTTGGGAGATAGAGCTAGGCTACCGAGAGCAAAAACAATACATGCTTGGAAACCGTCTCACGCTGCGAAGTCGTTTACCAGAGTTGGTAAAGCAGGAGTTATGGGGCATCTTGCTTACTTACAATTTAATTCGATATCAGATGGTAGAGCTCTGCTTCAATTTAAAGGGAAACTACCTTCCTTATCAACTGAGTTTTAACGGCACATTAGCTCATGTATCTGCGTTACTTGTAGGCTTACCTTACTCAACACCAGGAGCAATACCTCGTCAGTTAAAGGGTTTTCACAACATGGCTGAAAGCTTAATACTTGAAGGGCGAAGGGAAAGAACATTCCCTAGAACAGTTAAGCCTAGACCACAACGGTATGCTAAGAACAAAAATGCCGTTCACTCTTAAGTGAACGGCATTAGAGCTTAGTGCTCGCTTTTTTTGTACTCATATGTTGGATAGACCATCACTAAGGATGTGCATGGTGACACACCCATTACTAGCTCTATTGACTTCTACAATTCATTTTATGCCCTTAAATCAACAAGGTTCGTGTTGACTTGTTTATGTCGAGTAGACGACACCTGTTACCAAGTGTCGTCCCTCTAAGAACCCAGCGTGCAACTTTCACCGCACTAGGCTCAAGCCTTCACAAAGGCACCTGATGGCACCCAGCAACTTATAAAGCAGCGAGAGCAGGCTCATGCCAAGAGTTACGGCATGGCTTCTTTGATTTTCTCTTAGCCAAGTATTCTTGGTATTGAGGATCAAAAGGCGTAGCGGCACTCCTGATTTTCACATGTCTCTCTATTGGCACCTTAGCTATTTGGAACAGATTGAGCTGACAATCCATATTCATGATCTTCTGCCAACCGTGAAATTGCCATTGACCTTGACGGTTGATGAAGTATTTAAGGGCGATCCAAGTTCTAGATTTTGTTGGATGACGCCTTTTAGCCCAGTGCCATAACGTATGGAATAGCTTGTGACCTACAAATCCGAATACCTGTTTTGCAACGCAGTGTCGATAGTAATTCGACCAACCCCTGAGTTTCGGATTTATCAACTTGATTAAATCGTTAACGGGGATGGTTGCGTGCTTTTTGATGAGTTCGCGCAAGTTACTCAAGAGCATCAAAGTGTTGGATTTACTCGGTTTAATGAGCAGTTTTCCTTTGTACTTCCTATGATTAAAACCTAGGAAGTCAAAACCACGGCTGATATGGGTAATGTGCGTTTTCTCTTCGGAGAGTGTTAAGCCTCTTTCTGCTAAGAAATCAGCAATCAACGGTTTAATATCGTTCTCCAGCACTTCCTTTGAAGCACAG
>NZ_SJFM01000092.1:0-2528 GCF_029478545.1 Vibrio sp. 1180_3
CTGAATGTCAGCAAGAAAACCAGTCAAAAGGACATTTCAATTAAAGCGATTTGAAACTGACGAAACTCAACACAAGCCAGATCCAAAACTTAATTGAGGCAACCCAAGAACCTTGAAAACGATCAATCTCAAGTTGTTCAAGAATCCATTTCGACTAAGCCAACCTGCCGAAAACACGAAACGAATTCTCAATGAAATCGTAGCTTTGACCTTAAAAACTCATCAAACACATAACGCCCAATTAAGGGGTGAACAACGCTACCACCCAACCTAACGCATTGTGCCATAAACACTAAATTTGAAGTAGAAGCAAAAATGCCGAGCGTTGTGAATCCCTCTTAAATTGCTTGTTATAAATAAATTTTAGAAGTAATCCATCTTTTCATGAAATTTAAAGACATTATTCCCCGCAATATTTATGCAAAAAGCACCACTATTACGCTCAAACAATGTAGCAAGTAGTTTTCTTGTCGAACCTAACTCTAGCTTTAAGTAGTTATCTACATCTATATACTTAATAGCAACCCCTGCTTCCGCCTCGTTGTGAAGCCAAGATTCAAGCAATGCCATTTTGTCATTGTCATCATAGTTATCATGGTCGTTAGCAGGTATTTTATTGACACTTTCTTGCGTATCGTCGACACGGCCTTGCAACTTCATTGCTTGTCGAATTTCATGACAAGCAGGACCTAAAGCTGCAGCTATTTCATCGGTATTTCTTTCTCCAGAGTATGTTGCTGGTGTTACACCAATCAAGTCTGTAGGTATACGCAAGTCAATGTTATCAGGCATTACGATAAAACATCTTCTCTTACCAAGTTTGCCAATAAATAGTCCGAGTTCGAATATGACATTGTCCCTGACCGAGTCACTAACACTTCCGCGAATTTTGGTTTCGTCATCGGGACTAAAAACAAAAATACCAAAATCTGAAGAGTTTAATGCCTCAGTAATTGAATCTAATGGTGTCACTGATAAGGAAAAGACCCCCTGATTCCAAACTGTCAGGTCTGCATCATATTGCAAGTTTACTTGCATCGGGTAAGCAACATCTAACCCCTCAACTGAGGAGGCTACAAAAACTTTTGGTTTAATACTCATATCGATCTCTTTATTTATAACGCCCAATTAAGTGGTGAACAACGCACTGGCCAAGCCGCTGCATAACACCGTAAAGCACTTTACCTAACGCATAGTAAAACTGCCACGCGTTGAGAATCCACTTGAATTGCTTGTTATGTGAATTTTACCGTGAATTCAAAGTAAACCACCATAGAAACGAAGGAATTTGAATAAGTTACATACAAAAACGATGTTTACCAAAACCTAAATTTCACAGCGATCTTAGCCAAAGAGAGCCACTTACAGAATCAACAACAAAGAAAGCGCCCTTTCAGCAACCGCTAAATTTTTTGCGTCACCAGATTTTCAGAGCTGAATGTCAGAAAGAAAACCAGTCAAAAGGACATTTCAATTAAAGCGATTTGAAACTGACGAAACTCAACACAAGCCAGATCCAAAACTTAATTGAGGCACCCCAAGAACCTTGAAAACGATCAACTTCAGAAGTTCCACAAAATCATTTCGGCCAAGTCAACTTGCCGAAAACACGGAACGAATTTTCAATGAAATCGTAGCTTTGACCTAAAAAACTGACCAAACACATAACGCCAAGTTAAGGGGTGAAGCACGCAATGACCAAGCCGCCGCATAGCACTTCAACACCGAAACCACCGCATACCCAAAATGCCACGCGTGCTGAATCCCTCTTGAACTGTTTGTTATATTTTTACCATACGCGCATGCCTATGACACTTAAAGGACATTCCCTCAAAGGCTGCGGCGCATACAGTGGATGATCCATTGTGTCAGGATAGAAGCCATTTTTTTGAATATCATGCTCAATTTCTCTAGCTACCTTGACAAAAGATTCAAAAATCTGAAAAGTCGAGTTTCTAAAGGGAGCTGATGAAATTGCACACATGTGCATTGCTAAAGCTTCATCATCAGTAAGTTCTGGTAGCTCAACTTCAACAGACTCCATAACTGTTTTTCCGTGAGCGAAAGCATCACGCATTTCGAAACACTGTTTAGCCAATTGATAATTTTTAGAACCCAAATAGTTTGGCAAGTTTACAAATCCGAACAGTCTCTTATGGAGAGACTTACGCTCCATTTTTAACTCATTCCAATTTTTATCATAGATTTTTCCAAAGTGATTAAGCATTGCTTCTATAGAAAAAGCTGTGAAAGTAATCCCTGTTATACAATGATGTTCTCGCTCCCAATCTTCTTCTGCCCTTCTCGCCAGCTCTAGTGACGTATTTGCTATCTTGAAGCAATCGCAAGCTGATCTAGCTTGAATTTTGACTGATATTTTATTCATACTCACCTAAAAATATAACGCCGCATTAAGTGGTGAGCAACGCAGACCACTGCACCTAACGTATTGTACCGTAAACACTTAAGCCGAAGCGAACCGAAAATGCCGAGCGTTGGGAATCCGTCTTAAATGCCTTGTTAGGCTA
>NZ_SJFM01000093.1:0-2472 GCF_029478545.1 Vibrio sp. 1180_3
CTTTTGGTCTTCTACAGCGCAGATATAGAGTCTACATTGGCTAAAGTTATTCAAAATGGTGGTGAAATCTCTCGCCCGATATTTGAGTTTCCTGGTGGCTGTCGTTTCCACTTCATTGAGCCAAGTGATAATGAGTTCGCAGTTTGGTCGGAAGCACGCGTATAACAAACAATTTAAGAGGGATTCTCAACGCTTGGCATTTTTGCTTCTACTTCAATTTTAGTGTTTACGATACAATACTTTAGGTTGGGTGGTGGCGTTGTTCACCCCTTAATTGGGCGTTATGCAACTCAGGTAAATTTAGGGGTTTAATCTTTTGGGATTTCTCTGGCCATTCGCTTTGTGTTGTCGGCAAATGAACATTTTCGGCTCCAATTTCGTGGTCAATTCAACCCGTAAAACAGACAAGATTCTTTGTTGCCTCACTCGGTTTTAGCGTTGGCGCGTTGTTAATTTTGCTGGCGCAAAGTGTGGAAAGGGCAAGTTAATCGAGAATTTCGAGTTCGCTGAATATTTTGCTCGTTGAGTTTTTCAGATTCAAAAGTTTGGTTTGTTGCTGAAAGGTGTGCTTTGTTTTGGCGGCTTATTTATTACGGTTCGGGCTTGGGTTGATTCTTGGCTCACTTAACCAACATTTTGATTGTTTTCTTAATCAAATTTAGTGTAACTTTATGTTTATCTTATTGAATTTTCATAACAAAGCATTTAAGATGGATTCGCAACGCTTGGCGGCTTTAGTGTAAATTCAGTTTTTGCGTTTTAAGTGGTTTGTCGAAGCATTGGTGTTTAGCGTTGCTCACCACTTAATGCGGCGTTATAACACAGAATCAGGCTATTGCTCAAAATTGCTATTTGAACTATTATTTGTACATTAAATTGTACCATAGGGAGTTCAACATGAGCCGCATCCATTTTGATCAAGATATTCAGCCTTTGTCTGAATTTCGTGCTGGCGTGACGTCATTTATTAAACAGATTAACGAAACTCGCAGACCACTAGTAATCACACAACGTGGTAAAGGTGTTGCTGTTGTCCTTGATGTTGCGGAGTATGAAGCAATGCAAGAGAAGATCGAGTTACTGGAAGAAATGCGTACTGCCGAAGCACAGTTAGCTTCAGGTTTAGGTGTTTCCAATGAAGACGCTCGTGCTCAAGTGCTGGGGCGTCTTAATAAATGAAAGTAGTTTGGTCACCACTAGCATTACAAAAATTAGGTGATGCAGCCGAGTTTATTTCGCTAGATAATCCAGTGGTGGCAGAAAACTGGGTTAATGAGGTCTTCGATAAAACAGACCTTCTCTCAAGTATGCCTGAAATGGGACGAATGGTTCCTGAGCTACCTCATACCAATTACCGCGAAATCTTGTTTGGTCACTATCGAATCATATATAGCCTCAGCCATGAAATTCGCGTCCTTACAGTACGAAATTGTCGTCAGATACTAACGGAAAGTGACGTGTAGCAATTGTGCTATAACAATCAATTTAAGAGGGATTCCCAACGCTTGGAATTTTTGCTTCTACTTCAAATTTAGTGCTTATGGCACAATGCGTTAGGTTGGGTGGTAGCGTTGCTCACCCCTTAATTGGGCGTTAGCCGTTTTCACAATCATTAGCCAAAGTGTAAGTTGCAAAATGAGTAAAAAGGGTGTAATTTTTACTCATGACGAAATTCGAATTTGATGAAAATAAAAGCAGGTCAAATTTTGAGAAACATGGAATTGATTTCTATACAGCTCAAGGTTTGTGGAATGACTCTGATCTTATCGAGATCCCTGCAAACACAAGTGATGAACCTAGGTATTTGGTCATCGGCATGTTAAATGGTAAGCATTGGTCTGGCGTCATTACATACCGTGGACTAAATATTAGGATCATTTCAGTCAGACGTTCACGTAAAGCGGAGGTGAACTTATATGAAAGCGCATGAGTTTGATGCCAAGTTTGAAAGTGACGATGACATTTTAGGTGATATAGATTTATCTAAAGTTAAGCGTCCAATGCAAAAGCAGAAACGGGTAAATGTTGATTTCCCTGCATGGATGTTAGATTCACTAGATCGTGAAGCTAACCGAGTAGGTGTTACACGACAGTCGATTATCAAGATTTGGCTAGCTGAAAGGCTTGAAAATGTAGCTCATCACCACACTTCAAACTAAACGGCTAACAAACGCTTCAAGAGGGACAGCCAACGCGTGGCATTTTTACTATGCGTTGGTTTAAGTGATTAAGGTGATATGCGGCGGCATTGGTATTGCGTTGCTCACACCTTAACAGGGCGTTATGCAACTCAGGTAAATTTAGGGGTTCAATCTTTTGGGATTTCTCTGGCTATTCGTTTGGTGTTGTCGGCAAAGGAGCATTTTTACCCTCAAATTCTTGGTTAACTCAAACCGTAAAACAGGCAAATTTCTTTGTTTGCCTCAATTGGTTTTAGCGTTGGGGCGTTGTCAGTTTAGCGGGTGCAAAGTG
>NZ_SJFM01000094.1:0-2446 GCF_029478545.1 Vibrio sp. 1180_3
CTTCAAGGCGGCAATAGACCAATTTTTTTCTGTGACTCTTCCAGAGATCGCAGGCTCTTTGACATCTCGAATTAATGATCATTTTCAGGTTCTCAAGCCTGCATCTTCAAGTTGATTCGGTATATATAATATAAATAGGCGGTAAATATGAAACGACTAAAACTCTGTAGAGTTAATCAGAGTGCGTTGCACTCTGATAATTCCTTACTTAATTCACTAGTGTGTATTGAGCACGAAATAAGTAGTTTGACGAAAGTTGAACTACTTAGTAACCAACTACGCTTGTATCCAACTTTTTGCGTGCGCAAAAGAGTAGGATGCAAGCTGTTGGCGAGAGAAGTATCTCTCGACTCTCTAGCAACCCCGCGAGGAGGTTGCTAATGTCCTTGACAGCAAAACACATACATCTGTTTTTTCGTACTATAAACAGTTCATCTTCTCCTGAAGACCGGAAAAAATGCATTATTTCTATTATGCATTCACTTCGAATTGAATCAGAGCAAAATCACAATAAAAAAGACATCGAATGGAATTCGGCATTAAGCGACCAAAACCTGATTTGGCGAAATGGTGAAGTACAGCAATTACATGAGTTGAGTTCAGAAGACAAGAATACGCTACTTGAAGATATTGCTCCGAAAGCAAAATTGCATAAACAAAAAACGCTTCAAGAACATAGGCGCAAGAAAAAATTCGCGTTAAAGAGTTCTTTACGCTCGCTGAGTGCAAATGGGTACATTGAAGCTGTTAACTTATTGGATACTGTGCTCGCTCAAGATATTGGTGCAATAGATGCCTCATGCATTGAGCGTTTTGAAACATTGGAAATGTCTCGGAAACAACAGAGAGTTAGGCAACTGAGAGAGTATGTCGCTCTTCATAACAAACTCTATGACGTTGCGCCCGAAAATTCTATTTACGTCCAAGAGGGGATATTTAAAATACCCTCGAAATGGCAGGTTGGCACTGATGTTATTTCCCTACAGGAGTACATTGGTTTTATCGTCAAGGTGCTTAGTCATCTTTTCCCTAAACATGACATCAAAGCCGTTGTAGCTCATGATGATGAACGCACTGAGCGAGAAAATACCGGGGCACATATCCATTTTTTTCTGAGCGGGAGGAACCGTGAAACTGGTGAATATGATTTGCGAAAATCGATGATAGCTGTTGTGAATAAGTATTTGAGTGTTTCGAAAGAACATTCTGGTGAAGAGTTATTCCGTGAGGATGGGAAGCTAGACTACAAAGAAACGAGGAAACTTGGGCATAATTTGCAGCAGCTTATTCAACGTCTCGCTAATGAGCGGTTACTCAGTGAAAAAAAACTGAAAGCTATATTTACCAGTGATACTGAAAAGAAGAGCCAGCAGTATCGTAATATGGTGAGACAATCCAGATGGGCGAAAAGTGCTCGTGATTTTAATTACTTTACAAAACAAATTGAAGATAGTGAAAAAAAAGTAGCGTTATTCAAAGAACAGCAGCAGTTAGCTTATCAGAAAGCTCTGGAATCAAACAATGAAGTGACAAAGTTACAAGATGAACGTCAATCATTAACTGATGAGATTCAAGCGATGAAAGATACGCGAACTATCATCGAAGACGCTACGAAACACGGGATGTCAGCATTGGATAATATTCGTGAAGAGTTTGAAGAAATGCAAACGACAGTGAACAAGTTATCTAAAGCTGAAGAGGAAAAGACTCGCGATTTAAGCCGCCTAGATAAGCTTATTGAGCAGAGGAAACAAGAGCTGCTAGAAATTACTCAGAATATAAAATTTGAGTTGATAAAGGTCGTAAGAGGGGTTTTCACGTACTTTGTTAGTAAGAGCAACAATCGTGCTAACCTGTCGGTTTTGAATGAGTTAAAAGATAAAATAGAGAAAAAGTTGGTAGATAAATTTCCCGCTGCGGCTAATCCACTTTTTTCTAGTCTTCGAGAGCTATTCGCTGATGAAAAAAATCACGAACGTGTACGCGATAGCAGTGAGTACGAGCTGTAGGGCGACTTTTCGTTCACATGGCCAGCTTTACGCTGGCTTTCTTTCTGCGCCCTAGAGAAAGCTGTTTTCATTTAAAAAGAAATCGAGATTCGGTAGGTATTTGTCGAATTAGTTCAACTTTTCATTAAGTGTGGATGAATTGTGATGAATTTTTCATGTTGTAGCTTAAATTCAATATGTTATAAGGCTTTTATGGAAAAGTGAGATTAGAAAATTTCACTTAAATCTATGGTGAATTGTAAAGTAGGAATTAATTTGATTCGTCTGGACTCAACCATTGTTTGAATCCTTTGAGTCGATCCAAATTACCTTTGTCGAGTAGACGACACCTGTTACCAAGTGTCGCCCCTCTAAGAACCCAGCGTGCAACTTTCACCGCACTAGGCTCAAGCCTTCACGAAGGCACCAGTTGGCACCCAGCAACTTACAAAGCAGTG
>NZ_SJFM01000095.1:0-2425 GCF_029478545.1 Vibrio sp. 1180_3
TATTGGTCGCACAGGGTGGTGGGTTTTAATTGGGCTGATCCCATTAATTGGATTGATAGTGCTTATCATATTCGCAGCAACTGACGGAAATGAAGGAAGTAATGAATATGGCTCCAACCCTAAGGAGTCGGGCGAAACATTTGCCTAACAAGAAATTTAAGAGTGATTCACAACGCTTGGCGCCCTCACTTCAAGTCGGTTTAGTGTTTATGGCACAATGCGTTAGGTAAGGTGTCAGCGTTGTTCACACCTTAATTTGGCGTTATGTAAAGCGGGTAAAATTGGTATTATTCTGTTTTTGCGATCTCTTAAGCCATCGTTCCGTATCGTCGGCAAAATTCGTTTTTTCTGTCCCGATTCTTTGCCTAATTTAGCCGTAAAACATGCCAAGATTTGTGAGTTGCCTCATTTAGTTTCAGGGTTGGTTCGTGGTTGGTTGTGCAGGCTCAAAGTGTGGAAAGGGCAAGGTTAACGATAGTCAGTCTTTGTTGATGGTTTTTTTCTTTAAATTTCCTTGGCTTAACGGCATTTTTAGTCGCTGATAATCAGTATCCACCGTTTGTTGCGGCTTGGTTTGTAACATTGCTGACTTCGCAAATTCGTGAACACGGTTGGGTTCTTTTGTTTTGGCTAATTCTTCGGTCGTACAGGCTTGGTTTTTCATGGTAACTTTGGCTTATGTGACTGAATTTACATAACAAAGCATTTAAGACGGATTCGCAACGCTTGGCGGTCATATCTAAAGTAATGAGGTAAACGTTGAAAAAAAACTATGATTGTATTTTGGGGGCATTTTTTGGTCTTCTCATCCTTAATCTTTACTATTTCTCGGGTTTAGTGATTGAACATAAAGTTGTGCCAAAATCGGTAGACTTTTTGATTGGTTTCTTTAATTCAGCCACCGGTGCTATGGCGGGTGCTTTACTAGCATTCTTGCTTCATGATCGACAAGAGAAAAAGAAAATCGATAAAATTAGAATTGAACATCTTCAGTCTGCACTTCTATTGCTAGCAGTTAAGCTGAATCAACTTAGACATATTAAATACAACTTACTCGAACCACATATAAACAAGCCAAACTGGTGGTGCTCAGTAGTATCGTATAGTGAATTTGAAATTAAAAAATCATTTACACTTTCCGATTTGAGCTTCATTCAAAGCTCAATGTATAAGTTCCTTTTGGAACTTTCTATAGCTGATGAAGCATATTCTGGTACAGTTTCTTACTTTAATGAGCGATCTAGACTTCACAGAGATAAGTTGCAGCCTGCTCAGAAAGCGATTCTAGAAAAGACCCCCCATGTAGATTGTTCAACTATCCATACATTTTTAAACGAACCGCTTATTCAAGAAATGAGTGTGGCAACAAATGGTGTTTACAACCAATGCGGCGTGGCAATTAAAGACTTAGAAAAATTACAGCAGCAGTTGTTTGAGTATTGCTGTAGTAGTTATCCAAATGAAAAGTTTCTAGATCACGATCAAATTTTTAATGAGCAACCACATGCCTAACAAACAATTTAAGAGTGATTCCCCACGCTTGGCATTTTTGGTTTGGGTTGAGTTTAGTGTTTCCGGTATCCATGTCGAGTGTCCTGGTAGCGTGGCTCACACCTTAATTGGGCGTTATGTGCCACCAGAGTTTTGAGGCAATAAATTGAAGTATAAAGACTTGTCGAAAATTGCCCTAGATCCATATAGCACAGATAAGAGTATCGATTTACTCAAGCTGCATGGGGTTAGGGCGCCTGATTCTGTGATTGAACAGTTTTATATTGATCATAATGCCAACAGTCGCTTTTTAGCTCTCTACGGTGATCTATCACTTCCTGATCTAAAGTGGGAGCTAGTTGATTTTGATACGACGAAGTTTTTGCAGATAGGTAGCAATGCTTCATTTCCTGATTTTCTTGAGGAGGTATCTGAAGATGCAGCGCATTTCAACTATGTCGGAGAGGCAGTGATTGATTGCCGAGAGGAAGTACTCGATCATTGGAAAAAGCATGGTACTTGGTTAACTCCACCGATATTTCTAGATGCAAATGTTCTTGGTGGTAAATCTGGCATACCTCATTTAGTTGAGGGGCATTCAAGGGTTGGGTGCCTGCTTGGTATTCAAAAATATAAAATCATTCCTTTGGCTGACAGGCATAAAGTGTATTGGGGCTCTATTCGCAAAGGCACATAACAAATTGTTCAAGAGTGATTCGGCACGCGTGGCATTTTTGCTATGCGTCAGGTTTAGCGGTTAAGTTGGTATGCAGAGGCTTCGGTATTGCGTGCCTCACACCTTAACAAGGCGTTATGTGTTTGATGAGTTTTTAAGGTCAAAACTACGATTTCATTGAGAATTTGTTCCGTGTTTTCGGCAAGTTGGCTTGGTCGAAATGGATTCTTGAACAACCTGAGATTGATCGTTTTGAAG
>NZ_SJFM01000096.1:0-2294 GCF_029478545.1 Vibrio sp. 1180_3
GATGCAATTGCTCATGAGTCAGCTGACTGCAAACACCAAGTAACTGCTTATTCATTCGCTGATTATACAGCGCCAACATTCTGAAATTTGAGGATAAATTCATTTGACCTCCAAAGTACATAACGCCGCATTAAGGTGTGAGCAACGCTACCACTATACTTAACCATACCACCGTAAACACGAAACCCAACGATGGAATGAAAAATACCAAGCGTTGGGAATCACTCTTAAATGCCTTGTTAGATGCCAGATCGCTGAGCCTGATTTAGTAGTGGTAACGACACGAAATTATCGTTATCGCTTGATCATCAACTGCGTAAACAAGCCTGTTAGTGTCATCAATACGACGAGACCAAAAACCAGACAAGTTTTCTTTTAACGGCTCTGGTTTACCGATGCCCTCAAATGGGGAGCGCTTAACATCATTGATGAGTTTATTAATGCGCTTGAGTGTTTTCTTGTCTTGAGTTTGCCAATACAGGTAGTCATCCCAAGCGTCATCAGTCCACGACAGTAGACGTTGACTACTACTCATCAATTAACTCTCGTGCTGTTGTTTTACCAGCACGGTACTGTGCTATCGAACGGTTTAAGTGTTCAGCATTTTGAGGAGAGCGTAGTAAGTGAACTGTCTCCATAAGGCTATTGTAGTAGTCTAACGACATAACCACTGCATCTTCAGAATCACGGCGAGTAATAACTGTCGTATCGGCGTCATTAACTACGCCGTCCAAAACAGCCTTGAGACCATTTCTAGCTTCAGTAAAAGATACAATTCTCATAAGAATCTCCACATGTACATTTAATGGAACAAGTATAATCTTCACCATTCTACTTGTACAGAAAATTGAACATGAAATATTGATAAGGCAACTAACGCTGCATTAAGGTGTGAGCAACGCTACCACAAAACTAAACCATACCACCATAAACACGAAACCCAACGATGGAACGAAAAATGCCATGCGTTGGGAATCACTCTTAAATGCTTTGTTAGCCGTTTAGTTTGAAGTGTGGTGATGAGCTACATTTTCAAGCCTTTCAGCTAGCCAAATCTTGATAATCGACTGTCGTGTAACACCTACTCGGCTAGCTTCACGATCTAGTGAGTCTAACATCCATGCAGGGAAATCAACATTTACCCGCTTCTGCTTTTGCATTGGACGCTTAATTTTAGATAAATCTAGATCACCTAAAATGTCATCGTCACTTTCAAACTTGGCATCAAACTCATGCGCTTTCATATAAGTTCACCTCCGCTTTACGTGAACGTCTGACTGAAATGATCCTAATGTTTAATCCACGGTATGTAATGACGCCAGACCAATGCTTACCATTTAACATGCCGATGACCAAATACCTAGGTTCATCACTTGTGTTTGCAGGGATCTCGATAAGATCTGAGTCATTCCACAAACCTTGAGCTGTATAGAAATCAATTCCATGTTTCTCAAAATTTGACCTGCTTTTATTTTCATCAAATTCGAATTTCGTCATGAGTAAAACTTATACCTTTTTTACTCACTTTGCAACTTACACTTTGGCTAATGATTGTGGAAACGGCTAACGCCCGCTTAAGGGGCAGACAACGCTACTACTCACTTTCCGCATAGCACCTTAATCACAAAAACCAACGCATAGTGAAAATACCACGCGTTGGCTGTCCCTCTTGAAGCGTTTGTTATAGCGGTGCTTTAGCTGCCCATAGAAATATGATGCATTGCACACAGCTTATTTCCTGCTGGATCGCGTAAATAAGCTAGATACATTTTTCTTTCTCCGCTTACCCTGAGACCTGGAGGATCTTCGCAAGCTACACCGCCATTAGCTAAACCTGCTGCATGCCATGAATCCACTAACTCTGGGCTAGTGACTTTTAAGCCAATTGTCATTCCATTACCATGAGTCGCCAGCTCTCCATTTATTGGCTTCGTAATTCCAAGCACACCATCTTTGTTTATGTAAAGACAGCGACCTTTAGCATCGATAACACCCGATGGATAACCTAAAACAGACAATATGGCGTCATAAAAAACCTTAGATTTTTCAATATCATTGGAGCCAATCATAATATGACTAAACATACTTGTTCCTTTTGTTGAGCAAAATCGAGATTTACTTTGAGGCATCGATTGAGCAATGTCTAGGTTGAAATGTGAGATAAGCTATAACGCTGCGTTAAGTGGTGAGCAACGCGACCACAATCCTAAACCATTGTGCCTTAAACACAAAACTCAACCTAGAGCCGAAACTCCCAAGCGTTGGGAATCCGTCTTAAACGCCTAGTTAGCTGC
>NZ_SJFM01000097.1:0-2266 GCF_029478545.1 Vibrio sp. 1180_3
CTCGCTGCTTTATAAGTTGCTGGGTGCCAATCAGTGCCTTAGTGAAGGCTTGAGCCTAGTGCGGTGAAAGTTGCACGCTGGGTTCTTAGAGGGACGACACTTGGTAACAGGTGTCGTCTACTCGACAGAAATGCTTCAGCCTAAACTGGCTGAAACGAAGATGAACAGTTCTGTGTCTGGATTTCTCAGAGTTGGTGAATAGTCGAATGAAATCAGGTAGGGAGCAAGGAGAGACTGAGCCTGTTTTTTTAATTTTTAACCGCTTGATGTGCTGGAAACAGTTGGTTCACAAAATCAGCACATGACGATATGTGATGCAAACAATCACCGACTAGCATTGAAGAACCATGTGCCTTTGAGTTTCTGAGATCAGCCATGACTTTAACCATTGACTTGCACCATGCATTGTCAGAGCTTGGGTCTTCTATATGGCGAAAACCAGAGTCTTTAATCCATCGTTGAGATACTGCGTGGTTCAATAGAGCTTTGAACATCATTCTCTTTTTAGGGGCAACTCGAAGCCTGAGTGCGTGCTCTATGATTGTATATGTTTTTAGGTGAACTTCAGGGGCTAGTGCATAGAAAAAGTAGGAATAGAGTGCCATGTTTTTAGCCACATTAAACTGTCCTTTGATTTCGTCAGGAACTTCATCGTTCAGAATTTCATTAGAAAGGTACTTATGCATTCCTTTCAGACTGGGCACGGAGCCGCAAACGGCTCCCATCAGTTGATGTTTTTTATCCATCTGCGTTAATTCTTCTAAACTTTTAAATTCTTCCATTCCAGACTCTGTAGTGTTACGCAACGCCACGTTAATGCGTGAGTGAATGTGCCACAATTATAGCGAAGCGTAAATGGTACGCGTTTACGCTTCGCTCTTAGACGTTTGTTATTTGCGTGCTTTAAGTTCACGAATCAAAGCCTCATCACCAGCTTCGTGTAGCCACAACCCCCAAATTGTGATCGAACCATTATGCTTGCTGTATACAATCCACTCACCAGTTTTGTAGTTGTTCGAGACTGATTCAATTAACGACTGGTACATTGTGCCGATGTCCAAGTCTTGATCTTGTAACTTGGTGCGCTTCGCGTGATTAGCCCAGTTTTCAACAATAAATGAAGATTGTCCAAAATGAGTATGCAGGACCTTAAAACCCACTTGGTCGGATATATTTCTCAATTTACCCCGACCGTTACCGATATCACTGATGCGCTCCAAAACCGACAACACCGAAGTAACCGGAACTGCGACTGCAATGTTTTCAATAACAACATACCCTTGGTGATATAACTGCGATATTTGTAGTTTTAAAAGGTCACTAACCTTACATGTAGGGCAATGAAAAGACAGCGTCTCCTCAACCATATGCTCATAATCACCATATAACCAAGTCGACTCTAGAGCTGTATCTCTACGAACTTTCACGTCAGTTGAACGGATTATTTGTTCGACTCTATTCATTACTCCTCCTGAGCACATAACGCTTTCAGCCGATTTTCATACTCCTAGCATGCAACCTTTCCAAACACAGTTCAATTTATAATCAATAGGTTAATGAGATGTATTGGGCATTAGATTGCAAAATGGCGCATAGTTTTTAAAAAGCCTACATCGACACTCCCTCGGATAACTACAGGTAAGGCAAACCTACACTCACAGATTATGAGTAAACTTTTGGGCTGAGAAGCAATGGGGCAGAAGTGTTTCAGCCAAGACTGGCTGAAACTAGCTTTGGATTAATCCAAGCTATATCATATTGCTAATAAAAACAATTAGCGCTAGTCATATGATGGCTAATTCCGGTTTTAAATTGTATTTAATTTTTTAAAACGATAATTGACTATTATATTTAATAGTAATTTTGTTCGAATTGCAACATGGTTGTAGTGGTATTAATATTGACTTGGAATTGCCTGAATGTATAAGTTAATCGTCTATTTATATTTTATAATTCAATTGAATTAAAGTATTAAATATATTGTCATTATTTTCCAATTATGTATTGACATATTTGCCTTTCAGTTTATTCTTGTATTAAAGCTTGGCTTGCTAAGCAAAAAATATAAGAATAACAAACATGGAAATACTATTATCTATTCCGCTTCGTATTGAAAGAAAATCCGCCGTATTAAAGAGGTTATACCCGTGATCATTGAAGATGCTTGATTTTCAATAGAATCAGGATCATGCTACAAACCATGAAAATCACACTGACTCCTCAACAGAAACTGCAACTCGAACAGATGCACGACATTGAGCGTGAT
>NZ_SJFM01000098.1:0-2203 GCF_029478545.1 Vibrio sp. 1180_3
TAACAAAGCATTTAAGACGGATTCGCAACGCTTGGCGGTTTTAGTGTAAATTCAGTTTTTGTGTTTTAAGTGGTTTGTCGAGGCGTTGGTGTTTAGCGTCGCTCACCACTTAATGCGGCGTTATGTGCCAGAGGGTATGCGTTGGATTAAGGGCACTTGCTCAGAGAAGTGCAGATGCCCTGAAGTTTCACTTATTGTTCTTGAAGCGAGTGAAATTAATGGTAGGTAGCATGATTGGATCATGGCCTGAACTTAGCATTAGGTTTGCCATATAGGCTCTAAGAAATGGGTAAGCGATAGCTGGCGAGTTGACGCTTACAAAATGAGAATTCATAAACTCTTCATCAATTGCATTGTCAGTTTCAAAGATCGACTCATAGTCTACTTCGTAACTGAAACCCATCTTGTGTTTGAGCTTGATGTTGAAGCTAATACTGTAGTTATTTGGGCTTTCAGGTATATCAGATGCAGAGTAGTTAAGTTCTAGATTGTTTTCATCATCTATAAACTCTTCACGTTGTACATTGAGACCTGTAACTCTACTCTGGATAATTCTAATGTTCATATTTTTTAATAATCACGCAGCTAAAGCATAGTTTTCATCGTTTGCGGCAGAATCAGAATCATCTAGCAAGTACGACGAATTGTTAAGTGAAAACTCAACATGATGGTAGCTATCACCCGCGATAGATACATAAATTTGTTGGATCAGGGTTTTGTGAAATTGCATTTCAGAAAGAGTTGGACCAAACCCGTAGTCAGCCTTTAACTCTTCGTACTCAGCAATAAACTGTTCATCATCAATGCTATTAAGCCATTCTTCAGCTAATCTCAATGATTCCATCTGTAGATTCGTCATATGAACTCACCTTTCTTAAATTTAATACCGCTTCCACCCTCTTTGAAAACTCTTCTGGGTATACAACAACCTTATCTACTATGCACTTTTTGGCTTTTTCAAACAAGCAAACTTGCTGCCTTGTTAAAACTATAGTGCTTTCTTTCGATTTTGGTGTGAAAGCTATGTCATTTTGTTCCGAATGGAAAGTATCTTGTGCCTTAATCGCCCAAAACGGAAACATTCCACGACTGACTGGGTTTTCCTCTTTCAGCCTATAGTGAGCTATGGTTGTAGCTATTGTTGGAACTTCACTCTTGCCAGCTTTTCTCAATCGCTTTTCATATAAGTCAGTCAACTTGTTAAAGTAGAGCTGACTACTAACATTTCCAGCCAAATCTAAAAAAAAATCATCTGGGATATCAAGGTCACACCTTGATATCGAGTATTCGTCTTTATAACCTACTCTTCCCCAAATGTGAGCAAAGTGGTCACTATCGGTCCAAAAGTAATACCCTTGGGTTAACCATTGCCAACGTTTTGCATCAGGTGGTCCAGTTGGGCCACTTAAAAAGGGCGCATTCTCCCAAATATAAGACCACCCACCAGTTTTTTCACATGTGTGAAATCCTAGTATTTTCATGTGGTTATTTTCATCGTTTGTTTAGCGGCGGATTATACATAAAAGAGAGCATAAAGAACAAGCAATAGCTGCAGAATATTTGGCACATAACAAAGCATTTAAGAGGGATTCACAACGCTCGGCAGTTTTGGTTTGAATTAGCTTAAGTGTTTACGGCACAATGGTTTAGTGGGGTGGCTGCGTTGTTCACCCCTTAATGCGGCGTTAGTTTTTACAAGGAAATAGTATGAGAAAGTTAGTTATTTTAGGTGCGGTATTAGGTATTGCTGGGTGCTCGATGACACCCCAGAAGCTTCGTTCAACAGAGCCAGCCTTTGTTGTTAAAAGCAATCAAACTTCAGAACAGATCGCCATGTGTATTTCTGATAAGTGGGAAAGTACGCCTGTAATAGGATCGAGTCCAATAGTTAGCAATAAAAAAACTCAGGCTGGTTATACCGTGCAGCTCTTTATCGGTGGTAACTTGTCCCACTTGGCTGACATTGCAAGTGCTGACAGTACAGAAGGCAAAACTGTTATTACTACATTTTCAAATACATTTGCTATAGGTGAAGATCCTTCGTTAAAGGCAGTACTGGACTGTCAAGCTCAAAACTAACAAAGCATTTAAGACGGATTCGCAACGCTTGGTGTTTTTAGTGTAAATTCAGTTTTTGTGTTTTAAGTGGTTTGCCGAGGCATTAGTGTTTAGCGTCGCTCACCACTTAATGCGGCGTTATGTG
>NZ_SJFM01000099.1:0-2124 GCF_029478545.1 Vibrio sp. 1180_3
CTACGATTACATGGTCAAATGTATGAAAGAACTGGCAAAGCCAGAGCCTGATATTAACTCTCTTCTGCCTTGGAACGTCTCACACTGAAATTAAAACGCCCCGTGGGATTATGGGGCGCATACGTTCGTGCCGCATTATCAAGATGTAAAACATACAGTAGTGAAAACCCAAGAGATCGCAAAAAATTTAGAGATGATTTTCGTGAAATGGTTGTCAATCTTTCAAAGGAATACTCGACTTCAGTTTCTCAGTCAAAACATGAAATAAATATCGTAAATATAAGTAATGTATTGTCTCAAAAGCATGGGCATATCTTAGTCAATGGAAGACTAAGAATCGGTCAAGCCCAAAAGGCTCTCAATTTGTACCTAAAATATTTATGGTGTTTGGAGCACTTGGAAATAACCCCACCAAATTGCCCAGTAGACAGCATTGTTCTCAATGGAGCCAATTTAAAAGGTTGCTTATGGACACATCTTGATTGTATCGAAACCTACAACTCATGGTGTTTGAGCATATCTAAACATGCGAAAGTTAATGGCTTTGCTAGTGCTCAAGAGTGGGAACTTCAAACGTGGAACGCAAATGCCTAACAATCTGTTTAAGAGTGATTCGCAACGCTTGGCATTTTTGCTATGCGTTGCGTTTAGTGTTTAAGGTGGCATGCGCTAACATCGGTGTTGCGTTGCTCACACCTTAACAGGGCGTTATGTCTCAGGAGATTCAAGTGAAGTATAAAAAGGAAACCCTCGTTGCTGTTTTTCTAATAGGCAGTCTCTTTGGGGTGATTGCTGGCGTGAAATTTGGCCCCAAAGGGCAGCAGGTGGTTTCCACTCTCAAAGCAATTAGTGAAATCGTTTTACCTTGGGTGGCAGTTTTTATCGCATGTTATGGACTTAATTCTTGGAAACATTCCCATGTATACACAGAAAAATACAATATCGTTAGAAAATTAAATGAGCAAATGCAGTCGGTAACTGGTAAGGCTAAAGAGCTGTATCTTTACAATAGACTGCTACAACGAAACTCTTTTCCAAGAGCTAGCTCCAACCTAGCGCAATTAACTGAAGAATTAAAAAGGATTCAAGACGAGTTCGCGCTAGAACTACATAAATATAAACAAGTGCAGAAAGACTTCGAATTATATGAAATTGAGGGAGATTTCACTTTTCCTCATGAGAGTTATATAAAACTATGTAGCGGTATAAGCGAAGTGTATTTAAAAAATAGTATGTCACATGTCTCTGAACTTGAAGGTGAACTTGCGCTAATTGATGCTTCCATGGACGAGCTGTTAGTTAGCTTAGAGGAGTCGGTTCGAACCTTGAAATCCAATTATTTTAGAACTTCAGAATCAGAGACATAACAAGCAATTTAAGAGGGATTCTCAACGCTTGGCACTTTTGCTTCTACTTCAAATTTAGTGTTTATGGCACAATGCTTTAGGTTTTGGTGGAGGCGTTGTTCACCCCTTAATTGGGCGTTAGCACTAACCATAAATATTAAGTTTCGAGGTATAAACATGATTTTCCAAAGTAAGTCTGGCGAAATTGAGCATGGCACTCATCTTTGCCAAGAATTGAAAGCTTTCCTCATAGAGCATGAAGAATCTTTTGGCTCATCTCTTGTACCTGATTTGTCACATATTAACTCTCGTGCAGAAAACCACACTGGAATTGATATCTTCGATGTTACTTTTCTCGGTGGTAATGAATACCAGCTTGATTACCAGTATCAGTGGTCAGTTTACAATGGTTGTGCTGACATGGATCTTGAGGGAGAAGAAGAATCTTCAGTTACTTTCACCCTTGAGGATGATGGCGAAGTAGAGTTCGATATTCTAGAAGTCGAAGAACGCAGCACAATCGAAGAATTTTAGTGCTAACAAAGCATTTAAGAGGGATTCACAACGCTTGGCAATTTTGGTTTGAATCGACTTAAGTGTTTACGGCACAATGCTTTAGGTGGGGTGGTAGCGTTGTTCACCCCTTAATGCGGCGTTATGTGTTTGATGGGTTTTTGAGGTTAATTCTACGATTTCATTGAGAATTCGTTCTGTATTTTCGGCAAGTTGGCTTGGTCGAAATGGATTCTTGAATAATCTGAGATTGATCGTTTTCAAG
>NZ_SJFM01000009.1:0-134052 GCF_029478545.1 Vibrio sp. 1180_3
TATCACGCTCAATGTCGTGCATCTGTTCGAGTTGCAGTTTCTGTTGAGGAGTCAGTGTGATTTTCATGGTTTGTAGCATGATCCTGATTCTATTGAAAATCAAGCATCTTCAATGATCACGGGTATATACGGTTCCAGGTATTCTTTATGTTACGCAGATCTTGAATCAGCGCTTTACCAGATGCCTTACTAGATATAAAATCTTTTTGGGAAGTAATCCGTATGACATCCAATTTTAACTTTTTTATATCCTTGCTTTTGACATGTAGAGAATCACTCTCATGCTTGCATCCGATTATATTCATTTAGACTGCCTAATTCTTATTGTTAAGTATTCTTATTGTTATTTTTCAAATAGGAATAATCACGAGAATATTTGTGAAACTTTATATTGGGTCGATTACCGATGTTTAGCAAGCACGTCATAAACCCCTACATTCTGATCTTTCAGCACGAATAATAAGATCAACTCTCCAACCCAAAGGAGATTTAAAATGGCAAAACAACGCACCAACCAAGAACGGCAAATGCTTATCTAGTAATCTGAATCGAGTTCATTATCAAAGATCGCGTGCTACTCGGCGTGTTTTTCCGTGCATAACAGCAAAGCCTGAGGAATAGCTAACACTCATAACGTGCTTGCAGCCATTGGCTACGCGCTTCTGTGGCAGAAAATATACTGACTTCCATAACCCAAACGCTATACTGTGCTGGAAATTCATTATACCCTCCGACTTGAAATTGCAGCGGTGTTGGCTACGTTCACTCATCCCAATCACATAGTTTATCTATGCTCTGGGGATGAACTCACTTGCCGCCTACCTGCAACTTCAAGTTGTTTGGGTATATATCAATAGCAACAATCAGTTAGGTTTGAGGTCATCATGTTCTTTTATCGCGTTTTTATTTCGCTCATCATCGCCATGGGGCTTAGTGCCTGTTCATTATTGGAAGTAAAACTTGATGGCCCAACACCGTTAACCAAGCAAGAACTGAATACGAGAATTTTGACTAGAGAGTATGCACAACAGTTTTTCTCTCTGGTTGAACAGTCTGCAGATGACATTGCGGCAACATACGACAGTAATGATCAAGTGAATCAGTCTTACGTATTACTGTGGAAGATTAACGCTGAAGAAGGTATGCAGCGCTCTGCCTATCAGGTTTCGCCTATGGCAGCCCTGATAGATAGCTGGGTATTTACTTATCAAATGGAGCAATTTTTCCAATCACAAGCTGGGGATTCACTGTTTAAAACTGAGCATGCACAAAATCTATCCATTCAGTTGAAAAACAGTATCGATGAACTGGCAAAATCTTTACTCAAAGGCGATGCTTACCGACAAAGCCAAGCGTTTGTTACTCAATTCTCGCAAGCACATCCTTTTACTGACTTAACTTTTCCGCGCACTCCTGCTTATAGAGCGTGGTTAGTAGCAAACAATATCGACGCAGATGAAGTGGTCACTACGTTAGGGTCGATGCCAGAAGCGCTTGGTGATATCTCTGACCGTGTCAGCTTGGCTTCAGATCAAACATTTAAGCTGATGTCGTGGAAAGCAAAACTGCTTGCTCTCAATAGTAATGCGAGCGTTGAAGAGCTGACGATAACATTAGATAGCCTTAGAAAAAGTTCTGATGCTTTTCAAAATTTTATTGAAAATAATCCTGATTACATGCGTAACTTAGCGGAACAAATGGCGATTGAATTACAACCATTAGTGAATGATATTGACACTAAAACAGACGAAAAACTGGCACAACTGAGTGTGCAAAGGCAAGCATTGGATGACATGGTTGCAAGAGAGCGCATTGAGTTGATCAATATGGTCGAACGAGAGCGTAAAGCACTAGCTGTTATTGTATCGGATGAGAGAGAGAAATTCGCTCAAGATCTAGAGGTGATATCGCAAGATATACTGACTTTAGCCATGGATAAGTTGATCGAATTAATCAAAAGTACCATTGTCTATTTTGTGTTATTTATTATCGCTATTTTCTTTGCTCCTCTTGGGCTTGGTTATCATTTTGGTAAACGCTCGGCAAGAGGAAAGGCGTCGCAATAATTCTATCAATGGTTTTAAAATTTAAAGGTTTTTCCATTGCTGTAGTGAATATATGAGAAGTGCCGGAGCTCCGCTCAGCAAGAGTTTGTGTACTTCTCTCCTTAAAGCTTGCGTTTATGCGCATTGCTAACCTTCAGGCATATCTTTAGTGAGCATTAGCCTAGATACTTTGGCCTATTGTCTCATCTTCATAATTTATACCCAAACCATTTGAAGTTGCAGGTAGGCGGCCAGTGAGTTCATCCCCATGAGCATAGATAAGCTATGTGATTGGGGTGAGCGAATGTAGCCAACACCGCTGCAGCTTCAAATAGGAAGGGTATATTCAAACATTATTATATTGCGCTTTGCTTTAGAATTATTTCAATTCATGGCTAAACTATCCTATATAAAACTCATTTTATAAGTTGGCTGTGGGCACTATGAAGAGAAAGGCAAGCGTTGTTGGCAAGGTCGTCATATCGATTGTTGTATTGTTGGTCATCACACTGTTGTGGGCTGTTAAGGGACATGAAAAACAGACGCTGACGAATAATAGAATAATCAAAATTGGGGTGTCTCAAACACCGCTATCTTCACCATTTTTTATTGCTTTTCAGCAAGGTTTTTTTGCTAAACATGGAGTTAATGTTGAGTTGATTCCTTGTATGGGCGGGGTTGCATGTTCTCAAGCATTATTTGAAGGTCAGGTTGATTATGCTACGGCTTCAGAATCTGTAGTCGTGTTTGAACTGTTTAAGCGAGATGATTTTGCATTGTTGACGAGCTTTGTTGAGTCGGACAACGATTTAAAATTATTGACCTTAGAGTCGTTGGAAATAGGCAAGTTAAGTGATCTGAAAGGAAAGCGTGTTGGGATAGTTAAAGCCAGTGCGAGTGAATTTTATTTTGACTCTCTTTTGATTGCCAATGATCTGAAAGATATGCCCGTTGAAAAAGTGTATTTACCAGCTCAAGAGCTTAACTCAGCTCTGTTTGCATTTGAGGTGGATGCCATTTCAGCTTGGGAACCTTACGGTTATAAAACGGAAGTGACTGCGTCATCTGATGTACTCAATTTAGGTTTACTTGGGATCTATCATTTGTCATTTAATTTGCTTTCGATGAAAGAAACCGCTTACAGCTCACATGATGAAATTGTTTCAATTTTACTCGCGTTAAAAGATGCCAATGAATGGATCAGCCTAAATACTGGGCAGTCGATGCTGATTGTTTCTAAGGCTCTTGGCATACGGTTACATCAGCTAAAGTGGTCGTGGGATGATTATGTCTTTCGTTTGTCTTTAGGCAATGCATTATTATCAAATATTCAACTGCAGGCTCGGTGGGCTATTGATGCACGTTTAGTTGCGGGTAATAAGCCCGATTTTAGATCAGTGTTATATTCTAAACCGCTAGAAGAAGTATTGCATAGTGAGGTATCGATCAAATGATAAGTTCACTTTCTCGAAAGCTGACATTGTTGTTCGTCTCCACTTTCTTCCTTGTGCTACTAATTGTTTTTTCGTTATGGAGTGTATTGACAGAGCAGGAACACACTAAAAAAGAGTTAGAAGATATTATACAAATTCAACAGAGTGTGGATTTATTGCGTAGCCAGTTGTGGATATTTTTGCAGTATTCTGATGACGCGAGCTTGGAGCAAGTGGAGATTGCCCAACAAAATTTGTCAGAGAAATTATCAAACCACCATATGATGGAAAAACACATTACCAATTTACAACGGATGAATACCAGTTTAGCGGTATTGCTACAGCAAGAAAAAACTCTCGCCTCAAATCAAATCTCACAGACAGTATCAAATTCATATATCAATGCGAAAGGGCTTTTGCATTCTCGCTACAACATGTTGGTACAAAGCATGACTGAAGAATTGTTTTATCTACAAAAATCTGTTTTGATTCGAAGCACCGACAGCCAGCGTGCTACTGTGGTTGCGAGTGCCTTGAAATTATTGTTTTTTTCAATATTAGTTAGTGGGATCGCTTGGCTTATATTGAAACGTTTCAAAGCCGGATTTGCCTCACTCAAACAAGGTATTTTTGAATTAGCTCAAGGAGACTTGAACAGTAAAATTGTATCGGCAAGCTTAGATGCTGAGTTTGAGGCTTTAGCTGATTTCTTTAACCGTATGAAAGAGTCGTTAAAGATAACGACCATTACCAAAGATGAACTGCAGTTGGAAGTGGACCGTCAAACCTCTGAACTGCAAAAACAGAAAAAGCAATTACTATTTTTATCTGAACATGATCCGTTAACTGGTCTGCGTAACCGCCGAGCGTTTGAAAAATCGCTGGAGAGTGCGATTATCAAAGCGAACAGGACGGGGGTAAAACTTGCTCTTCTTTTCATGGATTTAGATAATTTTAAAGAGATTAACGATAGTAAAGGACATAGCGCTGGCGACGAAATCTTGAAACAGGTTGCGATTAGGATAGATGCAAGTATTCGCCGCTCGGATTTCTCTGGTAGGCTGGGGGGCGATGAATTTGTGATCTGTTTAGATCTTATCGATGACTATGAGTTTGTTTATCGAAAAGTTAGACAAGTGATCCAAGCGATAGGGCAACCGATCGAGTTTAACGATGAGGTGTTGTACGTTGGTGTCAGTATTGGCATTAGTTACTTTCCACTACAATCGGAAAATAGCCACAAGTTGATGAAGCTTGCCGACGAAGCGATGTATGAGGCTAAACAGGTGCCGGGAAATACCTATTGTCAGAACCTTGAACATCATAGCGGCGTATTCACTATGGAAGATAAGGTTAGCTAATAAATAGGCCGAAAAATAGAATCGTGATGTTTGCAGGCTCACGTTTATTCTTCTTGCTTGGTTTTTTCTAATATTACCCAGCGTAATGCGCCATTTTTTTCGAAATCGTTTGCTTCTTTGCATAGCATGTATACTTCACCCACTTGCAATACCGCACCAATTGAATACGCTTTGTCATTGTAGTAGCAGACTCGCTGCTGCGATTTCCCTGTACCAGTCACTACCAACGGGTTAGATGGTGTTGAGATTACTTTTGCAGTGACGGTCAACGGCGCAATAAGCAATGTAGAAAGAAGATAGCAGCTCCACGAGCAGTTTCTAAGTCCAGATAAACAAGTTCTCAGCATCATCATGTTCCTCGTTTTGTTAGCTTAATCGAATTTGCGTTGGTAGCGAGGTAGCATGCTTTCGTTTCCTAGCAGCCCACCTTGGTGAATATAAATAATAGATTGCTGTGGGTTATCTTGCATCCAAGGCAGCAAGCATTGCCACATTAATGGGTCGTAGAGTAGATCAAACTCAACATGTGTTTGTTCTAGGAGTTGCTGCCAAACGTGGTAGTCAGCGGCATACAATTGCCCAAAGTGATGTTTTTTGTTTGGAGATAATATGACTGGGTGGTCGCTTTCTCCTAAGTCATCAAACTGCTTGGTCAGATAGTCATTACCCCCGACACATGAGCAAGTGAGCACCTCAATACCATGTGGCTTTAAATATTTGTGGAGAAATAACGCGGTTGTTCCAGTACCAGAGGGAAGTGCAACCACAAAAGATTGTTTGTTCTCAAACCGTGCCCAATTAAGAATTTCCATCGCGAGCTGTTTAATACCCACTTTAGCGATCGGTGAGCGCCCACCTTCAGGCATCACCAAGCAATGAGCATCAGGCTGCCGCTGCGTGCGAATATATTCTTCAGGGTGGATAGGCACTGGGGAAACGCCACTCACTTCAACGATTTTTGCGCCGAGATCAAGTGCTCCACGGTAATTGCCAATCGGTTTTTGCTTGAGCCATGACGGGATGCGGTCGACATAAAACTCAAAGGACCATCCCTTTATATTGGCCAGCGCAGCCATTGAGTATAATGAATTGGCTTGTACGGACCCATAGCTGATTAACGTTGTTGTGATCTCATCTTTAGTATCTAACAGCGCCATAAATTTTCTGGCCTTATTACCAGAGAAATGGCTGTGCAACTGGTCATCACGTTTTAAATAAAAATGCTTATTAGCAAAAATGTGCTGCGTGATAGGAGTGTCGGATAGTTTCATTATCAGAGCCTACATAAAACAGTGCGGCAGTATATACCTATCTTTCCTTTAGTGCAGCTTCACAGGGTAAGGTCATTATTCGTTTAATGGTTTCTCGTCAGCATGTTCTTCTTGAAAGCAGATACGAGCAATGCATCCGCCTTGCTCATGATTACTGAGGCTAAAAAACCAACCATAACGTTGGCAGAGGTCGCTAACAATCAGTAGCCCCAAACCATGTCCATCCTCGCTCGATTGATCGGACAGCCCCATACCTTGGTCTTGGATAATGAGTTCAGCTTGGCTAAGTGTGATAGTTATTTTACCTTGGCGCGTCGCGGCAATAGCATTTCGTAGTAGATTACCGACAATCATTTCAATGACCGGAGCGGTCGCTTTAATGGAAGGTGAACTGTGAAAAATAAACTCAATATCAATGTTTTTATCACCAGCTTGCATTCTGCTATTGTTAATTGTTGCAATGACTTCATGCTGTAGTAACAGACGATTAGGAGCGCTTGGTGGGTTGCGTTCATAGCGAACCAAGCCAAGTAGAGCGTCGACAATAGTGCTCATTTGTGATGTTGCATCTTCAATTCTAACTAATTGGCGCTTTTGAAACTCGGATACAGGGTTTAATGCAAGTAATGCATTGGCTCCCTTAATGATGGTGAGCGGCGTTCTTAGTTCATGACTAGCGTATCGGCCAAAGGATTGCTCTCGTTTTATTAATAACTGAATGTCACGGCGATATTGGTTCATTTTTTTCGTGAGTAATTCAAATTCGGTTGCAGCCCCGTCAGAAATCGTAAAGGTATGCTGTGCGTTACCTTTATGATTGTTCAATTGATCAATTAAATTATTAATTGGTTCGATTAGGTGGCGTGAGAGGCGGTATAACAACCCGCCAAATATGAGCATCAGCGCCGCAACGCACGACAAAACAATAATGCCAGAGAAAAATAGTTCACCCGTTCGGAATTCTAATTCGTCAATTTTACTTAATAGAATTAACGGTTTTTTTTCACCTTCATGGTAATACGAACCGAATAGAACCATGCGTGAGCTTTCTCCTTCTCCTATTTCTCCTAAAAAAGTGTCATGATCAATGTATTTCTGTTTGTAGTAGCTAGGAACCAATTCCAGATCATTATAGGCATCAGTTAAGATATCAATTTTTACATATCCAGACTCGCCGTGATTAAAACGATAGATTGCCTCTTCTTTGTCTATCAGGATACGGCGCTCGCCAACACGGTCTTCTGACCAATGTAATGTGGTATAAAAAATTGCATAAATCACAAAGCCTAAGACCAAGGATAAGCCTGTGAAAAACAGAGCTAAACGGCCTGTCAATGTCCGCGTATTATTGATTATAGAACGGCGCATTACGCTTCCTCTAACCGAAACCCAACCTTAGGTACAGTAATCAACATAGGTTGGGTAAAGGGTTTATCTAGTTGATTTCTAAGTTGGTAAATATGGCTTCGTAATACATCATTTTCAGGTTCGCATTCCGGCCATAATTGTCGAGCTATCTCTTCTCGTGATACCACATTAGGTGCTCGTGAACAGAGCATTTCCAAAATGGTATAAGTGGTTGGGTTGAGCGCTAAGGCTTTTCCCTCCCGAAGTGCTCGGCGCGTGTGTTGGTCGATAGAGAGCGAGCCATAACAGAGCATGCTATTGGCGACATTTCCTCGGTAGCGGTTGGTCAATGCGCGCATTCTTGCTTCTAAAATTGCGAGGTCAAAAGGCTTGGTTAGATAATCATCAGCACCATACTTAAATCCTTCGAGCATATCCTCACGGCTGTCTAATGCAGTTAACATCAAAATAGGCGTGATATTGCCCATTTCACGTAACTTTTCACAAATAGTCAGGCCATTCATACGTGGCAGCATCAAGTCTAAAATAATGATGTCAAATGATTGGCTTGTCGCCAAGGTTAGTCCTAGCTCACCGTTATCGGCATAATCGAGCTCCATGCCGAGGCTTTCGAAATAATCAAACAAAATGCCTGCGACTTCGCGGTTATCTTCAATAAGGAGTATTTTTTTCATGACGCTACCTTCTTTTTCTTACTTACCTATAGTGCATCGTGAACTACGAAATGAAAAGGAGTGATTGGTGAGGTGAGCTTTGTCTTTTAAGTTGATTTTCGTTGTCAAATCTCAGCAGAAAAACCGCGTTATGAGACATAAAAAAAAGCCCAGAGCAAAAGGCACTGGGCGGATACAAATAAACATAGGAGTTAAATAAGAAAAAGCAGTGGCGTAGTTATCAGTAAGAAGAAAAATTTGACGGCCTGTAAAACTCTTGATGCTCTGTTAACTACACCTATTCAGACTAAGCTTTTCTCAATGAGTTCACTTTTTTATTAAAAATTTTCCATCGATTTTTTAAATTAAATAAATTCAATCAGTTGTCTAAGTTCCCCACAGTTCTGGTCAGACCATCTTTCAAAAGTGTGATGTTAATTGCTTGTTAATTAAATGTGGCAATAGTATATTTCAAACACGTGTTTGATACGAGTGATTGAAATGGCATCAAGAAGTAGCACCAAAGATAAAATCCTAGATGTAGCCGAAGGATTGTTTGCTGAGCATGGCTTCAACGATACTTCGTTAAGAGCTATTACCAGTAAAGCTGGCGTGAACTTGGCCTCTGTTAATTATCACTTTGGTGACAAAAAAACATTAGTTCGTGCGGTACTGAATCGTTATTTAGAGGCTTTCATGCCTGCCGTTAACGAAGCCTTAATGACATTGAATACCCAAGAACAATACAGCATGGCCGATGTTTTTGAATCTTTACGTGCCCCACTTAGGTCCTTAAATGATTTAAGGCCTAATGGTACGAGTCGTTTTATGTTGTTGATAGGAAGAGGTTATACCGATGTGCAAGGTCATTTACGTTGGTTTATCACCACTCGTTATAGTGAGGTGTTGTCACTTTTCACACAGTCAGTGTTGAAAGCCAACCCAAGTTTAACGCCTGAAACACTTTTCTGGCGCTTGCATTTCACGTTAGGTACTTGTGTTTTTACTATGGCTTCAAGCCAAGCCTTGGCCGATATTGCCGAGAATGATTTTGGCACACAAGTGGATGTAAAAACCGTAGTTGACATGATAATTCCCTATTTGGCTGCCGGTGTGGCTGCTGAGTAACTACCCAACTATTTATTATAATAAAGCAGTAAAAATCCAAGTGAACAAAAGGATCTGAACTATGAGCTCTCTACGAAGAAAATGGATAAGCGACCCAGCTTTTAAACTGTTTAAACAGGTATTGCCACCGTTATCTGATACGGAAAAAGAAGCGATGGAAGCCGGGAGTGTTTGGTGGGATGGGGAGCTATTTTCTGGCAAGCCAGATTTCAAAAAGCTGCATCATTACCCTAAACCAACGTTATCAAGTGAAGAGCAATCTTTCATTGATAACGAGTTAGAAACCCTGCTATCAATGCTAGATGATCACAAGATCGTAAAAGAAGATCGTGATTTACCTAAAGAGGTATGGGAATTCTTACGTAAGGAGCGTTTCTTTTCTCTTATCATTTCTAAAGCTTATGGTGGCCGAGAATTTTCAGCATTAGCGAACTCTACAATTGTGTCACGTATTGCGACTCGTAGTATCAGTACCGCTGTTACCGTTATGGTACCAAACTCGCTTGGGCCTGGTGAACTGCTTTCTCACTACGGTACACAAGAGCAAAAAGATTATTGGTTACCGCGTCTTGCTGATGGTACCGATATCCCTTGTTTTGCTTTGACAGGCCCTGAAGCGGGCTCTGATGCTGGTGGTATTCCTGATCAAGGCGTGGTTTGCTATGGTAAGTATGAAGGTAAAGAAGTGCTTGGTATCAAGCTGAGCTGGAACAAGCGCTATATAACGCTCGCTCCGGTGGCAACCGTATTAGGTCTGGCATTTAAGCTGAGTGATCCTGACAAGTTATTGGGTGACAAAGAAGATATTGGCATTACCTGTGCTCTCATTCCTGCCAATCATAAAGGGGTTGAAATTGGCGAACGTCATGACCCACTTGGCCTTGCTTTTATGAATGGCCCGACTCGTGGACAAGATGTTTTCATACCAATGGATTGGCTGATTGGCGGTGCGGATTATGCCGGTAAAGGTTGGCGAATGTTGGTTGAATGCTTATCTGCTGGGCGTGGTATTTCTCTACCTGCATTGGGAACGGCAATTGGTCATCTGACTTCTCGCACGACGGGTGCTTACGCTTATGTTCGCAAACAGTTCGGAATGTCGATAGGTAAATTTGAAGGTGTTGCTGAAGCATTAGGACGTATTGGTGGGCTAACTTATTTATTGGAAGCGACGCGCACGCTGACAACGACCTCACTAGACCTTAAAGAAAAGCCGGGTATTGTGACCGCGATTGCTAAATATCACATGACGGAAATTGCCCGTACGATCTTAAATGATTCGATGGATATTCATTCTGGGCGTGCGATTCAAGATGGTCCAATGAATTATTTAGGTACGCATTATCTAGGTATTCCCGTTGCGATTACGGTGGAAGGGGCGAATATTCTGACTCGTAACTTAATGATTTTTGGTCAAGGCGCAACGCGTTGCCACCCTTATGTACTAAAGGAAATGGAAGCTGCGGCCAACCCAGATGTTAAGCAAGGCGCTAAAGATTTCGACAAACTGCTGTTTAAACATATCGCTCATGCTACCAAGAACACGTTCGGTGCTGTGGGCGCTGCGTTGACAGGTTCACGCTTTATTAAAGCAGATATGAGTGGACCAACTAAAACTTATTATCAGCAGTTAACCCGTATGAGTCGTGCTCTAGCGGTGAGTGCAGATTTTGCCATGTTGACTCTAGGTGGTGAGCTTAAACGTAAAGAAATGATTTCCGCGCGCTTGGGCGATGGTCTAAGTTACCTGTACATGGCATCAGCGACGCTGAAAAAATACGAAGATGAAGGACGTCAACAGGCTGACCTCGATTACGTGCACTACGCAGTTCAACACTGTTTGCATCATGCGGCTCAGTCATTGCAAGAAGCCTATACAAACTTTCCAACTAAAGTTGTTGGACGTTTATTAAAAATATTGGTATTCCCATTGGGGAATCATTTTGCAAAACCGAGCGATGAATTGTCAGTTAAATTAGCAGAAAGCCTAATGACACCAGGTGCTCACCGTGATCGTCTTACACATCTCTGTTACATCGGAGAAGAAGAAAATGACAGTGTTGGATTAATGGAACAAGCTTTTTTAGCTATGTACGGTATTAATAGCCTTGAGCGTAAGCTGTTCCGCGCAGCCAAAGAGGGTAAAGTTGCCCGCAAAGGCGCACTGGCTGATAGGCTTGCTCAGGCTTTACAAGCCAACGTTCTGACTCAAACTGAAGTTGATCAAATTTTAGAAGCAGATAAATTGCGTTATAAGGCAATACAAGTTGACCATTTTAGTCATGATTTTAGCGAGGTAATGACCAATAAGCCGGGAAAGCCAAAGCTAAATAACGTCGCGTAGCGAGTAAAAAGAACACTAATTAATTAAGGCACCTATCAAGGGTGCCTTTGTTTTTTGGGAAGCAGTGATCCAACCACTTGCAATTTCTGCTTATTTTGAAAGAAATAAGGTGAGATTTGTGGGCGAAACTTTTATCCTAGCTGAGATTTTTGAAGGAAGTTGAATATGATCATCAAACCTAAAATTCGCGGATTTATCTGTACGACAACGCACCCAGTGGGTTGTGAAGCTAATGTAAAAGAACAAATTGCTTACACTAAAGCGCAAGGTCCAATTAAAAATGCACCTAAGCGTGTACTTGTTGTGGGCTCATCAAGTGGTTATGGCCTGTCTTCTCGTATTGCAGCAGCCTTTGGCGGTAATGCTGCGACTATCGGGGTTTTCTTTGAAAAACCAGCGACAGAGAAGAAACCAGGAACTGCCGGTTTCTACAATGCGGCTGCGTTTGACAAACTTGCTCATGAAGCGGGTTTATATGCGAAAAGCCTAAATGGTGATGCATTCTCTAACGAAGCTAAAGAAAAGACGATTGAACTGATTAAACAAGACCTAGGTCAAGTTGATATGGTGGTTTATTCGTTAGCTTCTCCAGTGCGTAAGTTACCAGATACTGGTGAATTGGTTCGTTCATCGCTAAAGCCTATTGGTCAAACTTACACATCAACGGCGGTTGATACCAATAAAGACACTATTATTGAAGCCAGTGTTGAACCTGCGACTGAGCAGGAGATTGAAGACACAATCACAGTAATGGGTGGTCAGGATTGGGAGTTATGGATTAAGGCTCTATCTGATGCAGGTGTGCTTGCGCAAGGTTGTAAGACTGTAGCGTATAGCTACATTGGTACAGAATTGACATGGCCGATCTATTGGGATGGCGCACTTGGTAAAGCCAAGATGGATCTAGACCGTGCAGCCGCTGAACTCAATGAGAAACTATCGGCAATTGGTGGTACGGCAAATGTTGCTGTTCTTAAATCGGTTGTGACTCAAGCGAGTTCGGCGATTCCTGTTATGCCTTTATATATCGCCATGGTGTTCAAGAAGATGCGAGAGCAAGGCGTACATGAGGGTTGTATGGAACAAATCTACCGCATGTTCAGTCAACGCCTTTATAAAGAAGACGGCAGTGCCGCAGAAGTTGATGAGAAAAATCGTCTGCGCCTAGATGACTGGGAATTGCGTGAGGATATCCAACAACATTGTCGTGAATTGTGGCCACAAATTACCACTGAAAACCTCAAAGAACTGACGGATTACGTTGAGTATAAAGAAGAGTTCTTGAAACTGTTTGGTTTTGGTGTGGAAGGCGTCGATTATGAAGCCGATGTTGAGACAGCAGTTAAATTTGATGTGATTGATATCTAATCATATTTATTTAATCGTACGTCAAATGCAAAGAGGCACTCAGAAATGAGTGCCTCTTTTAGTTTTGCAACCCTAACCTCTCTTCTTTGGAAAGAGGTATTATCTAGCTGAGCAGAATCAAGATCGTACCAGTTAAAGTCATCAATATATTGGCTATCGCGTAGGTACCAGCATAGCCTAGAGCAGGAATGGTAGATTTAGCATAGTCATTAACAATATCCATCGCTGGAGCGCAGGTGCGAGCACCGATGATCGCACCAAACAGTAGAGCACGGTTCATTTTTAAAATATGCGCCCCCACTAAGTAAGCAAAAACGACCGGTACCACACTGACTAAGAAAGCTAAGCCGATAACCTGAATACCAACGTCTGCAAGGTGCTCAAACATTTTGCCACCTGCGCTTAAGCCGATACCGACCATGAAGAACATCAAGCCAAGATCTTTGACCATATTTAGTGCTCCTTGAGGAACATAGCCAAAGGTTGGGTGATTAGCTCTTAAAAAACCGAGCATAATACCTGAAAGCAAAAGCCCAACTGCATTACCAAGACCGAATGAAACCTGACCAAAAGTCATGGTAATTAAACCAAATAAAATACCAATAATGAAGAAGCTACAAAACGCTAATAAATCGGCCATTTGACTGTGAATCGAAATGAAACCAATTTTGTCCGCTAACCCTTGTACACGGCTTTTTTCCCCACTGACCTGCAACACATCCCCTTTAGCGAGTACAATGTCTAAGTCCATTGGCATCTCAATCTGAGCGCGAATCACTCGGTTAAGGAAACAACCGTATTCTGACAAATTAAGGTCTGATAAGCGTTTTCCTGCGATGCTGTCACTTTTAACAACGATTTCTTCTTCAGAGATACGCAGGTCAAGCAGGTTACGGTCAAAAACCTCTTTCCCATTTCGAAAACTTGGGTCAAGCCGAGCATGGCTGTCAGGGAAACCAACAAGTGCGATTTCATCACCTTCTTGCAATATGGCGTCACCATCTGGGTGGGCGAGAATACCGTTGCGGCGAATACGTTCAATATAGCAGCCGGTTTGGCGATAAATACCAAGCTCACGTAAGTTACGGCCATCGACCCAATTAATCAGTTCCTGTCCAACACGGTAAGCACGAATAATGGGCAGATACACTTTACGTTGGCCGCTGCCGCCTAAGCCACGCTCTTGGGCAATCTGCTGAGCAGAGTCAGATAAATTTTGTTTCTGTAACTTAGGCAATAATTTAGCGAACATGATCATGCTAATAAGGCCAATTAAATAGGCCATCGCATAACCGACAGAGACATTATCTAAAATAAGAGAAAGATCCATCGACCTTGGTAGTGTTGCTAGCCCTGAATTTAGGGCATCTTGCGCCCCCACTAGAACGGGCGTTGAGGTTAGCGCGCCAGCCATCATACCAGCCGCTAAACCAAAATCGAGATTGAGATAGTAGCTACCAAAATAGGTAATCCACGTTGCAGTGACTAAAACCACCAAACTTAAAATAAGGTAGTGCTTCCCATCTCGGAAGAAAATACCGAAGAAGTTCGGGCCTGCTTCGATACCGACACAATAGATAAACAGCATAAAACCAATGGTTAACGCTTCGGCATTAAAGGAGAAACCGAGGTGTCCCATAATTAACGATGTGATTAATACACCGATGGAATTACCCAGTTGTAAGCTACCAAAACGAATTTTGCCAAATGCTAGGCCAATCGCTAAGACAACAAAAATAAGAAGAATGGGGTTCTGTTCAAGCAAAAGTACGACGTCGATATTCACGGCTCAACTCGTTATGTGTGCCAAGAGGTGGGTTAAGTGTGGGAATTGTATCTTAATATTGCAAAAAGATAAGTGAAATTTTTGATATTTGACAATTCATTGATTCGATCGAACAAGGAGAGAATTTATTGATATTAAATGGTAAAAACCCGCTATATATCAGCGGGTTCTAATGTTTTCATCTTTTACTCGTCGAATAGACCTAAATGCTCTTTCGCGTAAGCTTCAAATTCGGTGCAGCCGCCAATGTGCTCTTGGTCAACAAAGATTTGTGGCACAGTTTCTACTGGTTTACCGACCGTCTTTTCCAAATCGGCTTTGCTGATACCTTCAGCATGGATATCAACATAACGGTAGTTGAAGTCATCACGCTTCAGTTTCAATGTGTCTGCGTGTTCTTTAGCGCGAACACAGTAAGGGCAACCAGGACGGCCGAAAATAACAACGAACATAGCTTTCTCCTTTATTCTGTTTCGTGCAACTATGCACGATTCAAGAAAGGAAATAAAGTGGCAATCACCTGTTGTTTCAATAGGTAAAATCTATTGCTGAATTCTTAAACGATGCAAGCGAGATATTTTCAGATGTTACCAATGTATACGAGTATTCTTCGCTGTGATACCACGCATAAACTTATACATTTTACATGGTTATTATCTTCAAGTTGTACTGCATCAAGAAAAAATAACGAGGATAAGTGCACTCTAAAACTAGCTAATTAGGATTAGAGAAAAGGAACGCATTCATGTTTCAATTTATGACAGCAACTCGGATCATTTTTGGAGAAGGGGCGTTGCCAAATTCGCTCTCAATCTTAAATCAATATGGTTACAGCGTGTTACTGGTCTCAGGTAAAGAACGAGAACGATCACGTATCATCACTCAATACCTCAATACTCAAAATATGCGTTATCAACATGTGGCTATCACCGGTGAGCCCAATATCACTATGGTCGAAGAAACCGCTATTCTTGGTCGCAGGTTTAAGCCTGACATGGTGGTGGCTATCGGTGGTGGTAGTGTGATTGACATGGGCAAAGCGCTTGCGGCAATTATTCCCAATCAAGGAAACGTGTACGATTATGTTGAAGTGGTTGGCAGAAGTGTCCCGCTTAAAACTAAACCGATACCTTTTATTGCAATTCCTACCACCGCTAGCACTGGGGCTGAAGTAACGCGTAATGCGGTACTGAAATCAGGGCAAGATAAAGTCAAAGTGAGTTTGCGTAGTCCTGAAATGTTGGCTGATGTGGCCATTGTCGACCCAACGCTCACCTACGGGACTGATATGTACACTTCCGGGAGAGGTGCGATGGATGCATTTACCCATCTAATGGAAGCTTATGTGTGCGGAGAGCCAAACCCATTGACTGATATGGTTTGTGAAGAAGGGTTGCGGCGTTTAAGTCGTTCGATTTTACCCGCTTGTCGCAAAGATGATAAAAAAGCACGCGCAGATCTATCATTTGCTGCCATGTTGGGTGGTATGGCGATCACTAATGCTAAATTAGGTGCCGCGCACGGATTAGCTTCAGCATTAGGTGGCAAATTAGATGCACCGCATAGCGTTATTACTGCACGTTTAGCTCCGCATGTGATGTATGAAAATATCCGCTCTGCGCGAAAAGCTAAACGTAAAGATCTACTGAGTCGTTATGAGAAAATTGCACAAATCGTGACTGGTCGAAATAACGTACATGTGGAAGATGGTATTTTGTGGGTAAAAATGATGCTCGATAAACTGCAACTACCAAACTTGAGTCAATTTGGTGTTTGTAGCACCTCGTTCGAAAAGGTTGCTGATGATGCTTTACGGTCGGTTGCTATCAAGGGTAATCCTTTACCGTTAACGCAAGAGCGATTGGTGTATATTTTGAATCAAGTTTGTGATTGTCAGAGTGGGTGTAAAGAACTAGATGCTAATGCAGCAAATCGTGTAGAGATTGTGCATGATCCTATGCTTCAGCAGAGCAGTAAGCAAAATTAAAAACGGAGCCGGTAGTATCGGCTCCGTTCAAGATTAAAATTGTGATAGCTTATCGTAACGTGAATCTTTCAAAGCATCTTTTACACGCTTTAAATTTTCACGGAAGCCTGAGCCTCTACGCAGAGTAAACCCAGTGGCTAGTACATCAATGACGGTCATTTGTACGACACGGCTGGCCATTGGCATATAAACATCCGTATCTTCTGGTACATCAAGTGAGATCGAAAGTGAACTGGCTTTATCCAATGGCGAGTCTTTCGCCGTGATAGCGATAACCGTTGCGCCATTTTCACGAGCAAGATTCGCTATCTCAACTTGGCTTTTTGTTCTACCAGTATGAGAAATTAAGACGATCACGTCGTTATCAGTACAGTTAATGCAGCTCATACGCTGCATAACGATATCTTCAAAACAAGTGATCGGAATGTTGAATCGGATAAACTTGTTCTGGGCATCTTTTGCAACTGCAGAAGAGGCTCCTAATCCAAAGAAAGAGATGCGCTTAGCCTGAGTAAGCAGATCCACTGCACGGTTGATTTGCATTGGGTCTAAGCTATTTTTGGCTACGTCCAAACACGCCATTGTTGATTCGAAAATCTTATGCGTATAAGCATCAGGGCCATCTTCCTCTTCAACATTACGGTTTACATACGGAGTTCCGTTAGCAAGGCTTTGTGCTAAGTGAAGCTTGAAATCAGGAAAACCTTTGGTGTCTAAACGGCGACAGAAACGGTTCACTGTGGGTTCGCTGACATCAGCCATTTTAGCCAGTGTCGCGATACTTGAATGAATCGCCGTTTGTGGTGAAGCCATAATGACCTCAGCAACTTTACGTTCCGACTTGCTAAAATTTTCCAAGTTTTTTTGAATTTTTTCTAATGTATTCATAGTGTTCACGCGGGCGAAGAGAACAACTCGTTGATTTTGCCAATGATCCTCTTGGGGGAGTGGAAATAATGCATTTCCAAAAAAGGGGGACTAAACCAACGCCATGAAGGGAGTATAAACCTAGGCTGTAGAATTCTGTAACAATTCAGCTCATCAATTGATGAGAATATGACAAGCCTCAAACAAAATTTCATGAAAACTACATATTTGAGGTTTAAATAGAGGGAAAATGAATTTTTTGGCTAATTAATGATTAATTAGTTACAGCAAAAAGAAATAAATTTTCAATTTGCTGTAACTGATCACGTTAAATTTGGCCAAGGATCTGCTGTGATAGCTGGTCAATTTTAAGCATAAGGTTAGGGGCTAATTTGACGATCTGGCGTTGTTCTTCTAAAACGGAGCCTAATATTTCATTGGTAGTCAGTGGGTTAGCCAATACAACACGAAAAACTATAGTATCCAATTTGTCCCAGTGCTCTGGGTTTAAGCGGGTACGAGAAACAAATGAACGACCCGTTTCTCTTTGTTTTTTCTGTACAAATTGAGTGAGCTCGTTGAGTAGTTCGTTCAGTTTTGCTTTTTGTTCAGCGGTCGACAACTTGAGAGCTTTTTGCGTTATTGGAGGAAGGTAACGATAGGTTAGCAAACAAAGCTCGGGTTCAGAGATTAACTCAAAATCGTTTTGTTGTTTAATCAAGTCGGCAAAATAGCGTGCTTTATTAATACTTTGATCGATCAATAGCTCATAACCCGGCCGACTGATGATATGCATACTGGCATACACCAGCATAGCCATACCAGAGCGAGATCCTTCCAATGTGTGGCTACCGAGATCTTTCGACCCTTTGCGCAAAATATACTGCGCGTGATGTTCAATGGAATGCATTGCGTCTGGGTTTTTGAATAACACCATTCCTGCCCCCATCGGGATATATAACTGCTTATGTGCGTCAATTGTTACTGAGTCGGCGAGTTCAATACCATCAAGTAAGTGGCGGTAGTTATTCGACATTAACGTTGCGCCGCCCCAAGCTGCATCAACATGGAAATGGCAGTTTTCTTGCTGGCAAATAGCCGCGATATCTTTTAACGGATCGATTGTGCCAGTTTCAGTTGTACCAGCAACGCCAATGACAGCAAACGGTTTGATCTTATCTATTTTTAGCTGGGTGATTTTCGCTTGTAAGTCATCAGGACACAGTCGATTATTATTATCAGTTTTTACTGAAATCAGGCTGTCTTGACCAATCCCCAGTACATCCGCTGCTTTTTTCAGAGAATAATGGCCGCGTTCAGACACTAATATCGCCAGTCCATTATATCCATAATGTTGCATTGCCTTAAATAGGCCTTCTTTTTCAACACCTTTAAAATCACCTTGTGCTTTAAGTGCATTATTGCGTGCCACCCAAAGAGCAGTAATGTTCGCGATAGTACCACCCGAGCAAAATGCGCCAAGCGAGTGCTCTGCACTGTGCATCCATTGTGAATAAAAAAGGTCATTTTGCTGATAAATCAAACGGTGCAGCATACCCAGCACTTGACGTTCTAAGGGGGTAAATGCTTTGGATGTTTCGATTTTTACCAAGTTTTGATTCAAGGCAATCATGATTTTTGACAACGGCATTAAGAAATAAGGCAATGCCGAGGTCATATGACCAATAAAACTTGGCGCAGCAGTGTGAACTGAATGAGAAACGAGCGTATCAAGTAGGTGCTGCGTGTGTTCAGACACAAATTCAGGCGCTTCAGGGATGTGCGCATTAGAGAAATCTTTCTCGATTTCTTTGAGTGGTTTTTCTTCGGCAACAATGTGTTCACGCAGGAAAAGATTAAGGTTGCGTGAAAGCTCTGCTTCAATTTTTGTCAGTGTAGAGTCAGGGCCTTCAGGCACGGTGAAGATTCGTAGTAAGCTCTCGAAACTCACATCTGCAGTTTTCTGTTCGGATACCATACAGCGTCGTAATTTTTATTTGTTATGGAAAGCGATCGGCACAATCTAAACGAAAACGGGACAGATGTCCCGTCTTAATTCGGTTGGGCGGTGGGCTTAGTTTATTGGCACTTGTTCTTTTCTAGCGTTGAAATTGCATCGTTGTAGCGATTGAGTGCCGCATCGATTTGCTTGGGATGGCTGAGTAATTCTGCAAGTGCTGAGCGTAGTTCATAATTCTTTTCGTTCGGTGCAGTTTGTCGATCTTCAAACGTGGTTTTTGCTATTTGGCCAAGTTCATCGCTGCGTGAGGCGAGTACTTTAACGTCATGCTGTTCCAGTTTCAGCCAAGCTTCAACAGGTTGAGAGGTGGCGACTTTGGATGGATCGTTTTGAAGATAATAATGTACGGCTGCTCGACTGAGTTCGAAGTGATGTTGACGCCCTTGTAAGAACCATTGGCTTACTTCTTCAAGATCTGGATATTGCTTAGTAACTAGATCTGTTAAATCGCTGTACCAAGTTAATGATGCATCAATATAGGCATCGTACTTTTTATTCAGACATTGATTATCAGCAGCCATTGCCATATTCGTAGATGCTGCAAGTAGTAGGGCAACAATGACACGTTTCATAAATCTTCCTTTTTGAGCTTTTGTTATTGTGTGGGAGTTTACTCCCTAATTATGAGTGTAAATAATGATTAAGGTGATTCCTGAGACCTAGCCTGCAAGTGATACAAAGAACAGCATCAGAATGGGCACGAGTAAGCTGAGAATAAAGCCACTGACGATAGCGATAGGGACACAACGCACACCACCTGTTGTTTGAATCACTGGCAATGTAAAATCCATCGCGGTTGCGCCAGCATAGCCAATAGATGTACAGGGTTTAGAGCGAATCAACATGGGGATCATGACTAAGGCAATGAGTTCTCTTAATAGCTCAATCATAAAAGAAGCCCCGCCATAAACAGGGCCGAAGGCATCACCCATTAAAATTCCAGCCAGTGAATACCAGCCAAATCCTGATGCCATTGCGAGCCCTCTATATACTGGGATCTCTAAAATCATCGCTGAGATGATACCGCCAATCCATGAGCTGACAATGATAACTGAGGCGATGATCATGCCATGTTTATTAAGTAGGATTTGTCTGAGTGTTAATCCACTATTTCTTAATTGGATACCAATGAAAAAGAGTAAAATAAATAGAATCCATTCACTGGCAGTATCTACCCAATTGAGATCTAACGCTAAAACGACACCGATGGTTAGTCCACCCCCAACAACTAAAATCAGTTTAATGGACTCTAAGGCCATATTCGAAAGTGGAAGTTTGGTGTGATTTGCATCGGTTTTGATCGGCCAAAACTTGTCAACAAACGGCAAAACCAACAGGTTGCATAAACCGATCGCTAAGAAAAATACGGCAGTGAATTTGAGGATCAGCTGTAGGTTATCGCCGAGGTTATCAAGTGCGGCTAAACTGAGCCCCATAAGGAACAGAATGACATAGACTAACCAAGAGGTCGTTTTGTTCAACGCTGACAACCATTGCTGATTGGTTATAGAAAATAGATACCCCACGACTAATGGAGCAAAAATAAATAACATCCCTGAGAGCATCTAATCCTCTGATTATCTTTTATTTAAAAACCGCTCGCGCTAATGACATCGCTCAGCTTTGATTTGAATTCAATCTCGCTTAAATTACTGAGGTTGTACAGTACTTCAGCACCTGTCGCATTAATTTCAACTTCATGCTCATCAATATCGTCGTCTTGTCGGCGAAATAAGAGCAAGTGGTGTGCAATGCGTGCCACATCAAGGTAACTGACTTCATGAGAAGATGCGACTAAAGATTGATTTCCGGCCACTTCTAGGAAATCTGAGTCAAAACCCCAATTTCGTAAAACCAATTGACTGGTCTTCGAGCAGCGAGACTGGAAGATTTGTAGCGCAATCTCTTGATCTAGATAATTTCCGTTCTGTAGATATAAGTGATATTCACTGACTAAACAGAACAGTCCAATATCAGCCAATAGGCCAACTAATAGTGCTTTTTCTTGCTCTAAATGTTGATATTTAGCCGGTTCAAGTAGTTTAAAGGCTTGAGTGACTAAAACCATTGTCGCACCGAGCTCTTTTGATATCGATGCACTGTTAACTAGTATTTTATTGCATGCTTTGCTCAGGTTTACGGAGTGTTTTAGTTGTTCAATAGCTTGTGCTGTCACAATATCGCGAACTCTTAGAATACCCAGGCGGGATACCGCAGTAATTAAGTCAGTGCAGGTAATATTGCGGCGATTAAAAACAACGGAGTTTGCTACACGTATAACGATGGCTGCAAGTCCGGGGTCTTCCAATAGACAATCGGCCACATCCGATATTCCTGACGATTCTAACGTGCAAAGCTTCTGAATTTTAAGAACGACATCCGGAATTGGCGGTAGCGAAATTTTCCCGGTGCTAATTGAATGTTCAACTAACTGAGCAAATTCGCTTTCTAGTCCTTGGATAAGCATTTGGCGATGTTCGGGAAGCCAATAAAAAGATAAGTGATTCATAGTAATGTGCTCAATTTGTATTAGGGGCATTTTACCGTTTGCTAATCTAAATAAGCAACCAATTACATCAGCCTACGTCAATTTGTTCCTATTTGGTCAAAATTAAGTGCCTCAAGTGAGGCTGTAGGTGTCAAAGAAAGTACACTCACAAATTGATACTGTGATGCTGGTCATATAAAACAGATTAAATATAGTAATGGATGTGAGATATGCCCAGACTTATTTCGTATCGTTAACTATGATATGAGTATATAAAGGCAAGCTAATATTACATAATTAAATAACTTGCCGTTGAATTATTCATTTTTTCGCTAAAAAATCTGCTGCTATCTGGTGATCACGTTTAATCGGGGAATTTGATTAAGGATCAATGGATATGACTGAGCAAGCATTTTTCGATTATGTAATTAAGTTTGGCGCTTTCCAAAAGCGTTCTATGTTTGGTGGAGTGGGGTTGTTTCAAAATGAGGCGATGTACTCTCTTATCAGCGAGGAGCGTATTTTTATCCGCGGTGGTGGCCATCTTGATAGCATGTTGACTCGCTTAGGCTGTGAAAAGTATAAACACGTCAAAAAGCAAACCACAGCAACGGTGAACTACTATGATATTACTGACCTTTTTGTTAGTGAAAGTGAAGAGCTTGATGCTATCGTTGCCCACTCAATACGGCACTCCGTAAAGCAAAGAAGTTTCCAAAAATCTTCTGCTAGTCGGCGTTTGCGTGATTTACCAAATATGCAGTTAACACTCGAGCGCATGGTCAAAAAAGCTGGTGTTGCTGATGTCGAGACATTTATAGAATTAGGGGCATCAGAGGTTTTTTCTAAGGTGAGAAAAATCTATGGCAGCGACGTGGATGTTAAATTACTTTGGAAATTTGCGGGCGCAATCGAAGGTATTCACTGGAAACTGTTACAAGAACCTCGTAAGCGCCAGTTATTGAATCGTTGTTCGTAAACAATGAGGATAATTGACGGTCACAAAAAGCCAAGACACTTATCTTGGCTTTTTGTATAACAGTTCGTTAGAACTTAAAGCGAGTGGTGAACATCAACTGCTCACCGTACGCATCGTTAATACGAGCTTCAGCCCCGACGGAGAATAGTTCTGTGGAGTGGAAGCGAGCATAGAAAGACGCAATCCAGTCATCATTGTCATCAATTGAGACATAACCGCCTTTACCACCTATTTCAAGTTGTGGGCCAAGCCACTGACGAACACCTAGATTTAACTCTATTCCGGTATCGGTACTGCTATTTTCACTATCGACGATGCGAAGCAACATTTCACCAGTAAAGTCTGCCCAGTTGTTGATGGGGGCGTGGAAACCAAAACCTGCAGCAGCATCAAAATCACTTTCAAATTCAGAGTCAATACGGCCAATAATATGAGCATTTGGGTGGATAGACTTACTTATTGCTGCACCAAATGTTACTGGACTGACTCCAATGCGAGCTTCGATATAGTCATAATTAAAGTTGCTCATGACCGTTGGGCTGTTTCGGTCGGATTCAGCCAATGTTTGCCCAGAGGCAAGCAGTAGTGCTGCCGCAATGATTGTTTTACGCATAGTCACTATAAACCTATATTTTTAGTTTATTTCCATGGTCAGTAGTGGAAAATCCACTGTGACATTAATCAATTAAGACATCATAGTGCATAGTGAGCTATTGCCACCACCAAAAAAATGTCATTCTTTTGTCGTCTTGGCAAAAAATAAGCAAAGAAAGTGCCATTTTCATAAAAAATAGGGTTATTCGCCAAAGTTAATGCGGTTTTCTGCGATGGCATTAAATATTTTTTCGGCATCTAAAACTCGCGCCCATGGCATTAACTCGGATTCATTGGCAATCATATACTGCGTTAATTGATCTTTTATTATTTCTCGCAGCTTATCGCCATTCCAAGGCTTGGCAACGTAAAAATGCAGGCTAGAGTGATTGACAGCTTCAACCGTATCTTCTAAACCTGCTTGGCCTGTGAGCAACACTTTTCGAGTCTGCGCTGTCTCTTCGTTTTGACTTAATTCTATCAAAAAACTAATCCCAGTTTGCTCTGGCATGATGTGGTCACACAGTATCAAGGCGAGTTTTATATGTTGAGCTTGGTTTTCTGCAATAACGTCTTTTGCTTCAGTAACCGATTCCGCAGCTTCTACGATGAAATATTCTTCGAAGCAGTCTAAGTCTTGCATCACACTATCTAAAACTTCTCGTTCGTCGTCGACACATAGAATCAAGAATTTGTTCATGATTTTCTCCTTTATCAAAGCTACTGAGGCGGATTAATTGGTAGCCAAACTGTCATTGTGGTGTAGGTGTTTTTTTTCGATTGAACCTCAAGCCAGCCTTTATGTTGCTGGACAATTTGTTGACATACAGATAAACCGATCCCAAGACCAAAGTTGCCCTCTTTTTTGGTGGTGTAGTTCAATGTGAAAATATTGGCTTTTTGCTCGTCATCTATGCCACTGCCGTTATCTGTGAAGCTAATAGTGACAAAAGGGCGATCATCGTGTCTCGTTTGTTTGGTTGTAATATGTAACACCCCATGTTCAGGAAACGCATCAATGGCATTGGATATTAGGTTGGTCCATACTTGTTGTAATGCGATGGGCTGGCAGGAAACAAGGGGTAATTGCGCATACTCTTTTTCTACGCTATGCCGTTTAAGGCGGTTTTCAAAGATCACTAAAGTGTCTTCGATACCTTCATGAATATCGACTCTATGAAGGGTTTCATCGTCTGGTCGCGCATAACCTTTTAAGCTTTTGACCATATCGGCAATGCGTTGTGCACAAACATTTATGGATCGTAACGTGCTACCAGTTAAGAAGTAACTTTCTAAATGCTCTAACCTTTCCAATGCGTTATCTGGCGAGTTTTTGGCTAATTGTTTGAGTTCGGCATCATCATCGAGATTCAACTTGACTAGCTTTTTGGCAACCAAACGGTTTTTTATTTCCACTTCAAGAGTTTTGGCTCGGGTTCGCTCTTCGGCCGTTGATGTCGGTTTTGCCTGTAAAGCGGCTTGAAGTAATTGACTGCCCTTATTTTGTAGTGATTGGTTGCTCGTCGCATTCACTATCAGCTCAATTTTATTGGATAATGTTTCAGTCCCTCGCAAGATGGCGGCAATCGGATTATTCAACTCGTGAGCAACGCCAGCGACAAGTTGCCCTAACATCGCCATCTTTTCTCGTTCGATAAGCTGTTGATGAGCCGACTCCAATGATTCAAGCGTCTTTTGTAGTTCTAGCTTTGTGTTAATACTGCGTTGCAGACGGCGATTGAAGTGGCGCAATAATAAGTTGGTAAAAAGGGGCAGTAACCGTGTGTCAGAATGCATTACCTTGGAAAAGACATCTCGGTCTAACTTAATTACATCAGTTTTGGTCAAAGTAATGGCGGTGGAAAAGGATTTTTCTCCGGTAACGAAAGACATTCCACCGACAATATTCCCTTTTTTATGTCGAACCACTTCTCGCTGTTGACCAAGCTCATCCTTTTTATATAAAGCGACCTCTCCTTCGGTAATGAACCATAAGAAGCGGTTGTCTTCGCCCTCTTTAGTCAGTAGGTGCTCTGCTGAATAGGTTCTACAAGCATGAGTTTCATCTTCATTTTCAAAAAATTGATGAAGAGCGCCGATTACTTGCTCGGCTAATTCACTGTCAGAAAGCTTGTGGTAGTCAGAGATGAAGCCATCTCTGTAGCTGCGCATTTTATTGTCAATATGTGCACGTAAAATACGCTGTTGATCAAGTACAGTGCTGTAATTGAGAATGTTCTCTTTATCGTTCTCTAAAATATAAGTGGTGAGCTCTTTGTGAACGGTTTTGTATAATATTTGGTCGGGGACTGGTTTTGTTAAACAATGATCAAGACGTCCTTCATTGACGGCGCTGAGAATGGCTTGAATATCTTGTCCGCAACTGATCAATACCTTACGAGCTGAGCGAGTGTGCTCAGACTTATCGAGGTGAGTTAAAAAATCTGCGCCATTAAATGCTTCGTGGTGACTGGCGATAACCAAAGCAATGGTTTGCTGCTGCTCCTGTAAATACTCAAGTGTTTGTTCTGCTTCTTCGATGGATTCGGCAGTATGTAAATCAAATTTAAGCGCAAATGGCGCCAGTTCAAAGCGCAGTTGATCAACACTGATAGGGTTGTTATCTAAACAAAGTAGTGCGTAATGATTCACTCGAGCCTCTAGAGTCATGGCGATTTATTCTACTGTAGCAATTATCTAAAATTGGGTTTGAGAGCTAGGTTTTAGAATTTCTCATCCTCTAGTAATACTCTGACTTAACTCTATGTTTTGGTTTTCATTTCTTTACGGTAGACTGAGTGAAACTGTTTAGGATAGAAAACTATGAAACAATTAAAAATGATTGGTGCCGTAGGTGGCGCAATCTCTCTCGCGCTATGTTGGCCGCTTGCTGTGGGTCAAATTGGGCATAATGTCATCAGCGATGGGATAGCAAAGCTCTCTTCCTCGGCTTTTCAGGCCGAGATTGTTAACTATGATCGCGGTTACCTTTCCTCTAACGTTCAAACACGTTATCAGATAATCGATGAGGGACTAAAGCAACAATTGGTAGCTGACGGCTTGCCAACTGAGTTCCTAGTTAATAGCAAGGTTGAGCATGGTCTTATGAGCTTAACGGCTCATTCATCATTAGTGGATACACCTGATTTTCCGTTAAGCTTAACCAGTACAACGCAACTTAATGGTAATACGCAATATTCCTTTGTATTAGATAGCTGGCATTATGCGACACAAGATGGCCAAATGGTGGTGTCGACTTCACCTGCAACATTAGAAGGGGAGGTCACTGTGCTAGGTGAAATATCCTACCAACTTGATGTTCCATCAGTCGAACTTGACTTTGCGAGTGGTGAGAAAATGGCGCTTTCTCAAGTGTCTGGTCAAGGTGCAGGTAAACAAGACAAAGGTTTTTGGTTGGGAGACCAGTCACTGGCTTTATCACGTTTGAGTGTTGTTGATGGGTTCGAAAACAGTGTGCTTGATGTGACTAATGCCACCTATAAATTCGACTCTTCAATCAATGGCGAACTTGCCCGCTTTAGCAGTAATCATGTTGTCGTGTTGGAAAAACTGCTTTCAAATGACGGTGAAGTGAATGATTTAAATATTGATTTCACCTTGGGTGACTTAGACAGTGAATCATTGGAAAAACTCACCACACTATACCAAAATAACCCTGCATTGTCGGAACAAGATATTCAGCAGGCCTTACCTTATATCGAGTCTTTATTTGCGAAAGGTTTCTACCTTTCTATGAATAAAATGGCGCTAAAAATCGCTAGTGGTGAGTTTGAATCAAAATGGAAAATCGCTGTACCGGAAGGAACCAATGATATATTGCAAGACCCAAGTATTATTTTGCCAGCGTTAGTGGGTAATGTTGATACTTTTATTTCGAATCAATTGGTCGAAGATTTTCCATTCATTAAACAAGGCATCGATGAACTTGTTATCATGGAAATGATGGTTCAAGAGGCTGATGGATATCGACTTCAAGCTGAAATTAAACAAGGAAATCTGGAGTTTAAAAACGGCAAGCAACTTCCACTGGTTGCCTTGTTGATGCCAGTAATGCTTGGTTAATGTCAGTAAAGTAATGCTTTTTCCCTATCAATAAAAAAAAGAGGTCACATGACCTCTTTTCTCGCTTTTTATCCTGTGCAAAAAGTGTTATTAATCACACTAATTGTCGATAGTAGGAGCAAGGACTTCATGGAACCAAATCAAACGGACACTGTTTATAATTTTAGTGCGGGCCCTGCGGGTTTGCCAAAAGCGGTAATGGAAAAAGCACAAGCTGAGTTTGTGAATTGGAATGAACTTGGCACGTCCGTGATGGAAATTAGCCACCGTAGCAAACCATTTATCAAAGTCGCTCAAGATGCGGAACAAGATCTACGCGATTTATTGAATATTCCTGATAATTATAAAGTCTTATTTTGCCAAGGTGGTGCACGAGCTCAGTTTGCCGCCGTGCCTCTTAATTTACTTGGTGACGCAACTAAAGCAACCTATATAGATGCTGGTTATTGGGCAGAAAGTGCGATTAACGAAGCGAGCAAATACTGCGAACCTGATGTGTTTAATGCCAAAATCACTAAAGATGGTAAGGCTGCTGTTATCCCTGCCTGTGATTGGGAAATTGACCCTGAATCCGCGTATGTTCATTTTTGTCCGAACGAAACGATAGATGGTATTGAAATCAATGATCTTCCTCAAACGGATAAGCCGATTGTGGCCGATATGTCTTCAACTATTCTTTCTCGTCAAATTGATGTGTCAAAATACGGTGTGATTTATGCGGGTGCACAAAAGAATATAGGCCCGGCAGGCATCTGTATTGTGATTGTGCGTGATGATCTTCTGGGATTGGCTAGCGATGTTTTACCGACGATTTTGAACTATAAAGTTCAGGCAGAACAAGACTCCATGTTCAATACACCACCGACATTTGCTTGGTATTTGTCAGGCTTGGTATTCAAATGGTTGAAAGAGCAGGGTGGTGTTCAAGCCATTGAATTGATTAACCATGAAAAAGCAGCCTTATTATATAACTGTATTGATGAGTCTCCATTTTATCGTAATGAGATCCACCCAGATAACCGTTCTCTAATGAATGTCCCTTTCCAATTAGCAAAACCAGAGCTGGATAGCGTATTTTTAGAGCAAGCAGAGGCACGCGGTTTAGCTTCACTAAAAGGTCACCGTGCGGTTGGTGGTATGCGTGCTTCTATCTACAATGCAATGTCATTGGAAGGGGTCCAAGCGCTGGTTGATTTTATGCACGAATTTGAAAAGCAATATGCATAAAAAATAATTGATATCACACCAAGAGCACATCATCTGCTGTGTGAGCAAAGGCTGTTGTGTTGATAAACGAAAGCCCACGAATATCGTGGGCTTTGTCATAGAGAGTCGAAGCTAAGTCTTACAGCTTATCTGTGAGTTCGATAGCTTGACCAATATAGTTTGCTGGCGTCATCTCTTTCAAGCGTGCTTTTTCAGCTTCTGGTAGCTCTAAGCCGTCAATGAAATTACGCATTGCTTCACCATCAACACGCTTACCACGTGTAAGTTCTTTAAGCTTCTCGTATGGCTTTTCAATACCATAGCGGCGCATCACAGTTTGGACTGGTTCTGCTAATACTTCCCAGTTTTTATCCAGTTCTGCCAATAGTGCATCACGGTTAACTTCGAGTTTACTAATGCCTTTTAGTGTTGATGTGTAGGCGATAATTGCATAGCCAACACCCACACCTAGGTTACGTAATACAGTCGAATCAGTTAGGTCACGCTGCCAGCGTGAGATAGGCAGTTTTTGAGCCAAATGACCGAATACCGCGTTAGCTAGACCAAGGTTACCTTCGGAGTTTTCAAAATCGATTGGGTTTACTTTATGCGGCATGGTTGAAGAACCGATTTCGCCAGCGATGGTTTTTTGCTTGAAATGACCCAGTGCAATATAGCCCCAAATATCACGATCGAAATCAATCAGAATGGTATTGAAACGAGCAACGGCATCGAACAATTCTGCAATGTAATCATGAGGTTCGATTTGTGTTGTATAAGGGTTCCACGTTACGCCCAAGCATTCAGTAATAAATTGTTCACTGAAATGATGCCAATCAACTTCAGGATAAGCTGATAGGTGAGCGTTATAGTTCCCCACTGCGCCATTCACTTTGGCTAAGATCTCAACATTAGCAATTTGCTTATATTGGCGCTCCATACGGTACGCTACGTTAGCCATCTCTTTCCCCATTGTACTAGGAGAAGCTGGCTGGCCGTGGGTACGAGAAAGTAACGGAATATCTCGGTACTCTTCTGCTAGCTTACGGATTGCATCAATGATGTTACGAATTTCAGGAAGAATAACGGTGTCACGTGCTTCTTTTAGCATTAACGCGTGAGAAGTATTGTTAATGTCTTCAGAGGTACAAGCAAAATGAATGAATTCGTTGACGGCGTGCAGCTCAGGCATCTCTGCCACTTTTTCTTTTAAGAAGTACTCTACAGCCTTAACATCATGGTTCGTCGTGCGTTCAATTTCTTTAATACGAGCAGCGTCTTCTTCACAGAAGTTTGCAGCAATATTATCGAGGAATTGATTCGCTTCTGCGCTGAATGCTGGTACTTCAGCGATTTCAGCGGTTGCTGAAAGCTTCTGTAGCCAACGTACTTCAACGATGGTGCGATATTTGAGGAGACCAAACTCACTAAAGATACTGCGTAACGCAATCGTTTTACTTCCGTAGCGGCCGTCTACCGGTGAAACAGCAGTCAAGGCTGACAGTTCCATGTTTTTCTCCTGAATTTGAGGTTAAGTATGAGAGTGAATTCTTTGCATTGAAGCTAGATACGCGCCAAAAGTATTTGTGCTTGTTCGATCATTTTCTTACGACCGAAAATCAAATGGCGACGTTTTCCTCCAACTTGGCGCCACAATACCGCGCAGCGGATCCCCGAAAGGAGCAGTGCTCGTACTTTGTGCTGAGTTGAAGTTTGTTGTAATACTGTAGGGGTGCCGGTGACTTGGATACGCGGCCCAATAGGGCTAATGACATCAAGATAAATACTGGCTATATTGCTGACCATCTGATCGTCTAACAAATCAAAATGTTCGATTTGACGTTCGGCGGTTTGGATCCGATCGCCAAGTTGTGACATTGCATCTCGGCGACCATCTAATTTACGTTCTAATGCCATTAGACTAATGATGTAACGAGTAAGCTCACTGCCAGAAGGCGTGCTATCGATACCTTTTACTAAGCACTCAAGGCCAACCTTAAGGTTAGCCTCAGAGCCAAAAACATCGAGAGTATTACTTGGGTTAGTGCTTAAAATAGCCGTTAGAGAAGTTTCAAACGCGTCTGAATCACAGTGACCATTTTTCGCGACTTGTTGCACTAAGGCAACCGCTTGGCAGATACCGGCAAATGCGATGGTACGGTCATAAATGGTGTTAGCCACGTAATTACTCCTAAATCAATTAAATGCGCTGTTCAATAATTCCACCACCAAGACAAACATCGTCTTTATAGAAAACGGCAGATTGACCCGGGGTGACGGCGACTTGAGGCTCGTCAAAAATAACTTTTATAGTGTCATCATCAATAGGGATGATAGTACATGCAATATCCGTTTGACGATAACGTGTTTTCACTGTGCAGCTCAATGGTTCCGTAATTGGCGTACGATCAACCCAGTGTAATTGTGATGCGATCAAACCTTGAGACTTAAGCAATGGGTGATCAGCACCTTGCACCGCGATAAGAACATTACGTTGCAGATCTTTCTCTGCGACATACCATGGGTCTTCATTACCACCGCCGCCTTTTTGGCCACCGATGTGCAACCCTTTACGCTGACCTAAAGTGTGATACATCAAACCTTGGTGCTCACCAATCACTTTACCTTCTGGCGTTTCAATTTTACCCGGCTGGGCAGGTAAATAGCGAGATAAGAAATCAGTAAATTTGCGTTCGCCAATAAAACAAATGCCAGTTGAATCTTTTTTCTTCGCAGTAATTAGATCTTGTCCTTCAGCAATACGGCGAACTTCAGGTTTTTCTAAATCACCAACAGGGAATAGGCTGCGTGCAACTTGTTCGTGACTTAACGTATAAAGGAAATAGCTCTGGTCTTTATTGTTGTCCAACCCACGTAACATTTGTGGTTTTTCATTGCCTTCAGGGAAGGTGCGACGCACGTAGTGACCCATAGCAATGTAATCGGCATCAAGCACTTCGTCGGCAAATTCTAGGAAGGCTTTAAACTTGATTTCTTTGTTACAAAGAATGTCTGGGTTAGGCGTACGCCCAGCTTTGTATTCAGCGAGGAAATACTCAAATACGTTATCCCAGTATTCTGCGGCAAAGTTAATCGTGTGCAGGTGGATACCTAGTTTGTCACAAACTGCCTGTGCGTCAGCGAGATCTTCTGCTGCCGTACAATATTCCTCATTGTCGTCTTCTTCCCAGTTCTTCATGAACAGGCCTTCAACTTGGTAACCTTGCTCTTTAAGAAGATACGCGGAAACTGAGGAATCAACACCACCGGACATGCCGACAATGACTTTCTTTTGGCTGTTTGCGCAGCGGTTATCTGACATTACTAAATACCACTAAATTGACTTGGATGCAGATTCTATCAGAAAGATTTTAGTGGGGACAGATCCGAGACTGCAATCACACTTCTATTACGCTTAATTGCTGTAGTTTCCACCAGTATTAAAGATAAATTAATTTTAGAGTTCTCTAATTGCCTATGGCATAGTGCATGAAATTCTCGATATTCTCTTATAGGGTTGGGTTTTCTGTGATGACTTACATCACTTGAAATGGCACATATGGTTTGCCAATAATTTCAACCTATTAGTTAGATTTATATAAGGCAGCAACATGCAAGATGAAAACCAAATAATGGATGACGCGATTCTGATTGAAACGGTTGAAAATCAACTCGCAGAAGGAAATCCAATCAAAGTAAAAGAGACATTAATGCGTCTGATGATGACAGGGAGTAGCCGAGAAGATGCGGTGGCATCGATAGCGTGTGCGCTAGCGATTGAAGTTTTCGATGTGATGAAAAATGAAGGTGAATTCAATTTGAAACGTTATTCTGAGCATTTGGATATGCTACCAGATCTCAGCTTCATGGAAGGTGAATAAAAATAACCATCAGCAAACGTTTGCTATAATCGACTTAGTTGCCGCGCAATTGGGTGCGCGGTAGAATCGCGCATCCTTCACCCCTTTACTCAGACTTACGTTATGAAATTTCCTGGTCAACGCAAATCCAAGCATTACTTTCCTGTTCACGCTCGCGATCCTCTTGTCATTCAATCACAAGAAAATAAGAAGATGTCGCGTACACATATTATTGGTATTGACCAAACCTTGGTCGATATAGAAGCGAAAGTAACAACAGACCTAATTGATAAATATGGGCTTAGTAAAGGGCACTCATTAGTTATTGATGATCAAAAAGCCGAAGCGCTTTATGTCGAGCTAAAAGAAAATAACTTAATTACGAATGAGTATGCCGGTGGCACTATAGGTAATACATTACACAATTATTCGGTGTTGGCCGATGATCGATCTACCTTATTAGGGGTCATGAGCCAGGATATAAAAATAGGCAGTTATGGATACCGTTATCTATGTAATACATCAAGTCGTATGGATTTGAATTATTTACAAGGTGTGGATGGCGCTATTGGTCGTTGTTTTGCGCTAATTACTGAAGATGGAGAGCGTACTTTTGCCATTAGCGAAGGGCAGATGAATCAACTTACCCCGGATAATGTGCCTGAAAAAATATTTCGTAGTGCTTCGGCATTAGTTATCACGGCGTATCTTGTGCGTTGTAAAAAGGGCGATCCGATGCCTGATGCAACAATGAAGGCGATTGAGTACGCCAAAAAATACGATGTACCAGTGGTATTAACACTAGGGACAAAATTTGTTATTCAAGACGACCCTCAATATTGGCAAGAATTTTTGCGTGATAATGTCACTGTCGTTGCCATGAACGAAGATGAAGCAGAGGCTTTAACTGGTGAAAGTGATCCGCTTGCTGCATCGAATAAAGCGTTAGATTGGGTTGATTTAGTATTGTGTACCGCAGGTCCTGTTGGGCTGTTTATGGCCGGTTATACAGAAGATTCAGCAAAACGAGAGACGTCATTGCCGCTATTGCCAGGTTCGATTCCTGAATTTAACCGTTACGAGTTTAGCCGCCCAGCATCAAAAATAAGCTGTGAAAACCCAATCCGTATTTATTCTCATATTGCACCTTATATGGGTGGCCCTGAAAAAATTAAAAACACGAATGGCGCCGGTGATGCGGCTTTATCGGCCTTATTGCATGATATGGCCGCCAATAAATATCACAAAGAGAATGTACCTAATTCAAGTAAGCACCAGAACGACTTTTTAACCTATTCATCATTTTCTCAAGTCTGTAAATATTCTAATCGTGCGAGCTATGAAGTGTTAGTGCAACATTCTCCACGTTTATCTCGTGGTTTGCCTGAACGCGAAGACAGTTTAGAAGAAGCATATTGGGAACGCTAATGTTCTTACAGATAATAAAAAGGCTCCGATAGGGAGCCTTTTTATTTAATTGATAATTAAATCTCAAATTCTTCTAGAGACTTACCTGCATCAAGTTGCTCTTGAATTGCAGAAGGTGTACGGCCTTGACCAGTCCACGTTTTTTCATTGCCGTTATTATCAACATATTTATATTTTGCAGGGCGAGGTGCGCGTTTACCTTGAGCTTTTACTTTGCCTTTTGTTTCACCAGAAAGTGCTGAAATTAATGCGCTAACATCAATACCATCTTTTGCAATTTGTTCTGCAATAGCTGCAAGTTTGGCTTCTTGTTCAGCGCGAGCTGAACGTTCTTCCTCTTCTGATTCTCTACGCTCTTGTACAACAATCGTTAATTTATCTAGAGCTTCTTCAAGTTGCTCAAGAGTTAGTTCACGAGAGAAAGCGCGTAGGCTACGGATATTTAGTAGAGTTTTTGTTAATTCAGACATGACTATTCCTATAAGATTTAATTTAGTCGACAAGGTAATAATAAACTGAGGAAATTTTTCTTACAATATTAAGTTCAGAATATTAATAAAAAACTTATTGGAAATTGTTTTTTACAAAAAATATGAAACTAACCAATGATTCTTCAGTTTCATACTTAAGTAGCAGGTATTACAAGATTATCAATGTTATTTTCAGTCGCTGATAAATTTGTTTTCTTATTATATCTTCGTGATATACCTTGCATCGACTTATGAAAATAGTGTCAACACTTGCTTATCAGTGTGATCTGAAATGATCCAATTTAAACTGGATCATCTGTTGCAATGAGTTTGTTGTTAAGTACAATGACAACCACCTAAAGCGAAGTAAGGAATGAATCGTTGTTAAAATGACTTAACAATGGTTTTTTGTACTTTCTTTGACGTAGAGGCGCGATAGGAATTAGTAACTTTTGCTGGGGTGATACCAATGAGCAGAAGTGAAAGGTTTTGTCGCCGAAGTGAGTGTGTATATTAAAACTACTCGCTGGGGTTGTATTCGAATAGGAACAACACTGCCATAGTCTATTATTTTGTTAAACTATGGAGCGCTACTGTAGGGTTGGGTGAAGTGTTCGCTTCCCTTTCGCTTAGTTCAACATTAATTGCGTTGAAATGATTTCTCGTAATTTGTCTGCAGTAGATCTCTGACCATTTACTTACTGGTTTTTGAAGATCATGAATTTAATCGATTTTGCATCATCTCCCTTATCGCTATTACCGCCATTAGTGGCGTTGAGTTTAGCCGTTATTACCCGCCGTGTTCTGGTGTCGCTTGGTGTCGGCATTTTGCTAGGCGCGTTACTACTCACCAATTACTCGGTAGTCGATGGTAGCAGCTACGTTGTAACTAAAGTAGCTAGTGTGTTTGTGGAAGATGGTGGTCTCAATACTTGGAATATGAGTATTGTCGGATTTTTACTCTTATTAGGCATGATGACAGCGTTGCTGACATTGTCTGGTGGTACCCGTGCTTTCGCTGAATGGGCGCAGGTACGAGTCAAAAGCAAACGCGGTTCAAAATTGCTTGCTGCATTTTTGGGTGTGTTTATTTTCGTTGACGACTATTTTAATAGCTTGGCAGTAGGCTCAATTTCTCGCCCTGTTACTGACCGTTTTTATGTCTCTCGTGCCAAGCTTGCTTATATTCTAGATTCAACTGCAGCACCGATGTGTGTTGTGATGCCAGCTTCGAGTTGGGGTGCTTATATCATGACTATCATTGGTGGCATTCTCGTTTCTCATGGTATCACTGAATATTCAGCGCTGGGTGCATACATCCGTCTAGTGCCAATGAATTTTTACGCTATTTTCGCTTTGCTGATGGTGTTTGCTGTGGTTTGGTTCCAGTTGGATGTTGGCCAAATGCGCAAACACGAAATGGAAGCTTCCCAAGGTCGTGGCTTTGATGATGACAATGATAGCCAGCAAGCTCATGATTTAAATGAAGAGCTAGACATCAAAGAAAGCGAACACGGCAAAGTTTCTGACCTTATTTTGCCAATTGTACTTCTTATTATTGCCACTATTTCAGCGATGTTATACACAGGTGGTCAATCATTGGCTGCCGATGGCAAAGCCTTTGACTTGTTTGGTGCATTTGAAAATACAGATGTAGGCACTTCGCTTATTTATGGCGGTTTAGTCGGCTTGGCAATGGCACTCTTTACTGTATTTAAGCAACAGTTACCAATGATTGATGTTGTGAAAACATTGTGGATTGGTGCTAAGTCTATGTTTGGTGCCATTCTAATTTTGGTTTTCGCTTGGACGATCGGTTCTGTAATTGGTGATATGAAGACTGGCGCTTACATGTCTTCACTTGTTCAAGGCAACATCAATCCTCACTGGTTGCCTGTTATTTTGTTTTTGCTTTCAGGTCTGATGGCATTCTCTACAGGTACCTCTTGGGGTACGTTTGGTATTATGTTACCGATAGCGGGTGACATGGCGGGAGCTACAGATATTGCGCTTATGCTACCTATGCTAAGTGCTGTACTTGCGGGTTCTGTGTTTGGTGACCACTGTTCACCGATTTCTGACACCACAATTTTGTCATCCACAGGTGCTCGTTGTAATCATATTGACCATGTATCCACACAGCTTCCTTACGCTTTAGCAACTGCCTTGGTTTCTTGTGTCGGTTTTGTCGTGTTAGGTATGACGGCGTCGGTACTGATCTCCTTTAGTGCCGCTTCGGTTGCCTTTGTGATTGTATGTTTAGTGCTTGCATCTTTATCTCGTTCAAAAATTACGAATTATGAAAATGCATAGTTTTTAATATGAAAAATTAATAAAGGGGAAGGTAAAACTTCCCTTTTTTAATGTGTTAACTAGTATTTTTACGAAAGATGAAAAAAAACCAAATTTTTGGTTGAAAAAACAGACTGGCTTAGTTAGTGTGGATGCAAGACAGTAAGCCAAACAAGGGCTCATAAGTATGCGTAATTTTGTAATGAACATTCATCACCATCATCACCCTAAATAATCTTTCGGGGAGGTGTACGCATACCCGGGAGGAAGGAAACTCTCGGTGGTTAAGTCAAAGCATTTAGATTAAAACCCTCGGGAGACCACAAATCTCCCGAGGGTTTTTTCATTTTCGGCTTAATTAAAATTCAAATAAATTCAATAAATTGTACATAGGGAAATCGTCATGCAAACACAACGCTTAAGAATCGCAATCCAGAAAAAAGGTCGCTTGAGTAAAGAGTGCCAAGACTTACTGAAAAAATGTGGTGTGAAATTTAACATCATGGGTGAGCGTTTAGTGGTTCACTCAATGAATATGCCAATTGATTTGTTACTTGTACGTGATGACGATATTCCAGGATTGGTAATGGACGGTGTCGTTGATCTGGGTTTTATCGGTGAAAACGAATTAGAAGAGGTTCGTTTAGAGCGTCTATCACAAAACAAGCCAAGCGAATTTGTACCACTACGTCGCCTTGATTTTGGTGGTTGTCGTTTATCTATTGCGATTAACAAAGATGAGCAATATAACGGTCCTCAAGATTTAGCCGGCAAACGCATTGCCACGACTTACCCGCAGCTTCTGAAAGCCTATATGGACAAGCAGGGCATTGATTTCAGTACCTGTGTGCTAACAGGCTCAGTTGAAGTTGCCCCTCGTGCTGGTTTGGCTGACGCGATTGCAGACTTGGTTTCAACTGGTGCAACATTAGAAGCTAATGGTCTTAAAGAAGCCGAGGTGATTTTCCAATCCAAAGCGACACTTATTCAACGTCAAGGTGAATTCACGGAAGACAAACAAGCACTGATCGCACGTTTACTGACGCGTATGCAAGGCGTGATTCAAGCCAAAGAATCGAAATACATCATGCTACATGCTCCTGTTGATCAATTAGAAGCAATCAAAGATCTTCTTCCTGGCGCTGAGGACCCGACGGTTCTTCCTCTGTCTGCTGAGAAAAATCGCGTGGCAGTTCATGTCGTGAGCACTGAGAATTTATTTTGGGAAACGATGGAGCGTCTTAAAGCGCTAGGTGCAAGCTCCATTCTAGTGCTACCTATCGATAAGATGATGGAGTAACCACGATGAGAACAGTTGTTTGGCAATCATTGAGTGAAACTCAACAAGATTCGATTTTGGAGCGTCCAGCCATTGCCGAAGGTGTAAACATTACCGCTGCAGTGAATGAGGTGATCGCTAAAGTGAAAGCCGACGGGGATGCGGCATTATTGGAGCTAACAGAGAAGTTTGACCGTGTAAAACCGAGCTCAATTCGAGTGTCGAGCGAAGAGATAGACGCGGCTTCAGAGCGCTTGTCTGACAAAATGAAGCAAGCATTAGAGCAGGCTTATGCCAATATTGCTAAGTTTCACAAAGCGCAGCGCCCACAGCCCATCAAAGTCGAAACGCAACCCGGTGTTGTCTGTGAGCAAGTAACGCGTCCTATCAATACTGTCGGATTATACATTCCAGGTGGCAGCGCACCACTTCCTTCTACGGTTTTGATGCTGGGCGTTCCTGCTCAAATCGCAGGTTGTCGAAAAGTCGTGCTTTGTTCACCGCCACCGATTGCGGATGAGATCCTCTATGTTGCTAAGTTATGCAATATCGATGAAGTGTATAACGTTGGTGGCGGTCAAGCGATTGCAGCAATGGCCTATGGAACGGAGTCGGTCTCTAAAGTAGACAAAATATTCGGCCCCGGTAATGCTTACGTGACAGAAGCAAAGCGCCAAGTGAGTAATGATCTTCGTGGTGCAGCCATTGATATGCCTGCGGGTCCTTCAGAAGTGCTTGTAATTGCTGATGAAACGGCCGATGCCGATTTTATTGCCGCAGATTTACTTAGCCAAGCCGAGCATGGTCCCGACTCTCAAGTGGTACTGGTAACGCCATCGCCAGTAATCGCAGACCAAGTCACCGATGCGGTACAAAAGCAGCTAAAAGAGCTGTCACGTGCTGCTATCGCAGAAAAGGCGCTTGCTTCAAGTTTGATCATAATTGCCGAATCATTAACTCAAGCGGTTTCTATCTCTAACTATTACGGTCCTGAGCACTTAATTGTTCAAACACGTAACCCGCGTGAGTTGTTGCCATTACTTGATAATGCCGGCTCAATTTTCTTAGGTGATTGGTCGCCAGAATCGGCAGGTGATTACGCCTCAGGTACAAACCATGTGCTGCCAACCTACGGCTATACACGCACTTATTCTAGCCTTGGTTTGGCCGACTTTAGTAAGCGAATGACAGTGCAAGAACTTAGCGCTGATGGGCTTCAACTGCTTGCACCAACGGTTGTAACGATGGCTGAAGCTGAAGGTTTGGATGCCCATAAACGTGCGGTAACCATTCGAGTTGAAAAATTGCAGAAGGTGAAATGATCATGGAAAAACTGGCTCGTAAACAGATTCAGGCATTAAAACCTTACCTGTCAGCTCGCCGTATTGGTGGCACAGGAGATGTTTGGCTTAACGCTAATGAATCTCCATTCAATAATGAATACAAAACAGACTTCGCACGCTTGAATCGTTATAGCGATTGCCAACCTAAAGCAATGATTGACGCTTATGCGGCTTATGCGGGAGTAAAACCTGAACAAGTACTCACTTCACGTGGTGCTGATGAAGGTATCGAGCTGTTGATCCGCGCTTTTTGTGAACCTAACGAAGACGCGATTTTATACTGTCCACCGACTTACGGTATGTATGCTATCAGCGCAGAGACCATTGGTGTCGAGCGTAAAGTTGTCCCTTTGACAGACGAGTGGCAGCTTGACTTGGATGCGATTACTGCCAATTTGGATAATGTGAAGCTCGTTTTTGTTTGTAGTCCAAATAACCCAACTGGTAATTTGGTTGAGCGTAACGACATCATTTCGCTATTGGAGATGACAAAAGATCGCGCCATTGTGGTGATGGATGAAGCATATATTGATTTTTGTCCAGAGGCATCGACCGTTGATCTATTAGCGAAATATCCGAATTTGGCAATTTTGCGCACCTTATCTAAAGCATTTGCACTGGCTGGATTGCGTTGTGGTTTTACCTTAGCCAATAAAGAATTGATCGACGTATTACAAAAAGTGATTGCTCCTTACCCTGTGCCAGTTCCTGTCGCTGAAATAGCGATTCAGGCACTGTCTGAAGCTGGTCTTGCTCGCGCTAAATTCCAAGTATTGGATCTCAATGCGAATCGTGCATATCTACAGGCTGGTTTGTATATGGTGCCTAATTTGACCGTCTATGAAGGTTGGGGCAACTATTTACTGGTGAAATTCCCAGACGGTGATGCGCTATTTAAAGCCGCCTGGGAACACGGGATTATCTTGCGAAATTCGCCGATCCAAGACTGCGTCAGAATCAGTGTGGGTAATCGAGAAGAGTGTGAAAAAACGCTCGCGTTTATTCGTAATTATTACCAATAACCTATTGGGTATAACTAGTCGCCACTTTGTATAAAAACACGTTGCGACAGAGAAATAATAAACAATAAGCCTATGGCGATGAATAAAACGTTATAGGTCAATAGAAAAGGATATTCCCGTGAGCAAGCAGCAAAAAATTCTCTTCATTGATCGAGATGGCACCTTAATTGTTGAGCCGCCGGTCGACTTTCAAGTGGATCGCTTAGACAAACTCAAATTCGAACCTTATGTCATCCCAAGTCTACTGGCTCTGCAAGAGGCAGGGTATAGACTGGTAATGGTGACAAACCAAGACGGGTTAGGTACCGATAGCTACCCGCAGGATGATTTTGATGCACCACATAATATGATGATGGATGTGTTTGAATCACAAGGCGTTAAATTTGATGATGTGTTGATCTGTCCACATTTCGAAAAAGATAACTGCACTTGTCGTAAGCCTAAATTGGGTATGGTGAAAGAATACCTGCAAGCGGGTAAGGTAGATTTTCAACAATCAGTTGTGATTGGCGACCGCACCACGGATCTTCAACTTGCTGAAAATATGGCGATTCGTGGCATTCAATATCACCCGCAAACCATGGGCTGGCGTGAGATTCTAAAAGCGTTAACGGTCAACGCTCGCACTGCGGAAGTAGTACGTACTACCAAGGAAACTGACATTAAGGTCGCGGTGAATTTGGATGAAAGTGGTAACAACAAAATTGAAACCGGATTGGGCTTTTTTGACCATATGCTTGATCAAATAGCAACTCACGGTGGCTTCCAACTTAAGTTGAGTGTTAATGGTGATCTACACATCGATGATCACCACACGGTTGAAGATACCGCTTTGGCGCTAGGACAAGCCTTAAAAGATGCGCTAGGTGACAAACGTGGAATTGGTCGTTTTGGTTTCTCATTACCGATGGATGAATGTTTGGCACAGTGTGCGCTCGATCTGTCAGGGCGTCCTTACCTTAAATTTGATGCAACATTTAGTCGTGAACAAGTCGGGGACCTATCTACAGAAATGGTGTATCACTTTTTCCGCTCACTGACGGACACTTTAGCGTGCACACTGCATCTCTCTTCAACTGGTGAGAATGACCACCACATTATTGAAAGCTTGTTTAAAGCCTTTGGCCGTACGTTACGCCAAGCGATTAGAGTAGAAGGCAATGAACTTCCTAGCAGTAAAGGGGTGCTTTAATGTCGTTAGCCAGTGAAAAACAAAAAGTTGTTATCATCGATACGGGATGCGCCAATGTCTCTTCGGTTAAGTTTGCTATTGAACGTTTAGGTTACCCTGTCACCATATCAAAGCAACCAAGTGTAGTGCTAGCCGCAGACAAACTCTTTTTGCCAGGGGTGGGAACAGCAAGCGAAGCGATGAAAAACTTGCAAGAGCGAGACTTGATCGCTTTGGTTAAGCAAGTTGACAAGCCGTTACTCGGCATCTGTTTGGGGATGCAACTGTTAGGCAAATTATCCGAAGAAAAAGGTCAAAAAGCCAATGAGATAGTGGAATGCTTAGGTTTGTGTGATGGTGAAGTTCGCTTAATGGATACCGGAGATTTACCGCTGCCACATATGGGGTGGAATACGGTCAGCGCCAAAGCTGGGCACCCGCTGTTTAAAGGTATCGAAGAGGATGAGTATTTCTACTTCGTACACAGTTTTGCTATGCCAGTTGGTGAGTACACCATTGCAGCATGTGAATACGGCAAGCCTTTTACTGCCGCACTGCAAAGCGGTAACTATTATGGCGTGCAATTTCATCCAGAACGCTCATCAAAAGCAGGTTCAACGTTGATTAAGAACTTCTTGGAATTATAAAGGGAATTACACATGATTATTCCAGCATTAGATTTAATTGAAGGCCAAGTCGTTCGCTTGTTTCAAGGCGATTATGGTCAAGTCACCGAATATAAGGTCGACCCCGCAGAGCAATTTAACCTCTACCACCAAGCTGGAGCCAACTGGCTGCACCTTGTCGATTTGACTGGAGCAAAAGACACGTCAGCACGTCAGCTTGATCTGATTGCCAAATTACTTGCAAGCACTCCTGCCAATATCCAAATTGGTGGTGGAGTAAGAAATGAGCAAGATGTGGTTGATTTATTAGCCGCGGGAGCGCAACGCGTCGTGGTTGGTTCCACCGCAGTAAAACAACCTGAATTGGTCAAAGGTTGGATGGAAAAATATGGCGCAGAAAAAATTGTGCTAGCGCTTGATATCAACATTGATCAAAACGGTACACGTAAAGTGGCCATTTCAGGTTGGCAAGAAGATTCAGGTGTAACGATTGAAGCCCTGATCGATGATTATCTGACGGTGGGTTTGACACACGTATTGTGTACCGATATCTCCCGTGATGGCACGTTAACTGGCTCAAATGTTGAGTTGTATGTAGATTTGTGCAAGCAATACCCACAAGTGCAATTCCAATCATCGGGTGGTATCGGCAGTTTGGCCGATATTGAAGCGCTAAAAGGTAGCGGCGTTGCTGGTGTGATCGTCGGTAGAGCCTTACTCGATGGCAAGTTCACCGCAGAGGAGGCATTCGCATGTTGGCAAAACGCATAATCCCTTGTTTGGATGTTCGTGATGGACAAGTGGTGAAAGGGGTTCAGTTTCGCAACCACGAAATTATTGGTGATATCGTACCGCTAGCTAAACGGTATGCCGAAGAAGGCGCAGACGAGTTGGTATTTTATGATATTACCGCCTCAAGTGATGGTCGAGTCGTTGATAAAAGTTGGGTTGCACGCGTTGCTGAAGTGATTGATATTCCATTTTGTGTGGCTGGTGGTATTAAGTCGGCTGAAGATGCCGCTCGTATTTTAGAGTTTGGTGCTGATAAGGTTTCCATCAATTCCCCAGCATTAGCTAACCCACAGCTTATCACCGATTTAGCTGATAAATTTGGCGTGCAGTGCATTGTAGTCGGCATCGATTCTTACTTCGATAAAGAAACTGGTAAGTACCAGGTTTACCAATTTACTGGCGATGAAGCTCGCACCAAAGCAACAAAGTGGGAAACCCGAGATTGGGTACAAGAAGTACAAAACCGTGGTGCAGGTGAAATCGTGTTGAACATGATGAACCAAGATGGTGTGCGTAATGGCTATGATTTAGAGCAATTACAGATGGTGCGTGAAGTGTGTCGCGTACCTTTGATAGCATCGGGTGGTGCTGGTGCTATGGAGCATTTTGCGCAAGCTTATCAGCAAACCAATGTCGACGGTGCGCTCGCGGCATCAGTATTCCATAAGCAGATCATCAACATTGGTGAATTGAAGCAGTATTTGAAAGCAGAAGGTGTAGAGGTAAGACGATGAGTTTTGAAGTATCGAGTGCAGTAGCACTTTCTGAACGTATTGATTGGGACAAAGTCGAAGGCTTAGTACCGGCTATAGTGCAAGACTTTCAGTCTAGCCAAGTATTGATGATGGGTTACATGAACCAGGAGGCGCTGCAAAAAACCGCGCAAACAGGGCAGGTGACCTTCTTCTCACGAACTAAACAGCGCCTTTGGACCAAAGGTGAAACTTCAGGCAATGTATTGCAACTGAAGAATATGGCTCTTGATTGCGATAACGATACGCTGCTGGTGAAAGTGGATCCTATTGGGCCAACGTGCCACACCGGTACGACAACCTGCTGGGATGCGGACACACAAGAAGAGTCACAAATGGTGTGGCTTCATCAACTTGAGCAGCTATTGGCTGCCCGCAGGAGTGCTGACCCAGACTCCTCTTATACTGCCAGCCTTTACGCTCGTGGAACCAAGCGTATTTCGCAGAAAGTGGGCGAAGAAGGTGTTGAAGTTGCGCTTGCGGCGACGTCGGGCGATAAGGCGGAATTAGTGTGTGAATCAGCAGATTTGCTCTATCACTTGTTAGTACTACTGCAAGACCAAGGATTATCGCTCAGTGATGTGATAAATAAGCTTAAAGAACGCCATAAATAACGAATTAAAGCCTCTTATGATAAGAGGCTTCATTTTTTGTTGTTAGTCCTAAACCACCTACTTCAGTAGGTGGTTATCATTTGAAAAGTTTTATAGAGTAATTTCTTTCCATTCGCCGGGCTGTAAATCGCCCAAGGTCATTTCTCCCAGTGAATAGCGAATGAGCCGCAAAGTCGGAAAGCCAATATTGGCGGTCATTCGCCTTACTTGACGGTTTCTGCCTTCAATTATGGTGATAGCAAGCCATGTAGTAGGGATATTAGCGCGAAAACGAACTGGAGGATTACGCTCCCAAAGCTGCGGCTGTTCTATGACTTCCACAACAGCGGGGAGGGTCATCCCATCTTTTAGCTCTACACCATTGCGCAGTTTATCTAAGTCAGCTTGCAGAGGCTCTCCTTCCACTTGTACCCAGTATGTCTTTGGCGATTTCGATTGCGGCTGGGTTAATTTAGCCTGCAAGATCCCATCATTGGTTAAAACCATTAATCCCTCGCTGTCTCTATCTAATCGCCCGGCGGCATAGACATCTTTAACTGGGATGAAATCAGCGAGTGTTTTTCGACCTTCGCCATCGGTAAACTGGCTCAAGGTATCGTAAGGTTTGTTGAAGATAATGATTTTGCGTTCGGAAATTGAAACACGTTTTTTAGTGTGATCTGCGGGTGCTTTTGCAGCCGTTGGACGCCTTTTTTGCTGGCCACGCTGTTTTAAATTAGAAGAACGAGAAGATCGAGATGAAGAGGCGAAATCACTGCGCAAGCGGGATGACATGTTAACTACCTTGCAAAAATGTAAATGAACTGTGTTTGAAAGTTTTCTGAACTTTGGATTTAGGCTATCATTTGCGCGCCAAAAAAGCGGATTGATGCACAAGATAATAGACTATTATCTCCGTTTTGTTTAATTATACTGAAGTCACTCGATTTTCATTTGGTTATTATTGTCAATGAGTGAAGCGGAGACTTTCACTCAGCGAGCAAATCGAATCATGCTCAACGAAATTCGATGCAATATTCAAAAGAGTAACACGATCGTGATCTAGCTGTGTGGATGCACTACCAGTTAGACGCAGACATTCATACAGCGTTATTTTATCCAGTAACGCTGTGAGTAAAAAATAGGGAAATTTCATGCCTACAGAAAAGCCTACAATTATCTATACCATTACTGACGAAGCACCAGCATTAGCAACGTATTCATTATTGCCGATTATTCAATCTTTTACCGCATCGTCAGGCATCAATGTTGATACTCGAGATATCTCACTGGCAGGGCGTATCATTGCTAGCTTCCCTGAGCATTTAAAAGAAGAACAGCGTATTGGCGATGCATTGGCTGAGCTAGGCGAACTGGCGACCAAGCCAGAAGCAAATATTATTAAGTTGCCAAACATTTCAGCATCAGTACCTCAACTCAAAGCGGCGATTAAAGAACTGCAGGCGAAAGGGTACGCTCTGCCAAATTATCCTGAAGAGCCAAGTACTTACGAAGAAGAAGCCATTAAAGCAACTTACGATAAAATTAAAGGCAGTGCAGTAAACCCAGTGTTGCGTGAAGGCAACTCAGACCGTCGTGCGCCACTTTCAGTAAAAAATTACGCTAAGAAAAACCCACATTCGATGGGAGCTTGGTCTGCGCAATCTAAGTCGCATGTTTCAAGCATGGAAGAAAAAGATTTCTTTGGTACAGAGAAGTCGGTCACCATCAAGGGTGATACGCAAGTTAAGATCGAGTTTGTTGGTAATGATGGTACAACTAAAGTTCTAAAGAAAGACTTTGCACTGTTAGATAAAGAAATTATTGATGCTTCAGTGTTAAGCAAAACCGCCTTGGTTGAGTTTTTTGAGAAAGAAATTGCAACAGCTAAACAGCAAGATGTATTGCTTTCTTTGCATATGAAAGCAACCATGATGAAAGTGTCTGATCCGGTTATTTTTGGTCATGCGGTTAAAGTTTACTACCAAGACGTATTTGCAAAATATGGTGATCTTTTTGACAGCTTAGGCGTGGATGTAAACAATGGTTTAGGTGATGTTTACGCGAAAATCCAATCCCTTCCTCAAGCACAGAAAGAAGAAATTGAAGCGGCAATTGAGGCCGTTTACGCAACACAGCCACCGCTTGCGATGGTAGATTCTGATCGTGGTATTACCAACTTGCACGTACCAAGCGATATTATTGTCGATGCTTCTATGCCTGCTATGTTGCGTTCTTCAGGTCAAATGTGGGGACCAGACGGTAAGCAAAAAGATACTAAAGCGATGATTCCAGACCGCTGCTATGCAGGTGTTTATCAAACCGTCATTGATTTTTGTAAGCAGCATGGCGCGTTTGATCCAACGACCATGGGCAGTGTGCCAAACGTTGGTTTGATGGCTCAAAAAGCAGAAGAATACGGTTCTCATGATAAGACCTTTATTCTTGATGCCGCAGGTTCTGTACGCGTAGTGGATACTTCAGGTAAGGTTTTACTTGAACAAAGTGTAGAAGAGGGTGATATCTTCCGCATGTGTCAGGTTAAAGATGCACCGATTCAAGATTGGGTGAAATTGGCAGTGACTCGTGCCCGTGCGACGGGAGTTCCAGCTATTTTCTGGCTTGATGAGCAGCGTGCACACGATCGTGAGCTAATTAAAAAAGTAAAACTTTACCTAGCTGACCACGATACATCAGGCTTAGATATTCAAATTTTGTCACCTGTAGAAGCAACACAGTTTACGCTTGTGCGCCTTAAAGAGGGCAAGGATACCATCTCTGTAACCGGTAATGTGTTGCGCGATTACTTAACGGATCTTTTCCCGATTCTAGAGTTAGGAACATCAGCAAAAATGTTGTCTATCGTTCCTTTAATGAACGGTGGTGGCTTATTTGAAACAGGCGCTGGTGGTTCTGCTCCAAAACACGTACAGCAAGTGGAAAAAGAGAACCATTTACGCTGGGATTCCTTGGGTGAGTTCTTAGCATTAGCGGCTTCTTTAGAGCATTTGGGTATCGTAACTGGTAATGCAAAAGCAAAAGTTCTTGCTGACGCTCTAGATAAAGCGACAGGTAAATTTCTAGATATGAATAAGTCGCCTTCTCGCAGAGTGCGCGAGTTAGATAACCGCGGTAGCCACTATTATTTGGCGACTTACTGGGCGGAGGCTTTGGCTCAGCAAAGCGATGATGCTGAATTAGCAGCAGAATTTGCTCCAGTTGCGGAGAAGCTGGTGGCAAACGAACAAGCGATTATTGCTGAGCTAAACGAAGCTCAGGGTATCGCGGGTGACCTTGGTGGTTATTATTTGCCAGTGTTTGAAAAAGCGTCGGCCTTAATGCGTCCAAGTAAAACGTTGAATGACATTATTGGTGCATAACGCGAATCCACAATCAACAAAACCCGCCAGTTGGCGGGTTTTTTAATCAAATACACGTATTGGCAGCGATTATTTTGCGAGTTGACCTTCAATGGGAACAACAGCGCTAGCGTGATATCCTTTAGGGCCTTCTTCAACTTCATAAGAAACTTGTTGCCCCGCTTTAAGCGTGCGATAGCCTTCCATTTGAATTGTTGAGTAATGAGCAAAAATATCGGAATCTTCACCTTCTGGGCAGATAAACCCAAATCCTTTTGCGTTGTTAAACCATTTAACTGTACCTGTAGCCATGCTTTACATCCTTAATTGCATTTTAGTTACTGATGTTATTGACGAGACACCTATCCAAAAAATGTGACTCTATCAGTGAATATCAATTCAGACGCTGCCAAATTTTTAGTCACTAATTGACCAATGTAGCCAATGATTTCGCTCAGTCAATAGGCAAAATGTATAATATTCGACATATTTGCAAACAAATCACTTTTAAGCATTACATTTCCGTAACGAACAAAAGCAGGGTAAGTCCATAAATTTTTAATATAGATGCTGTATTTCTGCTGTAATTTTAGCCAATTACATCTAGGCTCGATCTGAATAGCAATGTTTTATTTGCAGCGATACAATTGCTGCATTAGTCTTTAACTAAGGGTTGTTTTTCAACTGTGTCGAAAACATTTACTGATGTGAACGGCAAAACAGTTACTGAGAGGCACAACGGTTACACTATGCAGAGAACACTCTAAGTAGAGAAACACTCTAAATGCGGTCATCATGAGTAAAAATTTTGAATGGGTGACTCCAGACTCAGATCTTCTGGAGCGTGAGAAGACAGCCATTAAGCCACCGGCAATGTACAACGTAATCCTTAACAATGACGATTACACGCCAATGGACTTTGTGATTGAAATCCTTGAGCGATTCTTCTCACTAGATATTGAAAAAGCAACGCAAGTCATGCTCAAGGTACATTATGAAGGGAAAGCAGTTTGTGGCACATACAGTGCTGAAATTGCAGAGACCAAGGTAGCGCAAGTTACTTTGTACTCAAAGGAAAATGAGCATCCACTACTTTGTACTATGGAGCAAGCTTAATCATTTGCTTGCACGACAAAGTAGATCCTTAAGGAGGTACTTATGCTTAATAAAGAACTAGAGTCGAGTCTAAACGGCGCGTTCGCTCGAGCGCGAGACAAAAGACATGAATTCATGACCGTCGAGCACCTCCTACTCGCATTATTAGAAAATGATGCAGCCAGAGAGGCATTATTAGCCTGTCAAGCGGATTTGGATGCGTTGCGCCAAGAGCTTGATATTTTTATCGATCAAACGACTCCTCTTATTCCCGAAAGCGACGAAAGTCGAGAAACTCAACCAACACTCAGTTTTCAACGTGTTCTTCAGCGAGCTGTGTTTCATGTCCAATCATCTGGTCGCAATGAAGTCACCGGAGCGAATGTATTAGTCGCGATTTTTAGCGAGCAAGAATCTCACGCTGCTTACCTATTGAAGAAAAACGATATCAGCCGGTTAGATATTGTGAATTACATTTCACATGGCATTACAAAAACGTCTGGTGCCAATGGTGAAGATTCGGCATCTTCAGAATCATTTGGCAGTGAAGCTGCTGAAGAGGTTGGTTCTGATGAACGTTTAGAAAGTTTTGCCAGTAATTTAAACCAGCTTGCAAAACAAGGTTTGATTGACCCACTGATTGGTCGTGATAAAGAACTTGAACGTACCATTCAAGTGCTTTGTCGTCGTCGCAAAAATAACCCATTGCTAGTGGGTGAAGCCGGTGTCGGTAAAACGGCGATTGCTGAAGGTCTTGCTTGGAGAATAGTTGAAGGGCAGGTGCCTGAGATTATTCAAAATAGTATTATTTACTCTTTGGATATCGGTTCACTTTTAGCGGGAACAAAATATCGCGGTGATTTTGAAAAGCGTTTCAAAACCATATTAAAACAGCTTGAAAAAGAAGAGGATGCAATACTCTTTATCGATGAAATCCACACGATTATTGGTGCGGGGGCTGCTTCTGGTGGCCAAGTTGATGCGGCTAACTTAATTAAACCATTACTCAGTAGTGGCAAGTTGCGCTGTATTGGTTCAACGACGTATCAGGAGTACAACAATATTTTTGAGAAAGAACGTGCTTTGTCTCGTCGATTCCAAAAAATTGATGTGGTGGAACCATCACTGGACGATACCACTAAAATTTTGATGGGCTTGAAGCCCAAATACGAAGCACACCATGAAGTTCGTTATACCAATAAAGCATTACGCGCAGCGGTAGAGCTCTCGGCTAAATACATTAATGAACGTCATTTACCAGATAAGGCGATTGACGTTATTGATGAAGCGGGTGCACGTTCCAGACTGGCTCCTGCAAGTCGTCGTAAGAAAACGGTCGGTGTCGCAGACATCGAGGCCATGGTGGCGAGAATGGCGCGTATTCCAGAGAAATCCGTATCCTCTTCTGATAAAGATACTCTGCAAAACCTTGATCAAAAAATGAAAATGCTGGTTTTTGGTCAAGATCCTGCTATTGATGTTTTGAGCGAAGCGATCAAGCTATCCCGTGCAGGTCTTGGAGCCGAGAACAAACCGGTTGGTTCGTTTCTGTTTGCAGGCCCGACTGGAGTTGGTAAAACAGAAGTGACGGTTCAGTTGTCTAAATTGTTGGGTATCGAACTACTGCGTTTTGATATGTCTGAATATGGTGAACGCCATTCAGTTAGCCGATTGATTGGCGCACCTCCGGGTTACGTTGGCTATGACCAAGGCGGACTGTTAACGGATGCGGTGATTAAACATCCTCATTCAGTGGTGTTGTTGGATGAGATTGAAAAAGCGCACCCAGATATCTTTAACTTGTTATTACAAGTAATGGATAATGGCACGCTGACAGATAACAATGGACGCAAAGCAGATTTTCGTAATGTTATTTTAGTGATGACGACCAACGCTGGTGTAGCGGAAACGGTGAAAAAATCCATTGGCTTGATTCAGCAAGACAACAGTTTTGATGCCATGGCTGAAATTAAGAAAGTCTTTACCCCAGAATTCCGTAACCGTCTAGATAACATCATCTGGTTTAATAGCTTAGATGAGCGTGTGATTCACCAGGTGGTTGATAAGTTTATTGTTGAGCTGCAAGCACAACTCGATGCGAGAGGCGTCTCTTTGGAGGTTTCAGAAGATGCTCGTCATTGGTTAGCAACCTTGGGTTACGACAAGGAGATGGGTGCTCGTCCAATGGGGCGTGTGATTCAAGATAAATTGAAAAAACCTCTAGCTAATGAGCTGTTGTTTGGCTCATTGGTTGAAGGTGGTACCGTTAAAGTCGACTTAGAGGGTGATGAGCTCAAGTTTAAATACATTGGTTCACGTGAGGAAGCGGTGCACTAATGCGGCATAGTCTTTAGGAAAGTAGCAATGCTTTCCTATTGATAGACAACAAAAAACGGAGCAATTAGCTCCGTTTTTTGTTGTGTTCGAAAATCAGCGATTAACGAGCACGGAAGACGATGCGGCCTTTAGATAGGTCGTATGGAGTCATCTCAACAGTTACTTTGTCACCAGTAAGAATACGAATGTAGTTCTTACGCATTTTACCAGAGATGTGAGCTGTAACTACGTGACCGTTTTCTAGCTCAACACGGAACATTGTGTTTGGAAGAGTATCAAGGACAGTGCCTTGCATCTCAATTACGTCTTCTTTAGCCATTTAATCCTCTTTAGAAACTTGGCGATTTTTAACGGACGCATTCTGCCGTTAAAATATAAATATGTAAAGTTGGGCGGTATTCTACCCTTGCCAACGTTGATTTACTAGCTTTTGATGGCGTTGAAAGCGCACTTTGTAGTTCATCGCCGGACATTCATCAATTTGATAACCCAGATATAACCACTGCTTACCGGTTGATTGACAATATTGAAGTTGAAATAGAACGCCTAGTGTACCTAAGGATATATCCGCCTCTGGGTCGTAAAAGGTATAAAAAGCGCTGGCACTGTGCCTGAGAATATCAGTCACTGCAATAGCTACTAATTTATTTTCTTGGTAGATATGCAGATATTGAGTATTGAGCCACTCACAACTCGAAAACTGTTGAAATTCGGCGTCTTTAGGTGGAAACATGCTGCCATCACGATGCCTTGCTTCAATATAACGAGCATAAAGGTTGAACCAGCCTTCATCCATTTCTGTTTTGAGTTGCCATCGATAAGAGTACGCTTTTTTCAACAGGCGTTTTTGGCTATTTGAAACACTAAATTCATTAACCGATACACGCAATGCCTGACATGAATTGCAGCTTTCACAATGAGGCTTATAAATGGTATCACCACTGCGACGAAAGCCATTAGCCAATAAAACTTCATAATTATCTGGAGATTGCATACTTAGGTCGAGTGCCACGGCCACTCGTTCTTGTCGATCTTTTAAATAACTACAAGGGTGGTTGTTGGTTAAACCAATACGTATTTGGTGTAGTTCCGAACTCATGGTTATCCCTCACTTGATAAGGTAAGCCATTGGGGAATAAAGCAGCATTTGTCCAAAGACTCATCTCTAAAAGATAGCAAGGATTTAAGAAAGTCGTCGCGTTGTAATTCGACAGCCCCCAAAGAAAGTAAGTGGGGATTCATGACTTGGCAATCTATCAATTGACCACCATGTGACTGAAAATGTTGGCAAAAATACCAAAGTGCAATTTTCGATGCGTTTGTTTTGATACTAAACATCGACTCGCCACAAAATAGTCGCCCCACTTGTATTCCATACAAACCGCCGATCAATTCTGAGTCATCCCATACCTCAACCGAATGACAGAGTCCTAATTTCGACAGCTCAAGATACGATTTTCTCATGTCTGAATTTAACCATGTTTGATCTGCGGGTCTCAACTTGGCACATTGGGTGATGACGTCTTGCGTTGCGTGATTGATGCTGATTTTATAGTTATGTTTTTTCTGGAATTTTTTTACGCTTCTTGCTGGCGTAAAGGATTTTGGGTCAAACACTGCACGGGGTGAGGGGCTCCACCAAAGAATGGGTTCTCCCGGTCCATACCAAGGGAAAATACCTTGTCGATATGCACTGTATATACGTTGTGGTTGTAAGTCACCACCAAATGCGAGTAGGCCGTTTGGTTCTTGCAAGGCTTCATAAGGTGAGGGAAACGAGAAGTCATCAAGTTCCAGTTGAGGAAGATAAATGGTCATGCTAAATCCGACACCTGTTAAGGGAAGTAAAATGGGGATGTTTAGTCAGAATAGTATTGATTTTTTGATAGTTTGCCAATGGTTGCCGGTGGGGGGAGATTTTGTGATGGTTTTAGCCTCAACGTCAAATTGCCGTTTGGCCAATTAATCATTGGCAGTTAGCTTTAGCTATTGAGCTTATTCATGAGTTTGATTGGTCCACTTATCGTGATTTATCAGAAGGTCGAAAAGAGCATATTTATGCTGGAGTTCACTTTTATTTTTAGATAGGCTGCAAGTACGAAGAATTTTCATCGTCTCAAAGTGCGCAGGAAGACTTTGGGGGATGCAAGGAAACACAACATTAATGGAAAGCCTTACCTTAAAACCAATTAAAAAAATGAATGGGGAAGTCAACTTACCCGGTTCTAAAAGTGTATCAAACCGAGCGCTCTTACTGGCCGCTCTTGCCAAAGGCACCACCACACTAACGAATTTGCTCGATAGTGATGATATTCGACATATGCTAAACGCTTTGACCAAATTAGGGGTGGTTTATCGATTATCTGAGGATAAAACCGTCTGTGAAGTGGAAGGCTTAGGTAAGCCATTTAGCGTTTCTCAGTTAACCGAACTATTTTTAGGCAATGCGGGAACGGCAATGCGTCCTTTAGCGGCCGCATTATGCTTAGGACAAGGTGAGTTTGTTTTAACGGGCGAGCCGCGTATGAAAGAGCGTCCAATTGGTCATTTAGTCGATGCCTTACGGGAAGCTGGCGCACAAATAGAGTATTTAGAGAACGAGCACTTTCCTCCACTTAAAATCACCGCTACTGGTTTAAAGGCGGGTAGCGTGGCCATTGATGGCTCTATTTCTAGCCAGTTTTTGACCGCATTTTTGATGTCAGCACCACTTGCCGAAGGTGAAGTCACTATTAATATCGTAGGTGAGCTAGTATCAAAACCATATATTGATATTACACTGCACATTATGGCGCAATTTGGTGTTCAAGTTGTCAATAATAACTACCAACAGTTTGTCATTCCTGCCGGACAAACGTATCAATCTCCAGGGCAATTTTTGGTGGAAGGTGATGCTTCTTCTGCTTCTTATTTTCTTGCCGCAGCTGCGATTCGAGGCGGTGAAATCAAGGTGACGGGTATTGGTAAAAACAGTATTCAAGGCGATATTCAATTCGCTGATGCCTTAGAAAAAATGGGAGCGGAGATCGAGTGGGGGGACGATTATGTAATTGCGCGTCGCGGCCAATTAAACGCCGTTGATTTGGATTTTAACCATATTCCTGACGCAGCAATGACTATTGCGACAACGGCACTCTTTGCTCAAGGTACAACCGCAATTCGTAATGTGTACAACTGGCGTGTTAAAGAGACGGATCGCCTTGCTGCTATGGCCACTGAATTACGTAAGGTTGGTGCAGAAGTTGAAGAGGGTGAGGACTACATCATTATCACACCACCAACGTTGTTAACGCATGCCGCGATTGATACTTATGATGACCATCGCATGGCAATGTGTTTTTCGTTGGTCGCTCTGAGCGATACGCCAGTGACGATTAACGATCCTAAGTGTACGTCTAAAACCTTCCCTGATTACTTTGATAAATTTTCGGGTTTAAGTCACTAAATGTATTTTCCACAAAGCCTCTTTTGAGGCTTTGTATTTATTTTTTATGGTCTAGCTTATTTAGCCAGTGTAAATTCTTTCGATAGATTCAGCGCTAGGTACTTAAACATATTAAACACTGCCGTTGTATTGGCAGTAGGCAGCCCGTTGTTATCTAAAAAATAATTACCTTTAAATACCAGTACCCCATCTTTCTCTTCTACACTTTCAGCTCTCATTCCCTCAATGTAACTATCATGTTGTTGAATTATCTGATTGGCGATAAGTAGTAAATCAAATTCGGTGATAGATTGTTTGTCGCTCATGTTGAATGCCTTATGAGTGGATTTGCAACGGGATAGTGCCGCAAAAAGCGAGTTAATTTCAATGATCTTAAATAGAAAATCGTGGAAAAATATCGACATTACTACTTGCTTAAAGCGCTCGCGTAGTAATCGTTTTTTCTCAAAACATGAGAATTTGTGATTTATTGCATATTTCGTCAGTTTAATTTCGCGAACCTGCAGCACTCACTTTAGTATGTGCGCGCAATCTGTAGCATGAAATCTTGAACTAGCTATACCCTTCCTACTTGAAGTTGCAGCGGTGTTGGCTACATTCGCTCACCCCAATCACATAGTTTGTCTATGCTCATGGGGATGAACTCACTTGCCGCCTACCTGCAACTTCAAGTTGTTTGGGTATAAACAATGCAATAGCCATGGTAAGTAGGCCTGAATTATTTAGGGTTGTTTCACGGCTTTGCATTTGGATGAGTAGGTGGTAATAGCGCAACGCCAGCACACAAATGGTGAACGCGTTTTGGTGAATTGTCGAACAGTTGAGTTTTATTTTTTCAAAAACATGTTGATCTTCTTGTTAACTGGCTCGATAGTAAAAAAAGAAGCAATATTTTAGAACGTCATGCGATTTACTGATCGCATAGTGATTAAGGACATTTGAGTCAATTATGGGTAAATCACTCGTTATAGTGGAGTCGCCAGCTAAGGCTAAGACGATCAACAAATATCTTGGTAAAGATTTTGTTGTTAAATCGAGCGTTGGACATGTCCGTGATCTTCCTACTGCCGGTCAAAGTACCGCAAAGAAAGCAGCACCTACCTCTACTAAGAATTTGAGTGCTGAAGAAAAAGCACGTTTAAAAAGTGAAAAAGATCGTAATTCTCTGATTAAGAAGATGGGTATCGATCCCTACAATGGTTGGGAAGCTAATTATCAAATTTTGCCAGGGAAAGAAAAAGTTGTCTCTGAGCTGCAGAAATTAGCCAAAGATGCTGATTACGTTTATCTCGCAACCGATTTGGACCGCGAAGGAGAAGCCATCGCTTGGCACCTTCGTGAGATCATCGGTGGTGATGAACAGCGATATAAACGAGTGGTGTTTAACGAAATCACAAAAAACGCTATCCAGCAAGCATTTGAGACTCCAGGTGAGTTGAATATGGATGGTGTCAACGCACAACAAGCTCGACGATTTTTGGACCGCGTTGTGGGCTTTATGGTGTCTCCGTTGTTGTGGAAAAAGGTCGCTCGCGGCTTGTCGGCAGGTCGAGTTCAGTCCGTTGCAGTAAAACTACTGGTTGAACGTGAACGCGAAATTAATGCTTTTATCCCTGAAGAATTTTGGGATATTCACGCTGACACAAAGACACAAGACAAAACAGATTTTCGCTTAATTGTTGCCCAGAAAGACGGCATTGCTTTCAAACCTGTTAACGAAGCGGAAACCAAAGCGGCTGTCGCTATCTTAGAAAAAGCGGCTTACGAGGTTTGTAAGCGTGAAGATCGTCCAACAAGCAGTAAACCTTCAGCTCCCTTTATCACTTCGACACTCCAGCAGGCGGCGAGCACGCGCTTAGGTTATGGTGTTAAGAAAACCATGATGCTAGCGCAGCGGTTGTATGAAGGGGGTTATATTACCTACATGCGTACCGATTCGACGAATTTGAGTGGTGAAGCGGTAGAGGCTGTGCGTAGTTATATTGGCAATGAATTTGGACAAGCTTATCTGCCAGAAAATCCACTGGTTTACGGAAGCAAACAAGGCGCTCAAGAGGCGCACGAAGCGATTCGCCCGTCCAGTGTGGATGTCAAAACTGATGATCTACAAGGCATGGAAGCGGATGCTCATAAATTATACGCCTTGATTTGGAATCAGTTTGTGGCTTGTCAGATGACGCCAGCACAATATGATTCAACCACGGTGAGTGTTAAGGCTGCTGATTTTACGCTTAAAGCGAAAGGACGTATTCTTAAGTTTGATGGTTGGACGCGTGTTCAACGTCCAATGGGTAAGAATGAAGACCAGATCTTACCACCAGTGAAGGTTGGGGATACACTAGCATTGCAAGTGCTCGATCCAAAACAACATTTCACCAAACCACCGGCACGTTACACTGAAGCTGCGTTGGTTAAAGAACTTGAGAAACGTGGTATTGGTCGACCATCGACTTATGCATCGATCATTTCAACAATTCAAGATCGTGGCTATGTGAAAGTAGAACAGCGTCGTTTCTATGCAGAGAAGATGGGAGAGATTGTCACCGACCGTCTTGATGACAGCTTTAATGATTTGATGAACTATGATTTTACCGCCCGTATGGAAGAAAAACTTGACCAAGTGGCGGTAGGTTCAGCAAATTGGAAAGATGTACTTGATAACTTCTTTAATGATTTCACCACTGACTTAGAAGCTGCAGAGTTAGATGAAGAGCAAGGTGGTATGCGACCTAACCATATCGTGATGACGGATATTCAGTGTCCAACATGTTCACGACCAATGGGGATTCGTACCGCTTCGACAGGTGTATTCTTGGGTTGCTCAGGTTATGCATTACCACCAAAAGAGCGCTGTAAGACAACCATTAACCTTGGTGACGAAGATGGTGTTATCAACGTTCTGGAAGAAGACGTTGAAACAGCAGCGCTACGCGCTAAGAAACGCTGCCCAATCTGTGAAACGGCGATGGACGCGTACTTAATTGACGATAAGCGGAAAATGCATGTTTGTGGTAATAACCCGAATTGTGAAGGCTATATCGTTGAGTATGGTGAATTCAAAGTAAAAGGTTATGATGGCCCCGTAGTTGAGTGTGACAAGTGTGGTTCTGACATGGTGCTCAAAAATGGTCGTTTCGGTAAGTATATGGATTGTACTAGCGAAGACTGTAAGAATACGCGCAAGATCTTAAAAAGCGGTGAAGTGGCACCACCGAAAGAAGATCCAGTTCATTTCCCTGAGCTTGCTTGTGAAAATTCAGATGCTTATTTTGTATTACGTGATGGTGCTGCGGGTTTGTTCTTTGCTGCCAGTAATTTCCCTAAATCTCGCGAAACTCGTGCGCCATTAGTTGAAGAGTTAGTTCGATTTAAAGATCGCATAACCGATAAGTATCAATATCTGACCACAGCTCCAACCCATGACCCGGATGGTCTTCCAGCCGTTGTACGCTTTAGTCGTAAGTCTAAAGAGCACTATGTACGTACTGAGACTGATGGTAAGCCATCGGGTTGGACTGCATTGTATGAAAATGGACAGTGGGAAGTGACAGATAAGAGAAAAAACTCAAAGAAATAGAGTGATGGTGTCAACCGTTACCAAAATAAGGCAGCTTTCGAGCTGCCTTATTTATTTGCCTTGATTATTTGATCTGTTTCAATTATTAAAAATATTAATTAAAAAATGTAGTCATTTTTTTGACATTCTGATGCCAAATGGTTATTGATAGGTTGAAAATTAATCAGATTGGCCAGAAATGATTATTAGAAGAAAGTTCTTAGTGGTTTTTTCTTTGATTGCATTACTACTTATTGTAGTAGGGTGGAGTTTGGTTAAAACACATTTGCAAGCGTTTTCAATTGGCCTACTGCATCAATACTCCCAAGTCGTTAATCATTACCGTTCAAACAACACGCTAGACCCTATCATTAGAGAGGTCGAACTGGTTCGTCAGGTTTCTTTGCATCCCAATATCATTACATGGGCGGAAAATGCCGAAGATTCAGTCTATATTGACGTAGCTACAGATACATTAGAACAGTTTCGCTGGCAGTTGCTCAGCAAAAATTTTTTCGTTGCTCTGGATTCAAATTTAGCTTACTACTTTAATTCAACGGAGAATATACGCGAGTCAGCGAGTTTGCTGCGTTATCATTTGAATCCAGAGCAAGCTGAAGATCAGTGGTATTTTAAGCATAAACAGCGAGCAGCACCATTTGGTGTCAACATCAATCACGACCATCATTTAGGCATAACTAAATTATGGATCAACCAGTCAATCATTAAAAATGGTCAGTTTCTCGGCATTGTCGGAACCGGTTTGTCATTAGAACCATTTATGGACGGGCTCTTCCGTGAGAATGCGATTGGGGTTGATACATTGTTTGTGGATGAGTTACTAAATGTACAGCTCATCAGAGATGCAAATATTCAATTTTCTGACGATTTCAAAAGCAAAGTTCAAGGTAAACCACTGTCGGCTTTTATCCAAGATCCTAATGATTATGTTCACGTTGTGCAGGCTATCAAAGCCCAAAAAAATGGAGCAGAGCCAAACGCACTACTGGTTGACTACAATGACAGTAATTCCTTGGTTTCAATCAACTACATTAAGCCACTGAATTGGTTTGAGGTTACCTTTATTAATATGGATAGCTTGTTGGCATCGACGAATGTCACGTTACTTTGTTGTGTTTTACTCTTAACGCTTGTTGGATTTTTGCTCACCATTTGGCTGGTCATTGAGCTAACCTTTCTACGTCCTTTCGCTCGCCTTGTTAAGGCAGCACAGCAGTACCGCACTCAAGACTACCCCATTCAATTTACTTATAAACCACATTCTGAAATCGGGGATGTGATGCGCTTTATCGAAAAACTAACCAAGGGAATCCTTCATGGACAAGCTAATATTGACCGATTAGTGGCAATAAGAACCTCTGCTCTCGATCATCTCTCTACCATTGATCCTTTGACTCAACTACTCAATAAAAAAGGGATGGAAGCTGAGATTAAAAGTGAATTAGCCAGAGTAAAACGAGAAAATAGTCATTTTGGATTACTTTGGATAGATATTGGAAAATATGGCACGACTGCTCAGAATGATAAGTGTGTCATCACTGACTCACAACTCATACAGGTTACCGACAACATAAATTTGGCAATAAGAGAATATGATTCTGCTGGCCGCTGGGCCGATAATGAATTTCTTATCGTAGTCAGAAGTGATAGCTATAACAGTCTGTTAGCACTATCGAAACGTTTAACTGAGCTTTCATCAAACAGCGTGGGCGCAGAAAATTCAACATCAATTGACTTATCGATTGGTGGGGCACTGATAAACGGAGGGTTTTCTATCACAGAGGCTCTGGCTAAAGCTGACACCGCACTTTATATGGCAAAGCAGTCTAAAGAATGCCAAGCCTATATCTGGCAAGAAGGAAGTCATGTGGCTTAGCTAGACATATTGGGATTTGTATCGAACGAAATTTAACCTAAAAAAACCTTAAACTGACTTCGTTGTATCAGGTGTCTAGAGGTTTTAACTGGATGTCATAAATGTGTTTTATTATTGATTTTCATAGCGTGTATATGAGATGAAAAAACGATACAAAAAACGGATATTAACGTTTGGTTAATGCATTGTTGTATTTATATTTTATGAGGCATTGAAATGTGAGCTAGGTTAGGTGTTGGCAATCTAACGGATTAATAGTCGACAGAACAGCGTATTTAAAATTGTATTCTTCTAGCAATTCGATAACGTATAGGCATCCGTTTTTGAGTGAAAGGTATTTTACAAAATCTCGGATTTTACAAGAGCGTTATATAAAGGAAAAGCATCCATACTCCCCCTCAATGCTAATAAGTATGGAATGCGAATATAAAAATGAAAAAATATGGAGAATTATTATGGCTGGTGTTTTAGGTATGATCCTTGCTGGTGGTGAGGGCTCTCGCTTGATGCCCTTGACTGCATCTCGTAGTAAACCTGCGGTTCCATTTGGTGGTAGCTATCGCTTAATCGATTTTGCACTTAACAACTTTGTTAACGCAGATCTTATGCGTATTTATGTATTGACACAGTTCAAATCACAGTCCCTTTATCTACATATGAAGAAAGGATGGAATTTGACGAGTATCACGGACCGCTTTATTGACTCGATTCCAGCACAGATGCGTGATGGTAAGCGTTGGTACGAGGGGACGGCAGATGCTATCTACCAAAATATTAGTTTTATCGAGCTATCAGCACCTGATCAAGTGTGTATCTTCGGTTCTGACCATATTTATAAAATGGATATACGTCAGATGCTTGACTTCCACAAGCGCGTTGATGCGAAATTGACTGTATCGGCTTTAAGAATGCCACTTTCTGAGGCTTCTCAATTTGGTGTTATTGAAGTTGATGAGCATGGCAAGATGATCGGCTTTGAAGAAAAGCCTAGTAATCCTAAGTCTATCCCTGGACACCCTGATCTTGCTCTTGTTTCTATGGGTAACTATATTTTTGACGCAAACACATTGTGCGAAGAGTTACGCTTAGACGCTGAGAATAAAGAATCTAGTCATGATTTCGGTAAAGATATCATTCCTAAACTCTTCCCTGAAGGTGGGGTTTATGTCTATGATTTTTCTACGAATGTCATCAAGGGTGAAAAAGAAGCCACTTATTGGCGTGATGTGGGTACGATTGATGCCTACTGGTCTGCTCATATGGACTTACTTGAGCACGATGCCGATTTCTCACTCTATAACCGTAGTTGGCCATTACACACTTATTATCCGCCATTACCGCCAGCAACCTTTGTGGATTCACATGATCGTAAAGTACAAATTACAGATAGCTTGATCTCTGGTGGTAGCTATATTCAAGGTGCAAAGATATACAAATCAGTGCTAGGCTATCGCAGTAATATTGCCGCAAATACTTTAATTAGTGAGTCAGTGATTTTAGGTGATGTCAAAATCGGTGAAGGCTGTAGTATTAAACGCACAATTATTGATAAAAATGTTGAGATTGCACCAGGTACCATCATTGGTGAAGATCTAGAGCTTGATAGACAACGCTTCCACGTGTCAGATGAGGGGATCGTTGTTATTGCAAAAGGAACGAAAGTTGGATTCTAAAAGGGAAAAAATCGAGGTTTGGTTTACCGTTTCAGAAGCACAGGGATTGATTAAAAGTGGTGGTTTGGCGGATGTCGCCAAGGCGCTACCGAAAGCACTTCAAGAGTTAGATCATCAGGTAGCCATTGTGCTACCTGCTTATCGCTCTATACCGGGGCTAAATGAAGCTCCAGTTGTGTTAGAGACTGAGCTTACTCATTGGCCTCACACCCAATATCGAGTGCGTGAAATGCAGCTTGATGGTGTACCAGTCTATTTGATCGACTGCCCACATTATTTTGACCGTCCAGAAATGTATGGTGAGAATAACCAAGCCTATTCAGATAACGGTGAACGTTTTGGCTTTTTTTCAGCAGCGAGTCTGGATGTGTTGCCGAAATTAGGCAAAAAACCGCAAGTTATTCACGCTAATGATTGGCATACAGGATTAGTGCCTTTCTTGCTAAGAACTCGTTATCAACACGACCCATACTTTTCTGAGATGAAGAGTGTCTTGACGGTGCATAATGCTATCTTCAAGGGGATCTTCTCTTATCATCAATTAGAAATTATTCCTGAATTAAATTTATCTGGTATGGAGTTTCTGCAATATGGGCATGATCACGTTAGCATGCTGCGTGCAGGTATTGCCTTTGCCGATAAAATTAATGCAGTCAGTCCTAATTATGCATCTGAATTGCTGACGCCTTTGGGCTCTCATGGACTGGTTGATGATTTTGTACACAGAGCAAGGGATCTTCACGGCATTGTCAATGGCTGTGATTACAGTGAATGGAATCCACAACAGGATGAATATCTTCCTCTTGGCTATTCAGATGAGGCGGAATCGCTGCATGCGGGTAAATTAGCAAGCAAACAGATACTGCAAGAAGAGCTGCAATTACCTAAACGTTCATTACCACTGTTTGGTATGGTTTGTCGTTTAACTCACCAAAAAGGGTTTCATTACATTCTACCCATCCTCGAGCAGTTTTTACGTAATGATGTTCAAGTGATTATTGTTGGGACGGGTGAACCTGAAGTTGCCACTCGTTTGCAGAAAATCGCTTCGTTGTATCCACATAAATTTGCCTTTGTTGAAGCTTATAGCAATCGTTTCGCGCACTTGGTTGAAGCCGGTTCAGATTTCTTTCTTATGCCGTCAGAATTTGAGGCGTGTGGCTTGAACCAGATCTATAGCATGGCTTACGGCACATTGCCTATTGTGCGTGAAGTCGGTGGCCTGAAAGATACGGTTCGTGATTACGATAAGTACCCTGATGAAGCAACGGGTTTTGGTTTCCATGAACCGTCTGCTGAGGCTTTGCTGATTACTATGCAACGGGCGATGCTATTTTATCTTCAGCATCCAGATAAAATGTTAGAAGTACAGCAACGCGCTATGCGCCAAGATTTTAGTTGGCAAGATTCAGCGAAAGAATACATCAAAATGTATCAAGACGCGGTATTTAGTTAATAACAAATGAAAAGGCGCTTCGGCGCCTTTGTCTCATGCTATAGAGCCGATAAACCAAACATAATTTTACATCCTGCTACCAATAGTATTGGTATTTTGTGGTAGTCTTAATACTCATTGATTGCGAACAAATATCTCAATATGTCTCAGAGTTTACTTTTCCATAAAACTTACCATCATCCGACCAGTGATGAATGGGTTGTCTTTGTCCATGGGGCAGGGGGAAGCTCATCTATCTGGTTTAAGCAGATAAAAGCATACAGAGAACATTTTAATTTATTGTTAATTGACCTCCGTGGTCACGGCAAATCCAATCAGTTACTTAAAGAATTAATGGCCAATCGCTATACTTTTAAATCAGTTACACAAGATATTCTCAAAGTGTTGGATCATCTGAAAATCCAATCTGCCCATTTTGTTGGTATGTCACTAGGAACAATTATTGTCAGAAACCTTGCTGAATTAGCGTCTAGTCGTGTTAGAACGATGGTGTTAGGTGGTGCGGTGACGCGTTTTGACGTTCGTTCGCAGGTGCTAGTTAAGGTAGGCAATTTAAGTAAGCATATCATTCCTTATATGTGGCTATATCGATTGTTCGCTTATATTGTTATGCCACAACGTACTCAAAAAGAGTCTCGACATCTGTTCATACGAGAAGCAAGAAAACTGTGCCAAAAAGAGTTTAAACGCTGGTTTATGCTGACTTCGGAAGTTAACCCTTTAATGAAGTACTTTAAAGAGAAAGAACTACCAATCCCGACTCTTTATCTGATGGGCGAGAGAGACTATATGTTCATTAAACCCGTCAAGGACATGGTGGCACACCACAAAAAGAGTATTCTGTTAGAAATACCCAATTGTGGACATGTTTGTAATGTTGAACAGCCGGAGATGTTTAATCGACACTCTATTGAATTCATTCAACAGAATATGTCTCGCTAATTTCGATACGAGTAGACGGTCAATGGGAGCTACTGAACTGAACTGCAATGCCAGCAGGCAGAAAACTGCGGTTCGTTCTCTTCTCCGCATTTTTGGCAGTACCAGTTGGACACATTTTGTTCATGGTTATCACGGTAAGTTTCTATAACTGCAAGAGCTTCACGTTCTTTATGAGCATCGAGTAGCCATACATAAGGGTTAGTTTCTTCTCCAAAAGGCAATTCACCTTGTAAACTAAACAGGCCTTCTCCCCTGACTTCACACTGAATTTTTTCTTGCTGCAAGAGATGACTGACGATATGTGCTTCTAATAATAAGTTCGAGACGAATATCTTCATGTTGATTGGCTCTAAGTCGTTTTGGTCATATTGTTGAATTTAGATAGACCCCATTTCGCTATCATGGGAAACAATCCAAGCAGTGCAAATGAAAGCAAGACGGACGGTGAAATAATACCAGATAGACTATCTATTTCAGATAACTGTGTGCCTGCATTCAAATAGACAGCAGTGCCTGGCAACATCCCCAACTGGCTAACTAAATAAAAGCGAACAGTGGAAAGTGGTGTTAAGCCCATTAACAAGTTGATCAAGAAAAATGGAAAGACAGGTATCAAGCGCAGAGAAAATAGATAGAAAGCGCCATCACTTTCCACACCTTGGTTTATCGCTTTCAGTTTTGAGCCAAATTTGTCTTGCACCCATTCACGCAGTAAAAAGCGGCTGCTTAAAAAAGCTAGGGTTGCCCCGATAGTACTGGCAAAGGAGACTAAAAGTAGGCTAGTCCAAAAGCCGAATAGCGCCGCGCCTAATAATGTGACCACTGCCGCCCCAGGTATCGAAAATGCCGTGACTAAAATATAGAGCGAGAAATAGAGTGCAGCTGCGCTCACAAAGTTTTGTTCAATATGCTCATTGAGCAGTAATTGCTGTGCTTTGGCGTTTTCTAAGGTTAGATACTGGCCAAAATTCATCGCTAGTAGAATGATGGTAATTAATAGGATTAGACCCAAGACAATTTTTTTATTCATGCTTTTTCTCACCGCGTTTTTACACTAGATATAGTGAATAGGACATGGAAAGTCGAACTTTTATTTCAAAATGGAATAAAAAAGCGCCCGCAATGAAGTGCGAGCGCTTTTTGAAAGGTTGTGGTTAACGTTTATAGATTATTGGCGAGTTCATCACGACGAGATTGCGAAATAACAGACCAGTGTTTTCCTTCAATCGCGCCTTCTAAAGCCCAAAGCAATTCTAAACTGACAGTCGAAGAGTGGGTTTGCTGAATGGCTTTGTACGCTTCTAAAGCACCTTTCGCTTGTAAATCATTAACCGATTCAATACCTGCTTTTTTGAGCATTCTTTCCGTTGCAAGACGCAAATTGGGCAGATCTTTCAAGCGATCTGGCTTTGCCTGAGCTTGAACTTCACGTTCTTGCTTGGCAATTTCAAGTGCGACAGATGCGTCTCTCAAGATTTGTTGCGGGTTGTTCCAGCAATTATCAGGTAATGCAAAATATTTAGTGACGACAGGAAAGCCGCGCTTTTTATATACATAAGGCTCATAGCCCTGCTGTACAAAGCGTTTTGTAGACACATCATCAGCGCGAATGTGAAGTTTATCGTTTACGACCAAAGCAAACATAGTGTCATCGACGAAAATACCGAAACCGCCAAACATTGAACGAGATTTTACTTGTCCAAACTGTTCGAATAGTCGCATTGAATCTTTAAGTACTGGTTTATCCATGTTGTAAATTCTCGGTGTATAGGTAATACGCCACCAAAATCAGGTCCGAGAGGTTAGCAACTCTATGCAGAAAGTGTGTCAGTAAGGAGTAAACTTAATGCTAGTATCATTGCCATCGGCAACCCCGCTACCTACCAATGTTTTGGTTTAGGCCGGAGGCTTTGCGTCCCATTCTTTCAAATGGTTTGCCCTGTGCGTGACTTCTAAGAATTAGAATAAATAAAAAATTGGACAAACATCACATTTGTATCTCTTATATGTGATGCCCATCTCAAAAGTTTCGTGATTGAAAGTCAAATGTAATCCTAATTTTAAGAATATGGGCAGTTTTGACTTTCGAACGATTAACGAGCAAAAATTTGATTTATTTTTTTATATTTTTAACTGTTTTACGCTCAACAATCTCTGGGTGCATTTCAAAAATACGTCTTTCATGCTCTTTGTCTTTAATGCGTTCTAACAAAATTTCAAATGCATTTTTTCCCACACGGCGCTTAGGTTGGTGAATGGTGGTTAGCGGTGGTGAAAAGTATTCAGCGAGCTCAATGTTGTCATAGCCAATCACTGACATGTCATCAGGGACACGGATACCTTTTTGTTGTAGGCGGCTCATTAAACCTAAAGCCATAGTATCGTTAAAACAGAATACAGCCGTTGGACGTTTATCCATTGCTGCGATTTTATCTGCGGCTAATACGGCAGTGTCACACTCGAAGTTACCTTCCAGTATCCAGTTTTCATTCACAGTTAGGTTCGCTTCTGCAAGTGCGCGTTTGAAGCCTTGAATTCGCTCTTGGCAGGCTGCCTTTTCGAAGTGACCACTTAGACATGCAATTTCAGTGTGACCATGATCGATAAGATATTTGGTCGCTAGATAACCACCTTCTTCAGAATTATCGATGATTTTATCAGCTTGAGAGCTTTCTGGACCCCAGTCCATTATCACTTTAGGGATATCGGCATGGCGATCGAGCATTTCCAGAAGCTCTTCAGTGAGGTCTGAACACATGACTAACATACCATCAACGCGTTTTTCCGCTAGCATGCGAATATAATCACGTTGTTTCTCATAGATACCGCCCGTGTTACACAAAATGAGCGTATAGCCTTGGCGATAGCAGTAGCTTTCCACGCCATCAATAACTTCGGAGAAAAACAAGTTAGTGGATTGGGTAACTAACATACCGATCGTACGGGTGGTATTACATTTCAAGCTACGAGCCACAGCACTTGGCGCATAGTTGAGTTCCGCTACTGCTTCCATCACTTTTTCTTGTGTAGCTTCAGCAACAAAGCGAGTTTTGTTAATCACGTGCGATACCGTGGTGGTTGATACGCCAGCGAGGCGAGCAACGTCTTTAATCGTAGCCATAAATTCGTTCCTGTCGATAATTGCAGAACGGTTGAATCAGCTTACCATTCAGCAGAGTTAGGCTTATTACCTTGTTAAGATTGAAGCCTAAAAGTAATAAAAACACAAAAACCGCCGGAAACAGCGGTTTGCATCTTAAAAATAATTTTTTATCGTTTTCAGTCAAGATTTTAGTCTGCAAACGTCAATCAGGCAATGAAAAATCTGCTTAATAAATCAGTCAATTGTCACAGTTGACTGATTTATTGTGTATCTATGTAAAGACGCACTAATCGTTAGACAAATACTTGCAGTCCAATTGAAGAAATGCCACTAGCAGTTCGGTTAATGCGCTATAGAACCCGAACTGATCAATTTGTTGGCATCGAAGGCTAAACTGAGGCACCCATGAGAGGATATGCTGTTGGATAAACTCATACTGTTCGACAAAGGCTTGATCTAAATGTTGTTCCTGTTCTAGCTCATTGGATCGAATGATCAAATTCCCCAGAAAATCTAATTCAATAGCAATGTGATCAGCTGGCTCATTCAGCGATGTGCTTACCGCAATGTTATGTGATGCCATTAATTCGGTCATCGCTTTTGCTGGTTCAGCATTGAGAAGACCTGATTGACCAATATAAATAGAGGCATATGGCAGAGCAGAATCTTTATTTGATTTTAGAAAAACATCACAGAAATCAGCGGCAAGCTCTAGTTGAGCATCTTCCCTATCCATGAGTCGATTTAATGCATCGACTAGTTTGTCAATTGCAGGTTTAAGGGTTTGGTTGTCACCTAAGCCAGTAAGAAACGAGCGAATGGCCTGAGTATGGTATTGTTCTAGCTCCTGCTCAGTTAGCTCTTTGACAAATAAGCTCGAAAGCCACCAGTAAATCTCGGCACGCTTTTCATTAAAGGCTTTAGTTTCTTGCATCGTCTTGCTCCAAAAATAATTACTCTGCTAAGTTTAGCGAATAAAAATGAATAGCTATCACTATATAAATGAAAAAATATGACAGAAATTGTTATTTAATTAATACCGTCTTGGAAGGTTGTTTTGAATCAATAAACCAGCATTTTTCTCTATTTTTAGCCTGCGATTGATAGAATTATGACGATTTATGAATAGAATAAATTTGTACATAGTCTCATACTGAGACTTAGGCATTTCCATATAAATAAGTGGTGTACATGAGCTATCACGTATTAGTTGTTGAAGATGACGCAGTAACTCGCAGTAAACTGGCCGGGTACTTTCAAAATGAAGGTTATACCGTTACAGAGGCGGAGAACGGTACTCAAATGCGAGAGGCGCTTCAGAACAACGTTATTGATTTGATTATGTTAGATATCAACCTTCCGGGAGAGGATGGTTTGATGTTAACGCGTGAACTACGTAGTCAATCTGATATTGGAATCATCCTGGTTACAGGTCGCACGGATAGCATCGATAAAATTGTTGGTCTCGAAATGGGGGCTGATGACTATGTCACCAAACCATTTGAATTACGTGAACTGTTAGTCCGTGTAAAAAATCTTTTATGGCGGATATCGACAGCCAATAATCAATCGACTGTTGGCGATACTTCTCAAAATGGTAATCTCGTTCGATTTGGTGAATGGTCATTTGATATTCAACGCCGTGCACTTAGTCGAAGTGGTGAACCGGTAAAATTGACAAAAGCTGAGTATGAGTTGTTGGTTGCATTATCTTCTTATCCTAACCAAGTACTGAGCCGAGAACGTATTTTGAATATGATCAGCCATCGTGTTGATGCGCCTAATGATCGTACGATTGATGTCTTGATTAGACGGATGAGAGCGAAGATGGAATTTGACCCTAAAAACCCACAAATTTTTGTGACGGTGCATGGGGAAGGGTATATGTTTGCCGGAGATTAGTCGTTTATTTTCGATAAAACACGTATCTCGTTGGGTTATTTGAGATGCCAGAAAATAAAAAACCGAAGTAGAGACTTCGGTTTTTTATGTATCTTACAAATTGCTTTCTTGTTGTGGAGCGTTTTCTAAAGCCGTTTCCTCGTAGCCGGATGCCCAATCACGTAGGTTTTGCCACAATAGCCCCAAGGTCTCATACCAATAGCGCTCCGTTTGTTCTAAGTAGCGAGCTCGAGGTGTGTATTTTTCCCAAGCCTGAGCGATATTGTTTTGCGCTAGATAATTGGTTGGCGCGGGAATAGGGGCGAGTCCTGCCGAGTAAAATTCGTTTAATGCGCGTTGCATATGGCTCGCTGAAGTGACGAGTACTAACTTGCGCTGTTGAACAAAGGCAGCTGCTTGTCTTGCTTCTTCCCATGTATCTTTCGCGGTTTCAAGCAAAATAATATCGGATTTACTCACTCCGAGTGCGAGCGCTACGGTTGCTAACATGCGAGCGTGACTAAATTCGGAGCCGCCAGAGTAACCAGACAAGATTAATTTTGAACCGGGATACATGCGCATCACTCGAATGCCTTCACTAAGACGCATCAGTGCGGTTCGGCTGAGTTCAGACGTGGGGGGAATTTGATCGTCAACCACATGCCCACTACCAAGTACCATGACATAATCAATCGCTCCTTCACTAGGAAGGAATGCAGAATACTGTCTTTCTAACGGCATCAGAACGCGAGTAGCGAAAGGTTGGAAAGAGATCAGGAATAGAGTCGTCAAAGATAACAAGACAATCATACAGCCAGTTTTACGTTTGGCTGTGAACATAATAAGCATTAAACCTACAAAACCGAGGATAAGCATCGCCGGGAGAGGCATTAATAATGAGGAAATAATTTTTTTCAGCTCAAACATAAACAAAATAGTCCGAAAAAACACCACTTGAATATAAAAAGGCATAAAGCCTCTTTATTCCTGCCATTCCTATGACAGAATAGCAGCACGATTCGTTATCATACCCCAAGCGACTGTGACTGAAGACCGGAATTTCGACGATATTGCCCACAAATTTGCAAAAAACATATATGGCTCTGACAAAGGTGAGATACGCCAAGTCATTGTTTGGGAAGATATCGAGCAATTACTCGCCAAGTTTGACACCAACCCCCAGCCTCTGCACATTTTGGATGCGGGTGGTGGACTGGCACAAATGTCCCAAAAATTGGCCAAGCTAGGGCATCAAATTACATTATGTGATCTATCTTCGGAAATGTTGCTGTTAGCTGAGCAGGATATTGCAAAAAATGGCTTGCTTGAGCAGTATCGGCTGATTCATTCACCTGTACAGTCAATACAAGAGCATTTAACTGCTTCTGTCGATATGGTGATGTTTCACGCTGTGATGGAATGGTTAGCAGAACCGCAAGCGGCATTGCAAAACTTGTTAGAACAAGTCAGGCCGGGGGGAATGGCTTCCGTGATGTTCTACAACCATCATGGTCTGGTATATAAAAATGTGGTGTGCGGTAATATTCCTCATGTGCTTGATGGGATGCCACATCGCAAAAGATTTAAACTCCAACCACAAAAAGGTTTAAAGCCCGAAGACGTTTATCAATGGATCGAAGACGCGGGGTTTGAAATTTGTGGTAAATCGGGAATTCGCTCATTCAGTGACTACATCGGAAACGTAGAAAATATGGGCGACTACCAATATGAAGACGTACTGGCACTAGAAAAACAGCTGTGTAGACAAGAGCCATACCTCTCGCTAGGTCGATACATTCATGTATGGGCGCAGAAGAAAATAGAGCAGGAATAACAATGAGTGAGATAACTCAAAGCGCTGCAGAGCAACCAATCGATGAATTGGTTAGCTGGGTAAAGCAGCACGATTTCTCATTGAACCTGACGACAGAGCGGCTTGCGTTCCTTATCGCTATCGCAGTACTGAGCAATGAAAGGTTTGATGAAGAATTAGGTGAGGGGGAGTTACATGACGCGTTCTCCATCGTCACTCGTATGTTTGAAGAGACAGGTGAAGCTTCGGCTTTTCGTGCTAATAACGCGATCAATGAACTGGTTAAGCAGCGATTGGTGAGCCGATTTACCAGTGAAGTAACCGAAGGTGTCAGCATCTACCGTTTATCGCCACTGGCGATTGGTATCACCGATTATTATGTTCGCCACCGCGAATTTTCGAAACTGAAACTCTCCATCCAGCTCTCCATGGTGGCGGATGAAATGGCAAAAGCCATAGAGGCGGCGCAAAAAGGCGGCACACCTGGACACTGGAAAAAGAATGTATACGGGGTGTTGAAGTATTCCGTCGGTGAAATATTTGACCGAATCGACCTTAACCAACGAGTAATGGATGAGCAGCAGCAGTCCGTTAAGCAGCAGATAGCCGAGCTCTTGAACAAAGATTGGCGTGAAGCGATCAACAATTGTGAGTCATTACTTTCTGAAACCTCCTCCACATTGCGTGAACTGCAAGATACATTGCAAGCCGCGGGAGACGAGCTTCAAACGCAGATCCTCGATATCCAAGAAATCGTTTATGGTTCTTCTGAACTTGAGTTTATCGAAGAAACCTTATTTGGTTTACAGATGAAGCTTGATCGCATTACAAGTTGGGGTCAACAAGCTATTGACCTGTGGATTGGTTATGACCGTCACGTGCATAAATTTATCCGTACCGCGATAGATATGGATCAAAACCGAGCATTCAGCCAGCGCTTACGTCAATCAGTGAATGACTATTTTGATACGCCTTGGCATCTCACTTATGCCGATGCTGAACGTTTGACGGACCTTCGTGATGAAGCTTTGGTCTTAAGAGACGATGAAGTGATGGGGCAAGTGCCGCTTGAAGTGGAATATGAAGAATTCAAACAGGTCAATGATCAGCTTTCAGAGCGTATCGGACAGATGCTAAAAGGTCATAAAGATCAAGGCATGCCGATAGACCTAGGATTGGTGTTGAGAGATTACCTAGCCGCTCATCCTCATACTCATCATTTTGATTTAGCAAGAATTGTTGTCGACCAAGCGGTACGACTCGGTTATTCCGAACATGATTACCGAGCGATTCAACCCGACTGGCAAGCGATCAACGATTTTGGCGCAAAGGTACAAGCAAATGTTATCAACAGATATTAATGAATACATGCCAGAAAACTTGGCAAAAGCAATTACGAATCCCCTTTTCCCCGCATTAGATAGCCAGCTTCGTGCCGGTCGCCATGTTTCTAGTGACGATTTAGATAATCACGCATTTCTATCGGACTTTGAGCCTGATTTAGCGTTGTTTTATCAACGTTATAATACTGAATTAGTAAAAGCGCCCGAAGGTTTCTTTTATTTGCGTCCTCGTTCAACGGCATTGATTAACCGAAGTGTGTTATCTGAGTTAGATATGCTCGTCGGAAAAGTACTGTGCTTCCTTTATTTGAGCCCAGAGCGTTTAGCGCATGAAGGCATATTCACCAATCAAGAATTGTATGAAGAGCTGCTATCACTTGCTGATGAGAAAAAGCTAATGAAGCTCGTGACCAACCGAGCAAGCGGCTCTGACTTAGACAAAGAAAAGCTGTTTGAAAAAGTGCGTACATCTCTGCGTCGCTTGCGACGTTTAGGCATGATCATCAATTTAGGTGATACCAATAAATTCCGTATCAGCGAAGCGGTATTTCGCTTTGGTGCTGACGTGCGCGTTGGTGATGACATGCGTGAAGCACAATTGCGTTTGATTCGTGATGGTGAAGCTGTGGTGCACAGCCAGGAACCAAACCAACGCAGCTTATTAGATAATGAACAAGAAATAGAAGAACAAGATGTTAACGAGCAAACAGAGTGGGAAGGTGAAGAATGATTGAACGAGGTAAGTATCAATCACTAACCATGATCAATTGGAACGGCTTCTTTGCTCGTACTTTTGATATTGATGGTTTGGTTACCACATTATCTGGCGGTAACGGTGCGGGTAAATCGACTACCATGGCAGCCTTTATTACTACGCTAATTCCAGACCAAAGTTTGCTCCACTTCAGAAACACAACCGAAGCCGGTAGCTCACAAGCTTCTCGTGACAAAGGTTTATACGGCAAGCTGCAAGCCGGAGCTTGTTATGCGGCGTTAGATGTTGTCAACTCGCGCAAGCAGCGCCTTTTGTTTGCGGTGAAACTGCAACAAGTGGCGGGTCGTGATAAAAAAGTTGATATCAAACCTTTTGTTATTCAAGGTTTACCGAGCCATATTAAACCGACCGATGTGCTAATCGAAAACGTTTCCGACAACCATGCGCGCGTGCGTCAAATTAACGAAGTTAAAGACATTGTGGCAAAAATTGAAGGGGCGCATTTTAAAGCGTTTAATTCAATTGTTGACTACCATGCACAGATGTTTGAATTCGGTGTTGTGCCGAAAAAACTGCGTAACAGTAGCGACCGTTCAAAATTCTATCGTTTGATTGAAGCGTCATTATACGGTGGTATTTCGAGTGCAATTACGCGTTCATTGCGTGACTACCTATTGCCACAAAACGGCGGCGTTAAAAAAGCATTCCAAGATATGGAATCGGCTTTACGTGAAAACCGCATGACGTTGGAAGCCATCAAAACCACGCAAGCTGATCGTGATCTCTTCAAGCATTTAATTACAGAATCAACCAATTACGTGGCGGCTGATTATATGCGTCACGCTAACGAACGCCACAAGAAACTAGAGCAAACTTTAGCATTACGCAGTGAACTGTTTGGTTCGCGTCATACTTTGATTGAACAAAACAATCTGCTCAATCGCGTACAGGAAGAGTTAGAGTTATTGGTTGAACAAGAATCTGCGTTAGAGCAAGACTACCAAGCGGCTTCTGATCACCTACAACTGGTGCAGAATGCACTGCGTCAGCAAGAAAAAATTGAGCGCTACCAAGAAGATTTAGAAGAGCTCAGTATTCGCCTTGAAGAACAGATGATGGTGGTAGAGGAAGCGCGGGAGCGCGTTTTAATGGCCGAAGAACAAGCCACCATTTCTGAAGATGAAGTGGATAGCTTGAAAAGCCAGCTTGCTGATTACCAACAAGCATTGGATGTTCAGCAAACTCGTGCGCTGCAATACCAGCAAGCTGTTCAGGCATTAGATAAAGCTATGCAGCTTTTAGGCGATGACAATTTAACGCCAGACAACGCATCCGCATTGGTGAATGAACTTAAGCAGCAGCAAGATAGCAATACCACGACCTTGCTTGCATTAAAGCATAAGTTGGATATGTCTTCCGCAGCCGTTGAGCAGTTTGATCATGCGTTGAAATTGGTGCAAGGTATTGTTGGTGTTATTCCACGTAGTGATGCTGCTGCACAAGCAAAATTGGTTATCCAGCAAGCACGTGATGCCGAACAGATTTGCCAAAATGAACAGCAATGGTATGCGCAGCAACGAGACTTAGAGCGTCGCTTGAATCAACAGCAAACAGCGCGTGAGCTCGTAGCCGGTTACCAAAAGCAGCACCAAGTTGAATTACTTGATGAGCAAATGCTGGAACAAGAGCACGAACGCCACGCTGCGTTGATCGAGTCATTAGAATATGCTCAAGAAGAACTTCGTGAACAGCGTAGTGAACAGCGCCGTTTAGAGCAAGATAAGCAGGCTGAAATTCAACGTTTAGAGTCGATTGCACCAACGTGGATTGCAGCAAACGATGCACTTGAAACATTGTGTGAACAAAGCGGTGCCGAGCTACAAGATAGTCAGTCGGTTATGGCACACATGCAGCAAGTGCTTGAGCTCGAAAAAGCGCAGTCCATCGCCAAAGATAAACTGGCCGAGCGTCGAGCTCAACTGGATAGTGAAATTGAAAGGTTAGCATCACCAGGTGGTTCAAACGACCCGCGTTTAAAAGGGTTGGCTGATACTTTAGGTGGGGTCTTACTTTCAGAAATTTATGATGACATCACCCTCAGTGATGCGCCGTATTTCAGTGCAATGTATGGCCCGGCTCGGCACGCGATTGTTGTGTCTGATCTTTCTGGCATCAAAGAGAAGCTGATTGAGTTAGATGATTGCCCAGAAGATCTTTACATCATAGAAGGTGATATCGATGCATTTGATGACAGCTCATTTAATGCCGATGAATTGGAAGGTGCGGTTTGTGTTCAGCTAAATGATCGCCAGATGCGTTATTCTCGCTTCCCTGAAATCCCATTATTTGGTCGAGCAGCGCGAGATCAGCGTTTGGAATTGCTGCGTAACGAGCGCGAAGATGTACTAGAAGCGCATGCAAAAGCAGCGTTTGATTCACAAAAACTGCAACGTCTTTACCAAAGCTTTAATGACTTTGTGGCGAAACATATTCAGGTAGCCTTCAATGCCGACCCTGAGCAAGCACTACAAATCGCGCGTGAAGAACGAAATCAAGTAGCCCGTGTTTTGGCTGACTTAGAAGCAAAAGAGCAGCAGCAACGTAGCCAACTGCAGCATAGTAAACAAGCGTTAACTCTGCTTGATAAACTTGCTCCAAGTATGTTGCTGATTGAAGATGACGCCCTGCAAGCGCGTTTTGATGAATTGGAAGAAAAGATCAGCCATTTGTCTGCCGCCAAAGCATTTTTAAGTGCTCACCGCAAAACGATAGCTGAGCTAGAAAACATTGCTTCTGCTTTAGATACGGATCCTGAACAGTTTGAAGAACTGACCGTTCAATATCAACAAGCGGACCAAGCGCTGCAAACGTTAAAAGTGCAGATTTTTGCATTGTCAGATGTGGTTGAGCGTCGCCATTACTTTAGTTACTCCGATTCTGTTGACCTTCTCAGCAAGAGCAGTGAATTGAGTGAGCAGCTTAAAGCTAAGCTGGTTGATGCTGAAAATGCCCGAACTCGAACTCGTGATGAACTGAAGCAATCGCAAAGTCAAATGAACCAATATAATCAAGTATTGGCTGCGTTAAAAAGTTCACATCAAGCAAAACTTGAAACGGTTCAAGAGTTCAAACAAGAGCTGCAAGAGTTCGGTGTACATGCTGATGAAGGTGCGCAAGAGCGCGCACAACGTCGCCGCGATGAATTACAAGAACGTTTGCATAGTTCTCGTTCACGTAAGAGCGAATACGAACGCACTATTACCTCAACCGATCTTGAGATGAAAGCGTTAGTTAAGCGTTTAAAGAAAGTACAAAAAGAGTACCAAGACCTACGTACTTTTGTGGTCAATGCAAAAGCAGGGTGGTGCAGTGTACTGCGTTTAGCGCGTGAAAATGATGTAGAGCGTCGCTTACATAAGCGCGAGCTAGCCTATTTATCAGCCGACGATCTGCGTTCTATGTCTGATAAATCATTAGGTGCATTGCGTTTAGCTGTGGCGAACAATGAAGATTTACGTGATGCCCTTCGCTTGTCTGAAGATAACGCGCACCCAGAGCGTAAAGTCTTATTCTATATTGCGGTCTACCAACATCTACGTGAACGTATCCGCCAAGATATCATTCGAACGGATGATCCTGTCGAAGCGATTGAAGAGATGGAAGTGGAGCTTGCCCGCTTAACGGAAGAGCTGACTCAGCGTGAAAACCGATTGGCAATCAGCTCTGAATCCGTGGCGAGCATTATTAAGAAAACTATCCAACGTGAACAAAACCGTATTCGCATGTTGAACCAAGGTTTATCGAACATTAACTTTGGTCAAGTGAATGGAGTTCGCCTCAACGTAAAAGTGCGTGAGAGTCATGAAATTTTACTAGCAGGTTTAGCCGAGCAGCAGCATCAGCACAAAGATCTATTTGAGAGTGCGCGTTATACCTTCTCTGAAGCGATGGCTAAATTGTTTCAACGTGTTAATCCACATATTGATATGGGGCAACGTTCACCGCAAGTATTGGGTGAAGAACTGTTAGATTATCGTAATTACTTAGAGCTTAGTGTCGAAGTTAACCGTGGATCTGACGGTTGGTTGCAAGCCGAATCAGGCGCACTTTCAACCGGTGAAGCGATAGGTACTGGCCAGTCGATTTTGCTGATGGTTGTTCAAAGTTGGGAAGAAGAATCACGGCGTTTGCGCAGTAAAGACATTGTGCCTTGTCGTCTATTGTTCTTGGATGAAGCTGCCCGTTTGGACACGAAGTCTATTTCGACCTTGTTTGAACTGTGTGACCGCTTAGACATGCAATTGTTGATAGCTGCGCCAGAAAATATCAGCCCAGAAAAAGGCACAACCTACAAATTAGTACGTAAAGTGTTTAAAGATCACGAGCACGTACATGTAGTTGGCTTACGTGGTTTTGGACAAACGGAAAAGCCTAAGTCAGAAGCGCAGCAGATGGCTGAAATGCTGTAACTTACAGCGGTAGAAATTGCTAATCATCAAAACCCAATGTATGTCTATGCATTGGGTTTTTTATTGGGGGCTTATGTCTGGTTTGGTAAGATTTGTGAGAGATCATGACAACATGATTTATTGTGAATCGATGTCACGCTTTTCAATCTTAGGCAATAAAGCTAATCAATTCACTCATTTCTTCACGTATGATCGACGCAATTTTTGATACATCGGGTGGTTGTAATGTTTAAGAAAACCTTATTAGTGACGTCGATAGCGGCGACTTCTTTTATTAGCTCTTTCGCTATAGCGGCAGAAAATGTGGATTTACTCATTACCAATGCAACGGTATTGACGATGGATAACGATAAGAAAGTTTATCCAAACGGGTTGGTTACTGTTAAAGAAAATCAAATCGTTGCGGTGAGTGATGGTCGCGATATTGACCAATACAAAGCGCTGCAAACCATTGATGCGGAGGGTGATATCGTAATGCCCGGTCTAATCAATACCCATACTCATGTCTCGATGACGGTGTTCCGCTCTCTTGCAGACGATGTGCCGGATCGTTTGCATCGATATATATTCCCACTCGAAGAAAAACTGGTATCACCGGATATGGTGCGTATTGGCGCTCAGCTCGGCAATGTAGAAATGCTCAAAGGTGGTGTGACTACTTATGCTGATATGTATTACTTTGAAGATGAAGTGGCCAAGACGGTCGATAAAATTGGTATGCGAGCGGTGTTAGGTCAGACGGTCATCCAATTCCCCGTAGCTGATGCGCGTAATGCCGAAGAGGGCATTCAATATGCACTTAACTTTATTGAACAATATAAAGATCACCCACGAATTACGCCAGCCTTTGCTCCGCATGCACCGTATACCAATACCACTGAAATCTTACAGAAAATCACTCAGTTATCGCTCAAACATCAAGTGCCCGTTCTGATTCATCTTGCTGAGTCTGATCGCGAAGACCAAGTGATTGCTGAGCGTAGTGGTGGCAAAAGCCCTGTGGCCTATATGGCTGATATTGGAGCATTAACCCCTAACTTAGTGGGGGCGCATGTTATTAATGTCTCAGACAATGATATTGAACTGCTGAAGAAACATGATGTAGGTATTGCTCACAACATGAGTGCCAATATCAAATCTGCGAAAGGGGTATCACCTGCACTAAAAATGTTTGATGATGGATTACGTATCGGGCTAGGGACCGATGGACCAATGTCAGGCAACACATTAAGTACAATGGATGAACTGAACCAAGTGGCGAAAGTGCATAAACTAGCGAATAAAGATCGCGCAGCAATGCCGCCAATTAAAGTGGTTGAGATGGCAACAATTGGTGCGGCGCGAGCTCTACACATGGAAGATAAAATTGGTTCGCTTGAAGTTGGTAAGCAGGCCGATATTATCGTCATTGATACTAAAGCGCCGAACATGGTGCCTGTATATAACCCTTATTCTGCCTTAGTTTATTCTGCGTACGCGACCAATGTTAAGCACTCCATTGTTGATGGTAAGCTATTGATGAAAGATAGAGAAGTATTGACGGTTAACGAAAACGAGATTCGTCAGGAAGCGTTAACGTTTGCCGATAAGGTGCGTAAAACAGTCATCGAAAGTGGCAATGTGGTTCAATAACACTCCACTACTGTGGGCTTATTTATGAAAATGGGTGGTAATGTGAAAGATGCACATTACCACCCATAATTTTTCAGTTAAACAATCAATCCATGAGTGCTTATGTAAATGCCATCATGCACGAAGTGCTTGAGCATTAGTCGACCAACTCTCCAGTACCAAAATGTTTAGCTGCATAAATCACACGTTCTTCGGCACTTGGGTAAATAAGAGGTGAGCCCAAACCTTCAATATGTTGTAAGCGTGGAAGTAGGCCGGCACCATTTGCAATTTGTATCGCAAGACCTGGGCGTGCATTGAGCTCTAGAACCATAGGCCCTTCTTCTTTATCCAACACCATATCTGTACCCATATAGCCAAGGCCTGTCATTTCCCATGCACTGGATGCAAGTGTGAGTAGCTTTCTCCAATGAGGTACTTGCAATGTTGCTAGCTCTTTTCCGGTATCGGGATGTTCAGTAATAGGTAAGTTAAATTGTACTGCGCGCACAGCTTTGCCAGAGGCGATATCGATACCAACCCCAACAGCACCTTGGTGCAAGTTTGCTTTACCATCTGAAGCCGAAGTTGATAGGCGCATCATTGCCATTACGGGATAGCCTTTAAATACGATGATGCGAACATCAGGAACACCTTCGTAGCTAAAGCCATCAAAGCAGTCATCAAACTTAATCAAGTTTTCGACAACCGCTACATCGTTCTTGCCACCCAAAGAAAACAGACCAGCTAAGGCATTACTAATATGACGCTCAACATCTTCTTCATTGATACTTGTACCCGATGGTTTGGTATAAACGCCATCTTTGTGTGAGGTGATTACTAAAATCCCTTTGCCGCCACTGCCTCGTGCCGGTTTTATAACAAAACCCGGCCAGCCTTTGACCATATTATGGATACGTTTTACATCGGCTTGATTGCTGATCACACCAATCAACTTAGGTACGGTACATCCCGCTCGTTCAGCAATCAATTTGGTTTGCAGTTTATCGTCAACCAGTGGATATTTTGAGCGATCATTGTATCGACCAATATAGCTGTGGTTACGTTTATTCATACCCATAATGCCTTTACGGCGTAACTTAAGTGGTGAGGTGTATTCTGATAGTGAAAACATCCTTTAGTCCTCGGCTAGTGGTTTAAAGCGACGAAGTTCACTTAAGCGGTATCCTGTGTAAGTCCCTAGTAACAAAATAGCGGCCAACACGATAAGTTGTAATCCGATAAAGTTAAATGTTAAATGCTGCACGTATGAGTTAGTCATACCGAGGTAGATTAATACCGAAGTGAAAAGGGAGCCTCCGCCTTGTAAAAGAACCTCTTTTGCTCCTTCTTCTTCCCATAGAATCGACATACGTTCGATTGTCCAAGAAAGAATGATCATCGGGAAGAAGGTAATGGATAAACCCTCAGTTAAACCGATCTTAAAGGCCACTACCGTAAAGACGGAAATGATCATAATAACCGTAATGATTACGGCTGAAATCCTGGCCACTAACAGCAAGTTCAATTTCGATAAATAGCTGCGAATGATTAAACCAGTTCCGACAATCAACAAGAAACCGACGATACCGGTTAATAGCTGAGTTTGGACAAAAGAAACGGCGATCAATACTGGCATAAAGGTACCAGATGTTTTCAAACCAATGATTACGCGTAAAAAGACAACAATAAGCGCACCAATGGGGATCAGCATGATAGTTTTAAACATCGCTTGCTCTTCAAGGGGCAAGCTGTGAATGGAGAAGTTTAAAAGCTTGTCGGCTTCAATTTTGTTATTGGTTGCCGTTTGTGATGACACTTCTTGCGAGAGCATTGTGAAGTGAACTTTGCTATTTTGACCGCCGATGACATCAAGTAGAGATACGTTCGACTCGTCCCAAACCAATAGGTTTGGATGGGTAGGCTGAGTCCCTGTTTCAGGGTTAAACAATAGCCACTGTTTGCCATTCCATATTTGATTCATGTGCTGAATCATTTGGCGTCGACGACCATCCTCCAAAGTAATAACACCAACGACTTTGTTTGGCACCTGTGCATAAGAAAGCAATTTTTCCGTCGCCTCAACTTTGGTCATTGTATTCAAAAGCAATGATGAGTTTTGGCTATCAGTATCGTTGAGTGCTTTGATTAATTCTCTGGTGAAAGTGATATCGTCTGCCGAACGTCGGTTTGCTTGCTCAATTAAGGCTAGCGCTGCGGCTTCTTCTGGACCATTAAAGGTCGGTTTAACCACCGCTTCATCCGTAGGAGGAATTGAGTCGCTATCAGCTTGTGGATCCACCAAAAATTGAGCTTTGTAATAAATAGTTTGTGGACCTTCAGCTTTACGAATCGACCATTCTGCGCGTCGGCCTGTGTCAGTTGTAATGTAGGATACGCCGTAACCCGGGGATGATGAGGACTCATTAATTAAGGTGTAGCCGTCCTGTGTATGAGGTACAGCTAACGAAACTTTCGCCTCTTTATCCATGGCGGTAAATTCGACTCTAGCTTCAATATCCCAAACTTGGCGAGTTTCTCCGGGTGTCCATGGCACCCCATAGGTCTGATGGCGAAATACACTGAGTGTGATGCCTGCCGCTATCAATAAGAATACTGATAGGTAAAATGGAACTCGTGATGTCATAAGTTACCCTAGTTTTATTTAGTTTCCGAGTGGATGTATTGGCGACTGACATCGACTAACGCGATATCTCGAATAAATTCACGACCTAGCAAGATAGGATGACTCATTTGAGAGCGATCAGCTAAAGTGAATTGTGCCTTTTCGTGAATGCTGCCTAGTTTTACCCATAGCTCCACCACCGCACGACGCTCAGTTTCACTATTAGTTGACTGACGAATTTTCACGAAACGAATAATAGGGGACTCGATCCAATTACTATCATCAGTGGGTTTGATACCGTCTGAAAGGTGAAAACGAACCCAGTTTTTGCCATTACGTTCAAATTCTTCAATATCAATAGCATTGAGTGATGAAGTTGCTGCTCCCGTATCGACACGAGCATCGAAAGATTGTTTTATCGAGTCTATGGTGACTTTTTCAACCTCACCCAGTACCACGTCAAAGCGAGACTTTTGAATTGATTGAGTTTTGAGATTCGGTGCTGATTTTTGTGAGACGGATACTGAATCGTTTTGCTGAGTTGACGCGCTGAGCGTTTTTATCTTCGCGATTTTTTGGTCGAGTTTCGAGATTTGTTCCTCGAGGTTCTCGATATAATCGTTCTGGTTACTTAACTGAAGTTCCAGATTGCCCATCGTATTGTTGAGGTTAGATTCAGACGTTTGAATCGCTGCTAGGGTAGCTTGATGGTATTGTTCGCCATTGGTCAGTGCGCAGCCTGACAGTAAAGCAATCGCAGCAACGGGTGCTATTCGCTTAAACATTTGCGACCTTATTTTGTTTGGTGGATAAGTGCTTGTAAACCCAAGTTTAGCCCATAAAAAAGGATGCGTGAAGCACCCTTAGGCAAGGTTAGTGTTATACATACCACAAAGCGTTAAAACTGTGTCAATTATGGCTTTTTAGCGACAAGAATGGCACGTCTTGGCGCAGGGTAACCTTCAACCGTTTTTGTTGGATCGTTAGGGTCAAGATAATCCGGCAGTGAATTATGTGTCATCCACTGCGTGGTTCGCTGCTCACCCACCGAGGTGACATTTTCATCGACGATACGAACATCTTCAAATCCACATTTTTCTAGCCACATTTTAAGCGCTTTAGCGGAAGGGAAGAAGTAGACGTTACGCATCTGTGCATAGCGGTCAACGGGAACTAAAACCGCATTTTCGTCACCTTCAATAACCAAGGTTTCAAGGATCAACTCTCCGCCAGAGACCAATTGGTTTTTTAATTGAATAAGATGATCTAATGGTGAACGTCGATGGTAAAGCACGCCCATGCTAAATACCGTATCGAACGCATTGAGCTCAGGCAATTGCTCTATCCCTAACGGCAGTAAGTGTGCTCGTTGATCGTCACCTAGTAATTTTCGCACTGCCTCAAATTGCACTAGGAAAAGGTGAGATGGATCAATACCCACGCATAAGCGAGCTCCTTCTCCTAGCATGCGCCACATGTGATAACCGTTGCCACAGCCGACATCCAAAACGGAGCGATTATTAAGTGGTGAAATGTGCGGCAATACGCGATCCCACTTCCAATCAGAGCGCCACTCTGTATCAATATGGATATCATGCAGAGTGTATGGTCCTTTACGCCATGGGTGAAAAGTCTTAAGTAAGCTTTCCAGTTTTTTTTGCTCACCAATTTCAAGGGGTGAACTATTTGATAGAGTGACTGAGTTTTTCAGATCAATATTATCGGGTATTCCCGCAGGGATCTTGTTGAGCGCTCGTACCCAGCGGTCAAAGTCACCATGTTCAGCGTTTTGCCAGTCCGTCAATTGCTGTGGCAAAATGTTCAGCCAAGGTTGAAGACGAGTATCTTGGGCGATCAGTTGATAAAAATTGGCAAAGTTAAACATTGTACAAGGTATTCCTAGCGTTGGGTAAAAGCCCTAAAGACGGCGTAGAGATGGATACTCACACCGTTAGAGAGAATGGGGTAAACATTAAGCTATTTAATAGCGAACATTGAGCCAAAATTGAAGCACTGAAACCAGACTTCGAAGCTTGAAAAACCAATTTGCTCAAAGCGTGCTTTGTGAGCGGTGATAGAGTCAGGACGCATCACATTTTCAATCGCACTGCGTTTTTGACTGATTTCAAGTTCGCTATAACCATTAGCACGCTTAAAATCATGGTGTAAATCTATCAAAAGTTCATGAGCCGCTTCGTCTTCAAACACATATTTCTCAGATAAAATCAGTATGCCTCCGGGGCGAAGGCCCGCGTAGATCTTTTCAAGCAGCACCAAACGATCTTCAGGCGACAAAAATTGCAGAGTGAAATTGAGCACAACAACAGAGGCATCGCTGATTTCAATTTCTCGAATATCGGCTTCGATTACCTCCACTGGCGTGTCGGAACGGTAGGCGTTGATGTGCAGTTTGCAGCGTTCAACCATTGCAGGAGAATTATCAACCGCAATAATTTTGCAACCTTCTTGCTTGATATGGCGACGCATTGAGAGTGTTGCTGCACCTAACGAACAACCCAGATCGTAGATCGTCGAATGAGGTTTTACAAAACGTTCAGCTAGCATCCCAATGGCAGAGATTATGTTGCTGTACCCCGGCACAGAGCGTTGGATCATGTCTGGGAATACTTCAGCAACACGTTCATCAAACGTGAAATCACCAATTTTATCGATCGGAGCAGAAAAGATGATGTCTTTATGGCTCATGGGTTTACCTCACGGCGGCTAGCAAAAGGGCAATGGTTATTCTAATACCCCAAAAAAGGCGCGTATTTTATGAGAAAACCATGCGTCTGTCATTAATCTCAAGCAGTAACTTTAAAACATGGTGATTTGGTGGTTATTTTTCTGTGCAGGAAATGAAGCCAGTTTGGGCAGCGTAATCTGCTGTTGAAGTTGTTGGTAGAGCTTTAAGGCAAGCTGCGGAGCTTCGACATTATCTGGCGTATGTATCATTAAGTAAGGCTGCTTACCTTGTGCAATCCATTGTGGCAACTTAGCCATCCAAGGGGTAAAAAAGGGCAGGTTAGCCTCTAATTCAGGGTGGCCAATAAAGCGAACCATTGGTTTATCCGCAGTGCTAATCGCATGGACCGGTACTTTTGGTTTCTTTTTGTGGGCATCAATAATGGCTTCTGTCGTCGGTTTTGCCGCAAAAACAGGGCGACTATCCATAATGATCCGATTGGCGTTGGTTTCCAATAACCATTGATTCAATTGTTTCTCAGCTTCCCCTTTGGCAAAAAATTCAAGGTGTCGTACTTCAATGCCCAAAGGGAAATTGGCAGGGAAATAGGTGCAGAACCTTTTTAAACTAGCGATATGTTGCGGGCCGAAAGCTGCGGGTAATTGAATAGTCCAAAGGCCGACGCGATGATGTAATGGCTCCATTAATGTCATGAACGTTTTGAGTTGATCCTGACAACCATTCAGCATGTATTGGTGAGTAATGGCCTTTGGCAATTTAAAAGTAAAACGAAAGTGATCACTGGTTGCTGCTTTCCAGTTTTGCACCGTATTGGCAGAGGGAGATGCATAGAAGGTGGTATTGCCTTCGACGGTATGAAATACGCTGGCATACTTTTCTAGCCGTTGTGCTGCTTGGGTGCCAGAACCATAGAATCCGCTTTGCCATCTAGGGTGTGACCAAAGAGTGAGCCCCAGTCGTAGTGGTAAATCTGCCATAACTACCTTTTATTCACTTTTAAAAGAATTACTCTACGAGAGTTTTGATGATTTGGATATTTTAACGCTATAATCAGCTCCAATTTTTCGGTTGTATGACTATTTTGGTTGATTATTGGCCTAAAAAGCAGCAACGCTTGATAAAACACAACAAATTGTATTCTGGAAGGTCGATTTTGCGCATCTTTCAGCGTATAAATGGAACTTTGCGCTGCCGAGACATTGAAGCTCAGTAGCTTAGAATTGATAACTAATTAGAGATTGGGAAATTCATTATGCGTAGCCATTATTGTGGTCACCTGAACAAGTCCCTCGCAGGACAAACTGTAGAGTTGTGCGGCTGGGTTAATCGCCGTCGTGATTTAGGCGGTCTTATTTTTGTTGATATGCGAGATCGTGAAGGCATCGTTCAGGTGGTGGTTGATCCGGATATGGCCGATGTATTTGAAGTTGCCAACCAACTGCGTAATGAGTTCTGCATTAAGTTGACTGGTGAGGTTCGCGCTCGTCCTGAAAGCCAAATCAATAAAGATATGGCAACGGGTGAAGTTGAAATTCTAGCAACGGGTCTTGAAATCATTAACCGTTCAGATGTACTGCCTCTCGATTTCAACCAAAAGAACTCTGAAGAGCAGCGTTTAAAATATCGCTATCTTGACCTACGTCGTCCAGAAATGAGTGATCGCATTAAACTGCGTGCTAAAGCATCAAGCTTCGTTCGTCGTTTCTTAGATGAAAATGGCTTCCTTGATATTGAAACACCTGTGCTTACCAAAGCGACACCAGAAGGTGCGCGTGATTACTTAGTGCCAAGTCGTGTTCACAAAGGCAGCTTCTATGCATTGCCACAATCTCCTCAGTTGTTTAAGCAATTGCTGATGATGTCTGGTTTTGACCGTTACTACCAAATCGTAAAATGCTTCCGTGACGAAGATTTACGTGCTGATCGCCAACCAGAATTTACTCAAATCGATATTGAAACGTCATTTATGAGCGCCGATCAAGTGCGTGAAGTGACGGAAAAAATGGTTCGTAACATGTGGCTTGAGCTACTAAATGTAGACTTAGGTGATTTCCCTGTGATGCCGTATAGCGAAGCGATGCGTCGTTTTGGTAGCGACAAACCGGATCTACGTAACCCATTAGAGCTTGTCGATGTTGCAGACCTAGTTAAAGATGTTGATTTTAAAGTATTCTCAGGCCCTGCAAACGATGAAAAAGGCCGCGTAGCGGTTATCCGTGTTCCTGGTGGCGCTGCATTGACTCGTAAGCAAATTGATAGCTATGCTGAGTTTGTTGGTATTTATGGTGCGAAAGGTTTGGCATGGATGAAGGTCAACGACCGCGCTGCAGGTATGGAAGGTGTTCAATCTCCAGTCGCGAAATTCCTTTCTGAGGATGTGGTAAACGGTATTTTAGATCGCACACAAGCAGAGTCTGGCGACATCATTCTATTTGGCGCGGACAAGGCAAACGTTGTTTCTGAAGCATTGGGTGCACTACGTTTGAAGTTGGGTAAAGACCTAGAGATCACCAATGACAAAGCATGGGCACCGTTATGGGTTGTTGATTTCCCAATGTTTGAGGAAGATGACGAAGGCAACCTACATGCTATGCACCACCCGTTCACATCGCCATTGAATTTAACGGCTGAAGAGCTGAAAGCTAACCCTGCGGTTGCTAACTCTAATGCTTATGACATGGTTCTAAACGGTTATGAAGTTGGCGGCGGTTCGGTACGTATTCACAATGCAGAAATGCAATCAACCGTTTTCGATATCCTTGGTATCGATGAAGCTGAGCAAAAACTGAAATTTGGTTTCCTTCTAGACGCACTGAAATTCGGTACGCCACCGCATGCAGGTCTTGCCTTTGGCCTTGACCGTCTTGTGATGTTGTTGTGTGGGACCGAGAATATTCGTGATGTGATCGCCTTCCCTAAAACGACCGCTGCAGCGTGTCTGCTAACAGATGCTCCAAGCCTAGCGAACCCAGCTTCGCTGCAAGAGTTGGCTATCGCTGTTACCGCAGCCAAAGAAAAAGCTGAATAAAAATAGTGAGTAGGGTGGCGAAAGTCACCCTCTTTATTTTTGGTTGGTTATAAAGCAACCTCGTAATTTGAGTGAGCATGTCTCTCTCGCCAATTGACTTAGTGACAGGAACCTTTCTTTTGGCTCAAATGTATTTCTACTACTCTGCGATGAATGCAGGGAAATCCACAACACTTCTGCAATCTTCATTTAATTATCAAGAACGTGGCATGACGCCGGTCATTTTCACGGCGGCGATCGACGATCGTTTTGGTGTTGGAAAAGTAAGCTCACGTATTGGTTTAGAATCTGATGCTCAATTATTTCATGCTGAAAGTAATCTTTATCAAGAAATTGAAGCATTGAATAAACAGCAAAAGCGCCACTGTATCTTGGTCGATGAGTGCCAATTCTTATCCAAAGAGCAGGTGTATCAATTAACTGAAGTGGTCGATAAACTACACATTCCCGTACTTTGCTACGGCTTACGCACGGATTTCCTTGGTGAGTTGTTTGAAGGCAGCAAGTATTTGCTTTCTTGGGCCGATAAGCTGGTGGAATTGAAAACGATTTGTCATTGTGGCCGTAAAGCCAATATGGTGATCCGAACGGACGAACATGGTGTCGCGATCGCAGAAGGTGATCAAGTGGCTATTGGCGGTAACGATAAATATGTTTCAGTTTGCCGCGAGCACTATAAAGAAGCGTTAGGCAAATAGCCCTCCTCCTTGAAGCTGTAGTATATCCGTTGACCCCAACCGCAGTCTTATACAAAGGGAGGTTAGCCTCCCTTTGTATATTTTGGTCAAAGGTTTAATCTCAATAAAGCGTGATACGCTTGCTCGACCTCATCTGAAATAATTTGCTTCGTTTGAAAGCCTTGCTCGGGGTAGGTTTTTATCCTCGAAAAATCCTCAAGTAGGGCAGTCAATGCCACATCTAAAGTGAATTCCTCGTTGAGGTAATCGAAAAACGATTCGCCAGTCGAGGTCACAACCAGTGATTGATAATGCTCAGGCCATTGTTTTTCGAAAGTCGCAAAGGCTCGGCGTTCCATAAATGGTTTTTGAACCAAAATAATACGCTGTGTTTGTATCGATTTTTGCTGAAGTAGCTCGTGAGTTAATAGCACGTTCTCTCCTGAATTTGTGGCGTGAGTTTCGAGTAGAATATGTTCACTCGGTACGCCTGCATCTTTAGCAATGGTGGCAAATGTTTCCGCTTCGCTTTTGTCAAAAAGTCCTTCAGTAAAACGGCCCTGACCACCTGAAAACAGTAGGTAAGGTGCCATTTTTTGATGGTATAGAGAGGCTGCATATTCAGCAACACGAATATCATTGCTGCAAAAAACAAGGATAACGTCAGCCTGGCTGAGTTGTTGCCCCATTTGCATGTATTGCCAGAGCGTTTCGATATGTTGGTATAGATGTTTACTCATGGATCGCGAGTGCCTCTAACGTGTTGCCATAGTGGAATTGATAACCTAATTGTTCGATTTTGTTACTCATTATGCGTTTATCTGCAATGTCGACAATGGGAGGGAGAGGAGAGTTTAATTGTGCGGCATTCAGCGCTGCTTGATAAAACTCGGCTTTACTGACAGTTTGTGGTGTCGTGGCATTCACAATTTGATTCGACAATTTTTCCGCAGCAAAAGTCACCACTCCGACAGCATCCTCCAGATGCAACATATTTGCCGGTGCCAATCGACTGACTTGCGGCAGGCGCGCCGCAAAGCGCGAGGGATGACGATTCGGGCCAATTAACCCACTACAGCGCACGATAACGTAATTAAGATCAGAATCGATCACATATTGTTCGGCTTGGAGCATAATTCGTGCACCATCACTGAAGGCTTCATTTTGTTGTGCCAACAATAATGAGGCATCTTGTTCTAACATTTCCTTTGCTACGTTAGGGTACACCGATGTAGAACTGACCATAATTATTTTTTTCACATTGGCGAGTTTGGCTTGCTCAACCAAATATTGCCACTGCATGGGGTAGTCTTGCCCTTTTCCTTTTCGTAAGCCCGGCGGAAAACAGCCAATAACAATGTCACTGTGTTGCTGAATAAGGTGTTGGGATAAACTGTGATCGCGCTGAGTTAGATCGCAGCGAAAAGCGTGTAACCTTTTGTCTGTCAGCTCGTCAACACCAGAAAGGGTGGTTCGGCTAGCATAAACATTGTGCGCTTTCGTAGACAGAGTTTGCGCTAAGGGAAGACCTAGCCAGCCTGTACCGATAATCGTTATTGTACTCATGAAACAAGTTCTCCCTAAGTTGTTACATCATTAAATAGAGGTTCTACCTTGACCAACGAGTGGTCGTTTTCTTAAGAAAATGCCAATGGACGAAGTGTCCGAAGAAGTTGCCGCGCGGCTTTGTGAATAGGGTCAGAACTCAATTTTTGATGTTGAATCACGTCGATATTCGTAAACCAAGCTAATTGTTCAAACTCCACCGGAACGCGAACCAGTTTACCACGGGCATGTTCACTTTCCGCGAGGTGAGTTGGCAGTAAGCACCAACCAAGACCATCAATTGCCATCTCCAGCAATAAATAATAATTATCGGCATACCAAATGTCGGGGCTGAGTGCTTGATTGACGCTACTGAACTTATGGTTACGTGAGCGAATAATTAATTGTCGATGAAGCCTAAGCATATCAATATGTGCCGCCTTGTTACGAGCCAGTTCATGTCCAGCAGCGACGTAGACATCAAATTTTATCGAGCCAACACTTTCGAAATCTAAATTGCTGGGTAACACAAATTCACTAAATACGATCCCACAGGTGGCTCTTCCTTGTTCCACCATCTCGATGACGTCAGAACTTGAAGCGCTCAGACACTCTATTTCAATCATCGGAAACTGCAAAGATAACTCGCTAAATAGACGCGGAATACCTTGCAGCGGAATACCTTCGTCCATGGCCAATGAAAATTGTTGATTCGGTGTAGAAGCGAGCAACTTGGCATGGTGGGTTAGGCGTCGATGTTGTTGCAAGGTCGCTTCAGCATAAGGTAACAGCTTCTTACCTTCGGTCGTGAGCTGTGGGTATCGACCGGAACGGTTAAATAAAGTGACGCCACAATCAATCTCAAGGTTCATTATGTGTTGGCTAATCACCGATTGTGCCTTGCCGAGTTGCCGAGCAGCACCTGAAAACGACCCTGAAGTGATCGTTGCAACATAAGCTTCTAATTGTTCAATGCTCAACATATCTATTTAACCGATACTATCTAATTTTTAAGTATCTATAATATAGATGAAAATGACGGCATCAAAAATATCTCAATCAAAAATAAGAGAGATTCTATGTCGGTCAAAGAACGAATTTTCCATGCTGTTGTTTTTGAACTTACCGCACTTGCAATTTTAATTCCTCTTTCAGCCTTGATTACAGGGCAGGGTAGTGGTGACTTGGCTATGGTGGGGGCAGGATTAAGCTTACTTGCCGTAGTTTGGAACTATCAATACAACATTCTATTTGATCGATTATTTGGCAGTGATAGATCTGGTCGAAGCGCGAAAATACGGCTCTTACATACCACTGGTTTTGAAGGTGGGCTGGTTTTTGTGTCTATCCCTGCTATTGCTTGGATTTTAGAGATCACGCTTTGGCAAGCACTGATATTGGATATTGGATTCCTAGTGTTTTTCTTTATTTATACGATGGTCTTTAACTGGTGCTATGATAAATGGCAACCGTATAAACTTTTGTCTTTAAGAGCAGAGGCTCAAAAGAGTGATGAGCTAAAATAGTTAAGTAACTGAGTAGTGAGGAGATTTCAGGGCGTGAAGTTGAGAATATTACTCATATTACTAGTTGCCTTTAATGTGAATGCTGAACGGCAGACGGTTTACCTCACTTCATTGGAGTGGCCGCCTTATTCTGGCGTTAGTTTGATAGAAAATGGTTTTTCTGTGGCAGTTGCACGAGCCGCATTCGATATCATGGGTTATGAGCTCGAGGTCGATTTTAATCCATGGTCACGCACGGTTGCATCGGTCGCTAAGAAAGATCTCTATATTGGTTACTTCCCTGAATATTTTTTCGAAACGGACAGTTTTGTATTTTCTGAGCCAATAGGGACAGGGCCTCTTGGTTTTGTTGAGGCGATAGCAAAACCAATTTTATGGCAGTCTTTACAGGACTTGACCGATTACCGTCTTGGTGTTGTGCAAGGCTATAAAAATACTGCTGAGTTGGATGAGCTAATTGAAAAAGGTGAGGTTGATTGGGAGGCTGAAATTGATGACAGACATAATATTTACAAAGTGGCCAAAGGGAGGCTTGATCTTGCGGTGATTGATGTCAACGTGTTTGAATATTTAGTTGCTACAGACGCAAGAGCAGATATCCTTAAATCACGAGTCAAAATGAATGAAAGGTTATTGTTGGATGCTGAATTGTTTGTTGCATTTAAGAATACAGAACAAGGTAGGAGATGGAGAGGAGTGTTTAATGAAGGGCTAAAGCAAGTGGATATTGATGCTATAGCCCAACGTCTGAATCACAAATAAACGCTATTGGTTAAGAGCATAGCACTCGTAAGACTCGCTCCGCATGTTCAGCCACTTCAATGCCTTCATCGGTCAAGTAGCCACCGTCAGGCAGAGTACATAGATTTTTATTAAACAAGCTTTTCACTGCAGATTGTATCTCTTCAGATGCATCATTGTGCACTTTAATGCCTGTCGCAGCACTGCTTAAGTCAAATTGAAGCAGCAGATTTAGCTCGGCGATATGTTGTTGAGTAAATTTCATCTCGGCACCTATATAGTGAATGATTTTTTCTCACCATAAATTGCTCTTGATGTTGCTGCAATCAGTTGTTGTAAGAAGTGTTAGCTGCAACCAAATTGGGGATATTTCACACAGTATTATCCATTGAGTCAGAAACCCCCGATTCTCATTGCAGCGCTGATAACTGTCTAACTTGCATTGAGTGTGCATATTGAGAATGTCGGCATTAATCGAACTGAAGAGATAAAATCATCAATGTGCAATAAATCGACAATTATTCTGAATTGACATCTGTTTGCATGATTAAATTCCATGCATCATGTCACGGTAAAAACATTTTCAGTAAACATCAAAAATAGCCCTTGAATTGATCGGGAAATGGAGCGATTATCCGCGTCCTCTATTACTTGTTTCAAAATGTTTCACCATGAACTTAAACCAATTTGATTCCTTAATGCCACCACAAATGGCTGAACGCGCTGCGGAAACTGGTGTTGGAAAAGCAACCAAAGACCCAGTCAAGTCGTTCTTACTTGCTATTTCAGCAGGTTTACACATCGGTATTGCTTTCGTTTTTTATACCACAGTAACGACTGGCACTGGTGACATGGCTTGGGGTTTAAGTCGCTTTATTGGTGGCCTTGCTTTCAGTTTGGGGCTGATCTTGGTGGTGGTGACTGGTGGTGAACTTTTTACTAGCTCGGTATTAACTCTAGTGGCTCGAGCCAGTGGTAAAATTTCATGGGGAATGTTGATCAAAAACTGGGTCATTGTTTATTTTGGCAATTTAGCCGGGGCGCTGTTGTTGGTTGCCTGCATGCTGGTGTCTAAGCAGTATATGTTTGATGGCGGTCAAGTTGGACTAAACGCCATGGCTATCTCTCAGCACAAACTGCATCATGAGTTTTTACAAGCCATTGCGCTTGGCATTATGTGTAATGTATTGGTCTGTATTGCGGTTTGGATGACTTTTAGCGGTCGTACTTTAACCGATAAAATTATGGTGATGATTTTACCTGTTGCAATGTTTGTCGCAGCTGGTTTTGAGCACTGTATTGCCAACATGTTCCAAGTTCCTATGGCGATTGGTATTAAATATTTTGCTCCAGCTGAATTTTGGCAAATGACAGGAGCCAATATTGCCGATTATGCTGACTTGAATTTGATGGGTTTTTTAATGAATAACCTACTACCAGTGACCATTGGTAATATTATTGGTGGCGGTGTGTTTGTTGGTATGTGGTATTGGCTTATTTACCTGCGGGATGAATCACACTGATAGTGGGGTTTATCAATTACTTTAAAGCGACGTTTAACGTCGCTTTTTTAAACCCTAGAATAAACTCACCGCTAAAGGTTTTTTCAGGGGATAGCTAGCTTATCCACAATTTCTGTGGATAAGCTGTTTTAAAGATCGTGTGTAAGATTAACTTGATGATTTTTAGCACGAAAATCGGATAGCTTTTGTGTACTAATGCACTCTATTAGGGCAAGTATTTCCCTTATTGCCTGTCACGCATCGTTGACTTTCCTATCTTATCCTCTTCCTATTTGAAGTTGCAGCGGTGATGGCTACGTTAGTTCACTTTAATCGCATGGTTTATCTATGCTCATGGGGATGAACTCACTTGCCGCTTACCTACAATTTCAAGTTGTTTGGGTATAGATTAACTTTCATTACTTTCTCTCCTCGAATTCGTCTTTAGTTTCCCTAATTACGCCTTGTTTAGGTCTAATTTTACAGGGAGAAAATCATGTTTCCCTTGCATTTTCTAGCAACATTTTCTTTACACTGTCGCGTTTTTTTTATCCATTTTGGGGGAGGTTTTTCAGTCATACATTTTTATTGCACTTGATGGATGTATTCATTTTGTTTCCCGTTTAACATATTTAAAACAAAATTAAAATGACACATTTATTCATATATTTACACATGGTTTTTTAATAAAACACAACTCGGTATGAGCTCAAAAAAGTGTGTTATTAAAGGCCTGGTGAGGTGTTAATTTATTGAACCTTACTAAGAGTATGGTCTAACATTTTACATTAGAAATTGTAAAAGTTTGGCTTGTTAGGCCGAGCTACTCAAAATTACTTCATTACAAAATAGGTAAATGTATGAGTGATGTTAATAAAATGGAGAGTGGTGAGAAGCGTTCTCTTGAATGGAAATCTTTCCTCTTAATTACCGTAGTTCTCTTTCCGATCTTAAGTATCGCCTTTGTTGGTGGCTATGGATTTATTGTTTGGATGCTACAAGTATTCTTCTTAGGTCCCCCAGGTGTGCACGGTTAGTTCCGTAGCTTATAACTTCCACTTTTGATCGAAATTTTAAGAGAGCTAATCATGAAATCATTGTTAGTCAAAATCTGGCGAACCATGACCCGCCCAGCGGTTCACATCAGCCTTGGTGTGTTAACCATGGGGGGCTTTATCGCTGGTGTCATTTTCTGGGGTGGTTTCAATACCGCACTGGAAGCAACCAATACTGAAGAATTCTGCATCAGTTGTCACACCATGCGTGACAATGTGTACGTTGAATTACAAGAAACGGTTCACTGGAAAAATCACTCAGGTGTTCGCGCTACATGTCCTGATTGCCATGTTCCACATGAATGGACGGCAAAAATTGCGCGTAAAATGCAAGCTTCTAAAGAAGTGTTTGCACAAATTTTTGGTGACTTAGGTACACCTGAAAAGTTTGAAGAACGTCGTATTGAATTGGCAAAACATGAATGGGATCGTTTTTCTGCTAACAAGTCCTTAGAGTGTAAAAATTGCCATAACTACGAATCTATGGATTTCGAGCAAATGTCTCCAACCGCGCGAATTCAAATGAAACAGGCGGCAGAGAAAGATCAAAGTTGTGTTGATTGCCATAAAGGCATTGCGCATAACTTGCCGAAAAATATGGACAGTTCAGGTGGCCTAATTGGTGAGCTTGAAGGTATGGCATCTCGTACCGATTACTCTGTCGGCAAACAGATTGTCAGCGTTCGTTTCTTACCGGTTTATGAAGATGCACAAGCTAAAGTTGAAGCCGGTTTACTCAACCCAGCCTCTACCGTAACCGTTCTTGATGAGAAAGGTGAGATGGTACAGGTCGAAATTGATGGTTGGAGAAAAGCCAAAGGCTTTGGTCGTGTGATTCAAGAAGACTTCGGTATGAATATCGCGGTAGGTTCGCTGATGAAAGAAGCGGCCCAAAGTGATTCTATCGTGGCTGTTGGTGAGAAAAAAGTGGATGATCTGACAGGCCTTCCATGGGAGAAAGTCAGTGCGAAAGTCTGGATGAAGAAAGAAGCGATGCTAAGCGATGTTGCCCCTATCTGGGAAAAAGCCAGTGAAGCTTACAAAACCAACTGCTCTGTTTGTCACACTCAACCAGATGAAGCGCACTTTGATGCGAATACTTGGCCAGGTATGTTCAACGGTATGATGGCGTTCGTTAACTTTGATACTGACAGTGAAGCCTTAGTATTGAAGTATTTGCAAAAACACTCTTCAGATTTTGCTGAAGGTCACCATTAATCAACGTCACACGGAGTTTTTAAAATGGCTATTACACGAAGAAGTTTTCTTAAAGGTGTAGCAACCACCAGCGCGGCGTCGGTTATTGGCCCTAGTTTACTGGCCTCGACAGCAGCTAATGCCGCAGAAACAACAGGAACGTGGAAAGTATCCGGTTCTCACTGGGGCGCATTTCGCGCCCATATCTACGCGGGTAAAGTTCAAGAGATCAAACCGTTAGAGTCTGATACTCACCCAACCGATATGCTTAACGGCATTAAGGGCATTATTTATAGCCCTTCGCGTGTGCGTTACCCAATGGTTCGCCTTGACTGGTTGAAGAAGCATAAGTACAGCGCAGAAACGCGTGGTAATAATCGTTTCATCCGAGTGACTTGGGATGAAGCGTTGGACCTATTTTATCGTGAACTAGAACGTGTTCAGAAAGATTATGGCCCATGGGCATTACACGCAGGTCAAACGGGTTGGAACCAGACTGGTTCTTTCCACAACTGTACGGCGATGATGCAACGTGGCGTAGGTATGCACGGTAACTTCATCAGCAAAGTCGGTGACTACTCGACAGGGGCAGGTCAAACGATTTTGCCTTACGTATTGGGTTCAACCGAAGTGTATGCTCAAGGTACATCGTGGTCTGAAATCTTAGAAAATTCAGACAATATTGTGCTGTGGGCAACCGACCCTGTCAAAAACCTCCAAGTTGGTTGGAACTGTGAAACTCACCAATCCTTCCCTTACCTTGAGCAGTTAAAAGAAAAGGTAGCAAAAGGGGAGATAAACGTACTGTCGGTCGATCCAGTCAAGAACAAAACACAACGTTTCCTAGAAAACGACCACTTATACATTAACCCACAGACTGATGTGGCGTTTATGTTAGCGGTGGCGCATGTGCTTTATAACGAAGATCTTTACGACAAAGAGTTCATTAAAACATACTGTCTAGGTTTTGATACCTTCATTCAGTATGTGCAAGGTGAAACGAAAGATAAAGTCGTTAAAACCCCAGAGTGGGCGGCTGAGATCTGTGGTGTAAACGCTGAGAAAATCCGCGAATTCGCTCGCATGTTAGTTAATGGCCGCACGCAGTTGCTGTTTGGTTGGTGTATCCAACGTCAAGAGCATGGTGAACAGCCATACTGGGCGGGCGCGGTTATTGCGGCTATGGTTGGTCAAATTGGCCTACCTGGTGGTGGTATTTCTTATGGACACCATTATTCAGGTATTGGTGTGTCATCAACCGGTTTTGCTGCGCCAGGTGGTTTTCCTCGTAACTTGGATACCGGTTCTAAACCGAAATGGGATAACGAGAATTACAACGGCTACAGTAAAACCATCCCTGTTGCGCGTTGGGTTGACTGTTTGTTAGAACCCGGTAAAGAGATCCGTTATAACGGTTCAAAAGTAAAATTGCCGGATTATAAGATGATGGTTATCTCGGGTAATAATCCGTGGCACCATCATCAAGACCGTAACCGCATGAAGAAAGCATTCCGCAAGCTTCAAACCGTAGTGACAGTTGATTTTGCTTGGACTGCAACATGTCGTTTCTCTGATATCGTACTGCCAGCTTGTACACAGTTCGAGCGCAATGATATCGACGTTTACGGCTCGTACTCAGGTAAGGGTTTGATTGCAATGCATCGTTTGGTTGATCCGTTGTTCCAATCTCGTACTGACTTTGAGATTTTCACTGAACTGACTCGCCGTTTTGGCCGCCATGAGGAATTTACTCGTGGAATGGATGAAATGGAGTGGGTACGCTCACTGTATGAAGATTGTAAGAAAGCCAATGCTGGTAAATTTGAACTACCTGAATTTGATGCATTCTGGGAGCAAAGCGTGCTTGATTTTGGCGAAGGTAAACCTTGGGTTCGTCATGCGGATTTCCGTAAAGATCCAGAGATCAACGCGCTAGGTACGCCATCAGGTTTCATTGAAATTACGTCACGTAAAATCGGGCGTTATGGTTATGAACATTGCCAAGATCACCCAATGTGGTTTGAGAAAACCGAACGTTCTCATGGCGGTCCAGGTTCGGAAAAACACCCGTACTGGTTACAGTCTTGTCACCCTGATAAACGCCTGCATTCACAAATGTGTGAATCTGAAGAGTATCGTGCAACTTACGCGGTGCAAGGTCGTGAACCTGTCTATATCAACCCGATTGATGCTAAGGAAAAAGGCATTAAAGACGGCGATTTGGTTCGAGTATATAACGATCGTGGTCAGTTACTTGCTGGGGCTGTGCTATCAGATAGCTACCCTCGTGGTATCATTCGTATCGAAGAAGGCGCATGGTATGGGCCGCTCAGCGAGAAAGATGGTGCTATCTGTACTTATGGTGATCCAAATACCTTAACGTTAGATGTGGGGTCATCTGAGCTAGCGCAGGCGACTTCAGCCAATACGTGTATTGTCGACTTCGAGAAGTTTACCGGTAAAGTGCCGCCAGTAACGTCGTTCGGTGGACCACTAGAAGTCGTCTAACCCTAGCAGAGACTTACATCTTAAGTGATATTGCAATGCCAGCCTTTGAGCTGGCATTATTCTTTCTTATTATTGAACAAATCGGTTGATAAGTAGTTAACCAAGATAAAACGTGACCCAATTAACTAACTGAGTTATTAATTCATTAGACACTGTTAATAACAGTCATTTTTGCTGAGGTTACCATGACAACAATACTGCTACCGTGCCATCGAGAAGTGGAACTACTCCAATCGGATTTGAATGCTGAGCTGCAAGGTTGTGAACTTCATTTTTCCTATGCGGGAATTCACAATTCCCCGATTTCTGATCGCTATGCATTATTTCGTCTCTTATTCGACGTAGAATCTGACGCGAAAGTGATCGGCGATGGTTTCCAAATGTTAGCGCAAACGGCAGGCCAGCCACATTACCCGCAAGATGTAGGTCGCTGTCCAGATAACAGCTTAAGCTATCGTATCTATTCCCCCCAAGATACAAAACGGTACTACAACTATTTGGTGGTTGAAGAATCTACAGGCTATCAACTGTTCGGTTTTACTTCATGTCATCGTTTTGCCGGATACTTTGAGATGATTGAAGAGAGAGGACATTCTTACCTCGTTGCTGCTATTGATGGGGAAAATACGCATCCACAAGATTGGGCCGAAAATCAATTAGAATCGGTGGTTATCTTAAGAGGGGAGTCGTTATCTACGCTTTATCACGAGTATGCTCAACATATTATGGTGCATCATCAGCCTCGTTCAGGGGTTACCCAGCAAGCACCTATCGGCTGGTGTTCTTGGTATGCTTATTATGCAGACGTAACAGAGCAGCACGTCATATCAAATGTAGCTTGTATGCAAGGGGAGCTGGCGGAGCTCGAATGGGTATTACTTGATGACGGTTATCAAGCATTTATGGGAGATTGGCTAACCCCGTCGGATAAATTTACTCGTGGTGTAAAATCCGTCATTGAAGATATCAAGCAAGCGGGGAAAAAACCGGCGATCTGGCTGGCTCCATTTATCGCTCAAGCAGAATCTCAGGTATTTAAAGAACACCCCGATTGGTTCGTACAAGGTGCAAATCGCCAGCCAATGAAAGCAGACGAAGTTACCTATGGAGGCTGGCGTTGTACACCTTGGTATATTTTAGATACTTCCAATCCCGAAGTGCAGGAGCACTTAACTTATGTTGTTAAAACCATGCGAGAAGAGTGGGGCGTCGAGTTATTCAAACTAGACGCTAATTATTGGGGGGCACTCAAAGGCCGTCGCTACCAAACAGGAGTTACGGGGGTTGAAGCGTATCGACTTGGAATGCAAGCCATTGCCGAGGGGGCGGGAGATGCCTGGTTATTGGGCTGTAATGCGCCGATGTGGCCATCATTAGGTTTGGTGGATGCGATGCGGGTATCGGATGATGTCGAGCGCTGCGCACATCGTTTTGAGCAAATAGCGAAAGAGGCTTTCTACCGAAGTTGGCAGCATCGTAAGTTATGGCAAATTGATCCTGATTGTGCCACGTTCACTTCTTTACCGAATCAATCGACCGAGCGCGCAAACTACGAATTCCACCGTAATGTACTGCTCGCCTGTGGCGGCTTACTGCTTTCAGGTGACCCACTTCCGGATCTAACCAGTTTTGCGAAACAGAGCTTAATTAAACTAATGATTAGGCACAAACATAATCAGGAATCGGCAAAATTAACGTCGTTGGCGCTTAATCATGCTTTCTTGAAACTCACCGATCGTAATGATTTGCACTGTTTGTTTAACTATGGTGGTAAAGCTCAAGATTACACCTTAACGGCCAATTATGCGGTGGATTGGTATGATTATTGGTCTGGAGAAAAATTATCAGTAGAGCCGGTTCAGGTGCTGGAAGTGCCACTGGCGAGCGGTTTAACCAGTCGTGCTGTTATTACTTCAGGTTAGGATTTGGTAGTGCTTTACACTTTGTATACCTCTCCTACTTCAAGTCATTTAGGTACAGTGTTTAATAGAAATGTAACCAAACGGCAATCTGTGTTTGGTATTACATTTCAAACCACCAGTAGCATCCATATCCTACGATTAAAGCTGGTATTGAGGTGTACACTGTGGCGAGTATCGCTGCTTTGGGTGCTAATGCAATGGCTGGAAAAAGCGCGTCACCATCGTTAGAGATCGCATTTGAAATTTGGGTTGAGAATGGCACTACACCAGAAAGGTATAAGCTAGTGATTAATATTTGAGGCCCACAACCTGGTAATAAACCCACAACGACGCCTAGTAAAGGCATCCATTCAGCCCATTCAGCTAAATCTTTAATCGGCTCCCAGCCAGAAAAATGACGAATCAATTCAAATGATAGAAAAGCAATGATGACCCACGCACTGACAAAGTGAGTATCTTGTGCAGCTTTTTGAATAGGGTGGGCACTTTGCGCTTTTTTATCTTCAGAGACGGTGGATTGATAACTGTCGAGTTCTGTGGTGAGAGACCAAAGTAGCATGCTAATAATGGCAAGTATTGCTCCTATCCATTGCATGGTTTGAGCCTTTAAATTGAAAAATACATTAAGATCAATTTGGAACGATCCAGCGATCGCAACAAAAGAAGTGGGGATCAACAATAGTTTCCAAAACAGCCCTTGCAAATTCAGCGCTGTTGATTGTACATGCTGTGATGGAGAGTTTGTTGGTGGTGATAGCTGAAGCGGACTTTTCTGTGGGCGTAAGAAGGCGTCATCATGAAAATAATTGATCACAAATCCAGTCAGACAACCAGTAATAATTCCGATACTAATAACGCCCAATCCGGTGAGTGGTTTACTTGCCAATAGTAAAAATGCTGCGTCCCCCATGGTAGAGGTTAATACCGCAACCAATGCCCCAAAACCAACGCGTCCGCTAACAAATTGCGTTGTAACGACAATGGCTCCACCACATCCGGGCAGCGCACCCAGTAAAGAAGCAATAATAACTTGGATGTGCCTTGATTGTTGGTACGCCAAAACCAGCCAGTGAGCAGAGCTCATATAACGAGATAAGTAGTGATAGCAGGTCAAGGTCAACGCGACATAAGTTGATACGGCCCAGAATGCATCAGAAAGAGCGCCTAATGAGAGCGAGCGAGTATGCTCATTAAACAGCAATATGATCAATAACAATGGCAGAGCTAACCGTTGGTAACCACAGTTAAATTGTGAGGGAGCAAAAGCTGAGTTAGACCATTTGATTGAGTTCATAGCACACCTTATAAAATTCATTGCTCATGTTGGTGAAATGAGAATCGTTATCATTATATGCTATTGAGAATTATTCGCAATTGAGAGTTGTTAATTTTTGAAAAGAATTTCTTAGTAGCAACTCATGACAAATTCTGAAAATAAGGTAAAGTAACGGCCTTTATGAGCAATTTCGCCTATCAACATAGATAGGCCATCAAATCAAATAGCAATAAATAGGAAGAAAGATGATTCTAGTTGTCGGTCATAAGAACCCAGATAGCGATAGTATTTGTAGTGCACTTGTGGCAACTGAGCTGCTAAAAGCTCGTGGTCAAGAGGCTATGCCGATCCGTCAAGGTGAAATCAATCGCGAAACTCAGCACATCCTAGAAGTCGCTGGCGCAGAGTCTCCAGAATTACGCACTTCTGTTGCTGGTGAAAAAATTTGGTTAGTAGATTACTCAGATCTAGCACAAGCACCTGACGATGTCGCTGAAGCTGAAATCTTAGGTATTGTTGATCACCACCGTCTAGGTGACGTGATGACAGTAAACCCAATGGAAGCTTGGATCTGGCCTGTTGGTTGTACTAACACTGTTCTGTTCAACATGTTCAAGATTGAAGGTCACACGATTTCTCAACAGGTTGCTAAACTAATGATGTCTGCAATTTTGTCTGACACGGTCGGTTTTGCTTCACCAACGTGTACGCAAAAAGACAAAGATGCAGTTGCAGAACTGGCTGAAATTGCTGATGTACAAGACGTTGACGCATTCATTAAAGATCTTCTTATTGCGAAAACAGATATTGAAGGCTTGTCTGCTGCTGAATTGGTAGAAAAAGATCTAAAAGGCTATCCATTTAACGGCCGTGATGTTGTGGTAGGCCAAGTGGAACTAGCAACGCTTGAGCAGGTTGATGGCATGATTGAAGCAATTGAAGCGGATCTTGTTCGTCGCTGTGAAGAAGACAATCTTGCTTTTGCCGCTGTGATGCTAACCGACATCACTACTGCGCAAACCCGTTTGCTTTACACTGGTGAGTGGGCTGAGAAACTAGCCAAGCACCAGAAAGATGGCATGTTGATGATGGAAAATACGCTAAGCCGTAAGAAGCAAGGCTGGCCTTGGCTTCAAGCTGAATTAGTATAGTAAGCTCATCCCTTAAATTTACGATAAATAAAACGCCCGCAGTGTTACACTGTGGGCGTTTTCTATGAGACAACCGGAGAATGATTATGGCGAAAGCACTTAGCGCAGAACAGATCGAAACCATCAATCGCTACAATGAAGAAGATCGCTTTAAATATTGTGTTAAAGAAATAGTAGTGAATCGTGAAGTTTGGATTCTAAAAGACGAACACGGTTGTGTGATGCTGAACACGGAAGATGATGATTGTGTGCCAGTATGGCCAAATCAAGAGTTCGCAGCAGCGTGGGCTACCGGTGAATGGGAAGCATGCCAACCTGAATCAATCTCTCTCAATAAGTGGCACAGTCGCTGGACCACAGGCCTAGAAGATGATGAACTTTCTGTGGTTGTATTTCCTAACGAACGTGAAGAAGGCGTGGTACTGTTTCCTGATGAGTTCGATTTTGAATTGAAGAAGCAGCAAGCAAAGCAGCGTTAATCCACAACCTATCAGAGCGCTCAATTTATTAGCAGTCGATGAGTTTGGTGGTTGATTTTTATCGGTGGCTCAATAGCCTATGAGCTGATAAAGAGGTGCGGATTTTGACAGGGTGACAGCATTATTCAGTACACCCTGTTGTTCATACTCTTTAAGTATCGACTGAATAACGCTTTTAACTTCCTTTTCTTGCATCCCCGTTTTTAGTCGTTTGTCATAAAGCATACTCAATAAGATAACGTCAAGTGGAGACAATAGTTCTTCCGGTGTTTCATCATTAAATATTGAAGGGTAGGCTTGTTGTGAATCATTAGGTAGGCCAAGTACTTGCGTTATTTCTTCAACAATACAAGCGAGCAGTTTACCGCGCTCATGGGCTTTATCGACAGGAATAATGATTACCGCTTTTATGATCTCATGAGTGTCAATATCGGTTGTGTAGTTGGCGATACAGATTGAATTATTTAAAACCCCCAAGCTGCTTTTGCCAATATGTGTTGCTACTTCATTTTCCCATTTGGCTTCTTTGGTAAAAATCCACGTTACGTTGGCTTCATCACGGTTAGAGACTCGATAAATAGGGTGATGTGTCACCAATGCCAAGTGTTGAATATGTAAGTCAACTAGCTCGTCGTGCAAGGCTTTATCGGGCACATCATGCTGTACCCATATTTTTACCGGTTGTGCCCATTTGACTAAGGGGTATTTGCCTGCGTTATATTCGTTACGCAATGCAACTTGGACGAACGCCTTACTGATAAAGCTTTTGTCCTTCCATGTTTCGCTATAGGCCCAAGCGGAAGCGCTAAAAACGAGCAATAAACAGGCCGCTAATCTCACTTTCCCTAGCAAAGTTTTTCCTATTTGAAGTAAGGCGCTTTATTGAAATGGCTTTCAATCATACGCTGAGTGATCGGGTGTTCTGGATTGGCTAATACCGTTTGAGTATCGCCAGATTCGACGACTTCGCCCTCATGCATCACCATAATTTTGTCGGTAATGTGCTTCACAATACCAATGTGTTGAGAAACATAGACAAATGAAACGCCCATTTCTTCTTGTAGCTCTAGAAACAGATTGATGATCTGTGAACGCATTGCCATATCTAAGCCATTGAGTGCTTCATCCGCGACGATGATCGACGGTTGCAGAATAAGGGCGCGAGCTAAGCAGACACGTTGCTTTTGTCCTGTCGCTAACATCTGCGGATAGAAATAAGCATGTTCTGGCAATAAACCAACCCGTAAAAGCGTCTCTTTTACGCGCTTCATGCGAGCCTCGACGGGCATATTAGTATTTCGTTTGAGTGGCCCTTCAAGAATGCGTCCGATCTGAATACGCGGGTTTAATGATGTATTCGGGTCTTGGAAAATCATGCGAATGAGTTTACAACGCGTTGAGTAATCTTTGTGCTCAAGAAGCTCACCATTTACTCGGATTTCTCCAGAAGTAGGTTCAACCATACCGGAGATCATCCGTGCTAGCGTCGATTTACCTGAACCATTTTGACCAATAAAGCCGATCGTTTGTCCTGCATCGAGGGTAAAGCTGACCGGTTTCACCGCGTGCTGTATTTTCTTGCGAAACAGTCCAGATCGAGTGACGAAATCTTTGGATAATCCGTTAACTTCTAGCAGTGAAGTGGTCATGCTCATGATGATTGCTCCATATTTAACGGAAAGTGACAAGAAAACTTATGGTTTTTTATCCGTTGCGGATAAGGTATTTCAACGCATTGACGTTGAGCATATGGGCAACGAGGCCCCAAGCGACAACCAATTGGTAAATGTTGTAGTGGTGGAATAGAACCGGGCAAAGACTGTAGTTTTTCTTTATGGGGAATCCAGTCACTAAAGTCAGGCATCGCTTTAAGCAATGCGACAGTATAGGGGTGCTTGGGCTCACTCAAAATTTTTGGGGTATCGGCTGATTCAACAGATTGCCCGCAATACATGACCGTAATGCGGGTCGCCCATTGTGTGATGGTCGTTAAGTCGTGGCCAATTAGCAAAATAGTGGTGTTATTGACTTGATTCATGCGGCTCAACAAACGCAAAATTTGCGATTGAGTGATCGGGTCTAAATCGTTGGTCGGTTCATCGGCGATCAACAATTTTGGTTTGGTTGCAATCGCCATTGCAATCATGACTTTTTGGCATTCCCCATCGGTCAGTTCATAAGGGTAGCTGTTCATGACGCGAGTATGATCTTTAATGCCGACCTTATGTAGTAAAGCCTTGGCTTGTTTTTTACGCCATTTGAAACGTTGCCACCACTTGCCTTCAAAGGTACGAGATGGAATGGACTCTATCAACTGCTTGCCGACTTCTTCTGATGGGTCCAAACAGGTTGATGGTTCTTGAAAGATCATAGCAATATCGCGGGCAATGACGCGTCTGCGTTCTCGTGCAGTCAGTTGCAACAAATCAATATTGCCCAGACGCATTCGGTCTGCGGTGACCGTCCAGTTATCTTTGCAGATACCAACAATAGCTTTTGCTACGAGACTTTTTCCTGAACCTGACTCACCCACTAGGCCGCGAATTTCACCTTCATTCATGGTCAAACTCATGCGGTCAACCGCTTTAACTAAGCCTTGCGGTGTATCGATTTCAATGGTGAGGTGGCGAATATCTAATAACGGCATTATTCAACCCCTGCATTTAAAGCTTGGCGTACGCCTTCACCGACTAGGTTAATGGTGATAACCGTAAACATAATGGCCAGCCCGGGTAGGGTAACGGTCCAAGGTGCTAAGTAAATCAGCTCTACGGAATCACCCAATATTGCTCCCCATTCAGTACTTGGTGCCTGCGCGCCAAGCCCAAGAAACCCAAGCGCTGAAATATCTAAAATAGCAACCGACAGAGCAAGTGTCATTTCGCTTGCAATGACAGCAAGCACGTTGGGTAAAATGGAGTTCCACAATAAATAAAAATCATTGGCACCATCTAATCGTGCGGCGAGGATATAATCTTTCTCAACTTCGTTATGGACCGCAATATAGACTGAGCGTATAAAACGTGGAATGAGAGCTAAACCAATGGCGAGTAATATATTGAACTCACCAAATCCGAGTAAAGCAACGAAGATAATGGCTAAAAGCAGAGAGGGGATAGACATCACCGTATCAAGTAAGTGATTCAATGTACTTGATAGAAGCCCCTTGGTCATACCTGCCATGATACCGATAAAGCAGCCTATCAATGCAGCAATTAATGTAATGATAACGGCAGCACCAAAGGTGAACTGAGAGCCATCAATTAAGCGAGAGATAATATCTCGCCCTAAATCATCAGTACCAAGGAAATATTCAACAGTTCCGGCTGGATCCCACGAAGGAGGAATGAGTAACTCTCCGCTTTGGAGTTGCGGATCATGAGGCGTTATCCAAGGTGACGTTACCGTAATTAAAACAATAAGTACTAAGCACCATAGCCCAAACATCGCCAAACTGTTGGCACGATAGCTGCGCCAAAAACGCTCAAACTGCGTTGGGATATGCTCTTCCTGATATACGTTATTTGTTAGCATACCATTCCTTCCTTACTAGCGGGTTGATCATGGCGCCAATCAAATCAGATAGGGTGTTAGCAGCCAGTACTAATACGCCTACCACAATCACGCCGGCTTGAATCGATGCGTAATCTTGATTTGATAGGGCATCTAGCAGCCAACGCCCAATTCCAGGCCAGTTGAAAATAGACTCGGTAATAATAGCCAGAGTAAGCATGCCCGATAATTGCACGCCAAATTTAGGAATAATCGGAGGGATCGCATTTCTAAGCACATGTTGGGTAACAATTTCATGATTGCTTAGACCTTTAATCCTTGCTGCACGAATATAATTTTGCGACATCACATCCGCAACGGAGGCTCTCATTAAACGCACGACTTGCGTCGTGGGAGCTAAAGCGAGAACGAAGCAAGGTAAAGCCATATGTTCAATAACGCTTTGCAATGCATGGGCGCGGTAAACTCCTTCAGCAAAAAAAGCATCAATCAAAGCAAAACCGGTGACATGTTCGACTTGGTAGAGAAGATCATATCGTCCAGCAACGGGGAACATTTCATAGTGTAGTGAGAACACCATAATCATCAGTAGGGCAACCCAAAAAAGCGGCGCGGAATACCCTGACATGGACGTAAATGAAATGACGGTATCGATCCATTTGCCCTGTTTCATGCCGGCCAATGTACCGAGTGGAATACCAATTAATAGCGACAGTGTGAATGCGATTAAACACAGTTCTAATGTAGCAGGAAAGACGACGGCCAGCTCATCGACAATGGCAACACCATTGTGGTTGACCCCAAAATTTAGCTGCATAAGCTCACTTAAGTAAGTCGACCAGCCGGACCAAAAACCTTGTATTGCCCACGGTGATGTAGGGTCTAATCGTAGTAGATGAAACCCGACCAGTGTTAAAATCAGCAACGTGATGATAAATAAATTGAGCCTACGAACGGTATATAAAAACACTATTTCACCCTCTCAACACGGTTGAATGGTTGAACATTGAATGGACTCAACTTAAAGCCAGTTAAGTTACTGTTATAGGCTTTGAATTGCATTCCGTGTGCCAGAGGGATCACGGGGAATTCTTCGTTCAAAATATTCTGTGCCTGTTTGTATAAATTCAGTCGGTAGCGTGTTTTATCGACTTCTAAGGCTAAATCTAATAGGAAATCAAAATCGTTATTGCACCACATGGCGACATTAAGACCTGCACGGTTTGAGTTACAAGAGAGCAGTGGTCTTAAAAAGTTATCAGGATCTCCGGTATCGCCAATCCAGCCCGTCAAAAATAGGTCAACATTTTCGTTTTGTACCATATCAGACCGATTTAGGCGGTCTTCAGTCAGCAAGTTTAGTTTTATTCCTATGTCGGCGAAGTTTGCTTGAATTAACTCTGCTGTTTTGCGTGGGCTTGGATTGTACGCTCTTGGCTCCGTTGGTACAGACATGGTGAGCTCCAAGTTGCCGTAATATCCTGCTTCTTTAAGCAACGCGATAGCATAGTTGCGGTCATAACGAATTTGAATACTATCTTTTTGATAGGCCCAAGATGATGGCGGCAGAAGATTATAAGCAATACTGCCAGTGCCGTAGTAGACCGAGTCTAAGATATTTTGGCGGTTGATAGCGAAATTCAGCGCTTTACGCACACTGGCATTATGCAGTGCAGGGTGTGAGGTATTAACCGCAATAAATGCAACATTCATTGCTGGCTTCGCTTGAAGTGTGAGCTCAGGTTGTTGCTCAACAATAGGTATCTGACTTGAGATTGGAGAACTTAGCACATCACATTCGTGTCGCAGTAATTTTGCCAATGTACCAGTACCTCTATTTGAAATATCAAATACCACCTGTTCCATTTTTGCAGGGCCATTCCAGTAACGACCATTGCGACGTAGACGAATGAGATCATTGACTTTAAATTCATCAAGATAAAACGGCCCCGTGCCGACAGGCAAGCTATCTATCAAGGCTTTTTCATCATCAATAATCAATTGGTTTGCATATTCGTAAGATAGAATGACCGCATGGCTTGTTGATATGTTGGATAAAAATGAGTTGTCAGGGCGACTAAGGATAAATTTGACCGTTAGATCGTCAATGGCTTGAACATCAATCAACAGATTTTTGAAATCAATACCAGCAAACCATGGATAAGTGCCACCATTTACGTAATGGAAGGGATTGGTTGAATCGATGATGCGACGAAAGCTGAATGTCACGTCATCGGCGTTCAGCTCACGCGTAGGGCTAAACCAAGCGGTGGTTTGAAAGTAAACACCAGATCTAAGATTAAATGTATATTCAGTGCCGGCTTTATTCACGCTCCAACTGGTTGCTAAATTGGGTAGCGGTTGCAAGGTATCAGCGTCTAGCTGCAATAGAGTGTCATACAGTTGTGGGCTCAGCGCTTCTGATGTGATGCCATTATCAACTAGCTGAGGGTTAAACGTTGTAGGGCTGCCGTGACCACAATATACGAATCCGCTTTGGCGAATTTTACTATGGTCAATTTGATCGCCACAGCCTGCGAGTAGGCTAAAGCTGCATATTGCTAGCGTGAATCGTAATAATGTTTTCATAATGAAAAATAACTGTGAGAAGTAAGGCAAACAAAGCTAATCATTATGCCTCAAAATCCTGATAATCTACCATTTTTTGTTGTACTAAACACAGGGTTAATCACTATTCATTCCTACGAGTTGGTATTTTCTTACCATGCCTCGTAATTGGTGGTAGCTCAACCCCAACAATTCTGCCGCTTGTCTTTGGTTAAATTTGCTCTTTTCGAGAGCTTGGGTCAGCAGTATTTTGTCCTGCTCTTCCTGCCATTTTTTGTAATCCATAGGAAAATCAAAGTGGCTATCACTAGTATGGTTGATTGCGTTATTATTGCCATCATCTTGTAGATGCCATTGACTGGTGAATGGGTCAAATATCAAGTTATCAATAGGTTGTTCAGTATCACCGTGTTGATAGACAGCGCGTTCTACAACGTTTTTTAGTTCTCGCACGTTACCGGGCCAAGCATAGTGCTGAAGTTGCTGTATTGCATCAAAGCCAAACCCAACGAATAAACTTAGATTGAGTTCTCGGCACATTTTTATGGCGTAGTACTCGGCGAGTAGAGTGATGTCTTCTTTTCTTTCCCTCAGTGGTGGCAGTTGGATCACATCGAACGCTAACCTGTCGAGTAAATCTGCACGAAACTTACCTTGTTTCGCTAATTGAGGAAGATCAGCGTTAGTGGCACAAACGACGCGTACATTGGCATTCAATAAGTGACTACCCCCGACGCGTTCGTATTGCCCATATTCAATTACTCTGAGCAATTTTTCTTGCACTGAAAATGGGGCTGTGGCGAGTTCATCGAGAAACAAAGTTCCTCCTTCTGCGCGTTCAAAGCGCCCTTGGTGGCGTCCTTTTGAGCCAGTGAAAGCGCCTGATTCATGACCAAACAATTCGGAGTCGATTAACCCTTCACTGAGTGTTGAGCAGTTGAGTGAAATAAGTGGTTGGTCCCAGCGCTTAGACAAATAGTGCAGCCGTTGAGCGATCAACTCTTTACCTGTACCGCGTTCACCAACGATTAAAACGGGTCGATCAATACGAGCCAGCTTTGAGACCTTATCCAATACCGAGAGAAAGCTTGGGGATTCTCCAATTAAGTTTTGTTGCATACTTTATCTCTCCAAACATTTGAAAATGGTCAGGTTAAATTTACCAATAGTTGGTTTTTTTTATCATAGCACAATGTGATTATCATTAATAAATTACTTAACCATTTGATTAATAATGAATTAAATGCTGGCATGAATGTTGTTTATACATTTACATCATAAAGCTTTGATGTGTTCAAAGTGTATTACCAGTAAGGAGATTCATCATGGGTATTTTTTCTCGTTTTGCAGATATCGTAAATTCAAACATCAGCGCATTATTAGATAAAGCGGAAGATCCAGAAAAAATGATCCGCCTTATCATTCAAGAAATGGAAGATACATTGGTGGAAGTGCGAACCAATTCAGCCAAAGCCATTGCGGATAAAAAAGAATTGGCGCGTAAAGTTGATGCGATGGATGCGCAAATAGTAGATTGGCAACAAAAAGCGACGCTAGCGCTTAGTAAGCAGCGTGAAGAATTAGCGCGAGCGGCGTTGATTGAAAAGAAAAAATTGCAAGAAATAATCAAAGGCTTGCATACTGAACAGACGCTGGTGGAAGAAACGATTGACAAACTAACCGGTGAAATCGGTAAATTAGAAACGAAAATCTCCGAAACCAGAGCCAAGCAACAAGCATTGGCCATTCGTAGCCAAACCGCTCATAACCGTCGTGATGTTCAACGTCATCTACATACTAGCCGCACTGACGAAGCGATGGCGAAGTTTGAACAATATTCACGCAAAGTGGATGAACTGGAAGCGGAAGCGGATTTATACGCAAAATCGGGTAATGCAAAGACTTTGGATCAAGAATTTGCTGAACTGCAAGCACAAGACGAAATTGAACACGAGCTAGCAAAACTTAAACAGCAAATGGATCAAAATAAATAACGAGGAGTGACATATGTCATCATTTTTCATCGCAGGGCCATTGATTGTTTTCCTCATCTTTGTCGCGCCATTGTGGTTATTTCTTCATTATCGCAGTAAGAAAAATTCAGGTAATGCACTTTCTCAGGAAGATTTTGAACGCTTGAAAGTGCTGTCGCAAAAAGCAGAAGGCTTACAGAGTCGTGTTGAAACCTTAGAGCGTATACTGGACGCTGAGTCCCCGAATTGGAGACGAAATAATGGCTAGAGAACTGTACCGTGATACCGTGAATGGAAAAATTACTGGTGTTTGCGCAGGGCTTGCAAACTACCTCGGGCTTGAAGTTTGGCTGGTTCGTATTTTGGTGATTTCTGCTTCGCTATTGGGTGGTTTTTTCTTAGTGGCATTAGCTTACCTAGCATTAACGTTAATGCTAGAGAAACAGCCCGTTCAATATTTAGAAACACTCAAAAGTCAACGTGAACACAAATTAAAGAACAAGCCTTGGGAACAAGGACAAACCGCAGAAGCATTATTGGACACGTTAGATCAAGACTTACGTCAAGTAGAGGGGACAGTTCGCCAAATGGAGGCGTACGTTACCTCTGAAGCATTCAAAGTAAACCGAGAGTTTAGTAAGCTTTAGATTACGGTGTTAACTTCCCGTTTGAGAACTAGACCTATTTTAGTTCTCAAATGGTTAATTTTTATAGAAATTAACGGAATCTTTCTCGCTATCTCGATAGGATTCATCTATTTTTAGATAAACTGTAAAAATGGATGATATAGCATGTACAAACCTCCTGTTTTATTGCTGGCGACTCTGGCAATACTGTCAGGGTGTGGTAAGGAATTACCCCCCGTGCCTGAGCCAGATTCACGCCCAGCCAAATTCTTCTCTGTCTCTGTTGGCAATACCCAATTTGAAAGAACTTTTCCAGCTACAACAGAAGCCGGAGATAAGGCTGTTTTAGCATTTCGCGTTCCTGGATTACTTGAATCAATTGATGTGACCGCCGGTCAACAAGTAGCGCAAGGTGATGTCCTTGCCAAGTTAAACCCAGATGAATATTCACTGTTAGAGCAACAAGCTCAAGCTAATTTTAAGTTAGCGGATGTGCAGTACGAGCGATATAAAAAACTTAGAAAAGATAAAGTTGTTTCAGAGCAAGATTTTGACCAAGCGCAGGCAAACCATAATTCGGCAAAAGCGATGTGGGAGCAGGCTAAAGCCAACTTGCGTTATACCCAGTTAGTTGCGCCTTATGCTGGCACTATCTCGCTTATCCCTGCTGAAAATCATGAATTCCTTGCGGCTAAGCAAGGTGTAATGAACATTCAAACCAATCAAATCTTAAAAGTGATTTTCCAACTACCAGACCACTTGCTAAACCGTTTTGCTAATGGGGCCGATTCCGTAGCAACAGTGAGGTTTGATTCTTTCCCTGAACGAGAATTCCAATTGCAGTTTCAAGAAGTGGATACTGAGGCTGATTCAAAAACAGGTTCTTATAAAGTCACGATGGTGATGGAACGTCCGACAGACATAGGCATATTGCCCGGGATGGTCGGTACTGTTCGAATAGTTGCAGCGAAAGCCAGTGCAACACGTATTCCAACTTCAGCACTTTTTGATGAGAATGGACAACAATGCGTTTGGCGAGTCACCGAAGAAGGTGTCGTTGAAAAAGCGTTGGTTGAATTGAACGCTGAAAACCAAGTGCTCTCAGGCCTAAATGATGGTGACCGAATTGTTATTTCTGGCGTCAGTGGTATTTCGCAAGGCATTAAAGTGCGTGAATGGATTAAAGAGCGAGGACTGTAAGATGAAGCAATGGATAATGTTGTGTGTGCTTTCATCTTCAGTGTTAGTCACTGGATGTGAAAAGGCAGATACCTCAGAGCGAGACATGGTGACACGGGTGAAAGTTGTTGAGTTGGGTAGTGAAAAACTCAGTGATAGCCTGTATTTCCCTGCGGTTGCTAATGCTGCCGATCGCTCTCATCTGAGCTTTCGTGTGGCGGGAGAAATAAACCAACTGACGATAAAAGAAGGGGATAGAGTTAAGCAAGGAGATGTGCTTGCTACATTAGATCCAACCGATTACCAATTGGATGTTGATAACGCTAAGGCACGCTTTACGGTTATTGATAGTCAATATACACGTTCAAGTCCTTTGGTCGAAAAAGGCTTGCTTGCTAAGTCACAGTTTGACGAAATCGCCGCTCAACGCCAAATTGCTAAAGCCGAGTTAGACCTTGCAAAGTTACGCTTGTCTTTCACCCAGCTTAAGGCTCCCGTTGACGGTATTATTTCGCGAGTCAATGCGGATCAATTTGAGAATGTGCAAGTAGGGCAACAGATAGTCAATATTCACAGCATTGATTCCGTTGAAGTGTTAATTCAGTTGCCTGATCGTCTTTATATCAGCCAACCTAAATCCGTTGGACTAGAAAGAATGGAGGCGCTTGTACGAGTCCCTAGCGGGAATACTTATACTGCTATGGTCAAGGAATTTACGACAGAACCTAACCCCGCTACTGGTACCTTCTCTGTGACGCTTTCCTTACCGATGCCTGATCAAGAATATATTTTGGACGGTATGGCAGTGGAAGTCACCACTCAAGGTGGTCAGGCTGGATTACAGCTAAATGCAGGCGTAAGTGTGCCAATTGAAGCGGTATTTAATGCCGATGGTGATGGTTTAGAACGAGATAACAAATTCGTTTGGATATTAAATGATGATAATACTGTGAGTAAAAAGCATGTGATGCTGGGGAAGGCTTCAATGGCGAGTGTACAAGTACTTGATGGACTTAGTGCTTCAGATACGGTCGTGACGGCTGGTCTATCTAGACTGCGTGAAGGAACGGTAGTGGAAGTGGTTAAGCAGGAGGCAGGTAATGAGTAATCAACAACATACGCCTCAAAGTGATGACGATGTAAAAGGTGTCGCAGCATACTTTATCAGAAACCGTGTCATCAGTTGGATGCTGTCGCTTATATTCCTGATTGGCGGTGTATCTGCATTCTTTGGATTAGGGCGCTTAGAAGACCCTGCTTTCACTATCAAAGATGCCATGGTGGTGACAGCTTATCCTGGTGCAACGCCGCAACAAGTGGAAGAAGAAGTAACGTATCCGATAGAGAAAGCGATTCAACAATTAACTTATGTTGACGAAGTTAACTCGATTTCAAGTCGTGGATTGTCACAAATCACGGTCACCATGAAAAATAACTATGGTCCTGATGATCTTCCACAAATATGGGATGAGTTGCGCCGTAAAGTGAATGATCTTAAAGGTCAATTACCTCCTGGTGTTAATGACCCGCAAGTGATTGATGATTTCGGTGATGTATACGGTATCTTGCTCGCCATTACTGGTGACGGATATAGCTACAAAGAATTGCTCGATTATGTGGATTACTTGCGACGTGAACTGGAACTGGTTGATGGTATCAGTAAGGTTTCTGTGTCTGGTCAGCAGCAAGAAAAAGTGTTTATTGAAATATCGATGAAGCGCATCAGTTCGCTAGGGCTTTCTCCACAAACGGTGTTCAACCTGCTTTCGACACAGAATGCGGTCTCTGATGCTGGTGCTATTCGCATTGGTGAGGAGTACATTCGTATCCAACCGACGGGTGAGTTTAATGATGTTGATAAATTAGGAGACTTAATACTTACCGAAAGCGGTACAAAAGGGCTGATTTACTTACGCGATGTGGCTGAAGTGAAACGTGGTTATGTTGAAGTTCCAAGTAACATCATCAATTTTAATGGTCAATTAGCCTTGAATGTTGGCGTTTCATTTTCTCAAGGTGTCAACGTGGTTGAAGTTGGCAAGCGATTCGACCGTCGACTTGCGGAACTAAAATACCAGCAGCCAGTTGGCATCGATATTTCGGAAATTTATAGTCAACCCAAAGAAGTAGATAAATCCGTTAGCGGTTTTGTGGTGAGTTTAGGCCAAGCCGTTGCTATTGTGATTATTGTTCTACTGTTTTTCATGGGGCTGCGCTCAGGCCTATTAATCGGTTTGATTTTGTTGCTGACGGTGTTTGGCACGTTCATTTTCATGCAGTATTTCAGAATTGATCTACAACGAATTTCTCTCGGAGCATTAGTCATAGCGCTAGGGATGTTAGTGGATAACGCGATTGTGGTAGTCGAGGGCATATTAATAGGGACGCAAAAAGGACGTACCCGAATGCAAGCGGCTACTGATATCGTTACTCAAACCAAATGGCCGCTATTAGGGGCAACGGTGATTGCGGTAACGGCTTTTGCGCCGATAGGTTTATCCGAAGATGCAACGGGTGAGTACTGTGGCACCTTGTTTACGGTACTACTTATTTCACTGATGCTCAGTTGGTTCACCGCTATCTCGCTGACGCCATTTTTTGCTGATCTCTTCTTTAAAGGCCAAAAATTTGCAGAAGGTTCAGAAGACAGTGATCCATACAACGGTATGGTTTTCGTTATCTACAAAAACTTCTTAGAATTTTGTATGAAACGAGCGTGGATGACGATGGGTATCTTAGTTCTTGCTCTTGTCGCCAGTGTTTATGGTTTCACCCATGTAAAGCAAGCTTTCTTTCCATCATCAACGACGCCGATGTTTTTGGTTGATGTTTGGATGCCAGAAGGTACAGATATACGAGCAACTAATACCAAATTAAAAGTATTGGAACGTTGGTTGTCTGAGCAAGATGATGTTGAACATATCACTACAACGGCGGGTAAAGGTTTACAGCGCTTTATGTTGACTTATGCTCCAGAAAAGAGCTATGCCGCCTATGGTGAAATTACAACACGTGTTGCAAGTTATGAAGCTCTTGCCCCGTTAATGGAGCGTTTTAGACAATACGTTGACCAAAATTTCCCAGAAATTAACTACAAGTTAAAGCAAATTGAATTGGGTCCTGGTGGCGGTGCAAAAATTGAAGCTCGAATTGTTGGATCTGACCCAACCGTATTGCGGTCAATTGCCACACAAGTGATGGATATTATGCACGCTGACAAGGGAGCTTATAATGTTCGTCACGATTGGCGAGAGCGCACCAAAGTTATTGAACCACAATTCAATGAGAGTCAAGCTAGACGTTACGGCGTGACAAAGTCCGACGTTGATGAGTTTCTTGCTATGTCATTCTCCGGTAAAACGATTGGCGTGTATCGAGATGGTACAACCTTGATGCCGATTGTAGCTCGCCTACCAGATGATGAACGGGTTGATATTCGTAACATTGAAGGGATGAAACTATGGAGCCCTGTTATTGGCGACTATATTCCTTTACAGCAAGTAACGTTAGGCTATGAAATGCGTTGGGAAGATCCTCTCATCGTACGTAAAAACCGCAAGCGTATGCTAACCGTAATGGCTGACCCTGATCTTCTCGGTGAAGAGACGGCATCAACATTACAAAAGCGTTTACAGCCTCAAATTGAAGCGATCAAATTACCAGCTGGGTATTCACTTGAATGGGGAGGAGAGTATGAGTCCTCACACGATGCTCAAGAATCACTATTTAAAACAATGCCACTGGGTTATTTGTTTATGTTCTTAATTACGGTGTTCTTGTTTAACTCCGTTAAAGAGCCACTGATTGTTTGGTTAACGGTACCACTTGCGTTGATAGGGGTTACCACTGGACTATTAGCTCTTAATACACCATTTGGCTTCATGGCATTGCTTGGTTTCTTGAGCTTGTCAGGCATGTTGCTGAAAAACGGTATTGTTTTATTGGATCAAATTGAGATTGAAATGCATTCGGGGAAAGATCCTTACCTGGCGGTTGTTGATGCTTCACTAAGTCGTGTTCGTCCGGTTTGTATGGCGGCAATTACCACGATTTTAGGTATGCTGCCACTACTGCCAGATATATTCTTCAAGCCGATGGCGGTAACTATTATGTTTGGTTTGGGTTTTGCTACGGTACTGACATTGATAGTAGTTCCTGTGTTATACCGACTATTTCATAAGGTAGCAGTACCTAAATAGCTAGTTGATTATTTCAAGTCACAGTGCCTCTGATGAACAGGGGCACTACTTTTGAAAAGCATAACTTTTAAGGATTAGCGATGAGCGATCACGATACTACTTGTGCATGGGCAATGAATCATCCACTTGAACGTGAATATCACGACCAAGAGTGGGGAGTTCCGGTTTATGACGATACGGTTTTGTTTGAGTTCATCACCTTGGAAGGTGCGCAAGCTGGCCTAAGTTGGATCACCATCTTAAAAAAACGTGAAGGATATCGTGTCGCGTTTGAAGGGTATGATCTTCAAGTTCTAGCGCAATATGATGAGGCACGAGTGCCATACATTATTGAGCATTTTGATGTGGTGAAACACAAAGGAAAGATTGCCTCTGTATATTCTAATGCGCGAGCAGCAATAGCGCTTCAGCAAGAATATGGCTCATTATCTAACGCGTTATGGCAGTTTGTCGATGGACTTCCCATTGTCAATCATTGGCATTCGATGGGGGAGGTGCCTGCTGCAACTGAAATTTCAAAAGCAATGAGCCAATTTTTGAAAAAACGTGGTTTCAAATTTGTTGGAGAAACAATTTGCTACGCATTCATGCAGGCAGTTGGTATGGTCAACGACCATCTTGAAGACTGTCCACAGCGAACTTAACTAACTTCGGTGGTTCTGGTCTAGATTTTGAAATTGCACAACCCGGTAGTGTGAGCGCAGGCTTTGAAGGATTTAATTTACCTGGAGCATTGCTTGCCATTACTCAGCAGCTTCCATTTCCTGTGGTGATCTCTTTATTATTTTTGGTACTGACCACTACTTTCATCGTGACCACTGGTGACTCGATGACTTATACCATGAGTGTGGTCATGAGTGGAAATAATGACCCGCACCCCTATTTACGTGCGTTTTGGGGCATCATGATGGGAGCGATTGCGATTGCATTGATTTCTTTAGGGGAAGGTGGTGTTTCTGCATTACAGTCGTTTATTGTTATCACTGCGGTGCCCGTTTCCTTGATATTGCTGCCAACGCTTTGGACAGCGCCGCGCTACGCAAGACTAATGCTAGAAGAGCAACAATTAAAGCAATTGTAGCGATATTCAATAAAAAAAGCCGCTCGTTTCATGGGGCGGCCTTTTTGTATTGCTGTGTTATTTCAATGATTACTGATTGAGTTGTTGAGTATAGCGCTCTAACCCCGCGTCTAAATCAGCAATGAGGTCTTCAACATCTTCCAAACCGATATGTAGGCGAATCAAGGTTCCTGAAAAATGCGGATTGGCTACGGTTCTCAACGAGTCAAAACTCTTTGGTTCATTAGCAAGAATTAAGCTTTCAAAGCCTCCCCACGAATAACCCATACTGAAATGCTTCATGCCATCGAGTAAGGCTGTGGTTGCTCGCGGATTGCTCGTTTTCAACACAAAGGAGAACAGGCCATTTCCGCCAGTGAAATCACGTTTATAAAACTCATGACCAGGACAGGACTCCAGCGCTGGGTGGCGAACATGGTCGACTTCTGGGCGATCAGCAAGCCATTTCGCGACTTCCAAGCTGTTTTTTTCATGTTGGCGTAAGCGAACATCAAGGGTTCTTAAACCACGTAAACCTAAGTAAGCATCATCAGGTGAGATACATTGTCCCATTAAGTAGCTCTGTTCTCGTAGTTGATCCCAATGTTTTTCATTGGCGATGGCGGTGCCTAGCATCACATCTGAGTGACCAACTATGTATTTGGTTGCCGCTTGGATCGAGATATCAACCCCATATTCAAAAGGTGAGAAGTTAACGCCTGCTGCCCAAGTATTATCTAGCATCACGACAATATCTTGTTCATGAGCAATGCGTGAAAGGGTTGGGATATCTTGCACTTCCATGGTGATTGAACCTGGTGATTCAGTAAAGAGTACCTTAGTATTCGGTTGAATTAACTCGCGGATACCTTCGCCAATCGTTGGAGGGTAGTAGGTGGTTTCTATACCCATTTTCTTCATGATTTTTTCGCAAAAATCACGGGTCGGTTCATAACAGGTATCGACCATCAATATATGGTCGCCAGTTGCAACAAAGGAAAGAATGGCATTGGCGATTGCCGCAGCTCCACACGGGAAAAGTGCACAGCCTGCGCCGCCTTCAATTTCGACCATCGCCTCTTGAAAAGCAAAGTGAGTATGTGTGCCACGACGCCCATAGAATAAGGTTTTATTTGCACGGTTTATCGTCGCATGGTTTTTTTCAGCAACGCTATCAAAAACCACTGTCGATGCACGTTGAATTGGCGGATTGACTACCCCATTTGTCCACTTTTTGTCACGCCCCGCTGTCACGAGTTGAGTCTTTTTGCCTTCTGACATCAGAAATCCTTGTCTGGAAAGATAATCGTCTATTTAAAACATGGAGCTGCCTTGGTTGGCAACCCCGAAATGATAAAAACTTATAGTAGAGGATTGAATAAATAGAACAAACGTTCAAAGAAACGATGATGAAGCGGGCGTTGTTCCCATTCGCTGTAGTCAACAGCATGAGATTGCTCAATGTAATGTTGCTGTAACCAATGCATTTCTTTAGTAAATGATTGATCATCAACGGCGAGAGTGACCTCAAAGTTTAGCCATAAGCTGCGCATATCAATATTGACGGTGCCGACTAAACAGAACTGCTCATCGATCACTACCGATTTTGTATGTAATAAGCCACCGTAAAATTCATAGATTTTCACACCAGCTTCAAGCAATTCTCCATAAAAGGCACGTGAAGCCCACTGCACCATCGTAGAGTCATTTTTATGGGGAATGATCAGTTCAACATTAATACCACGTTGCGCCGTCATTTTTAGTGTGGCCAGTAAATCCGCACTTGGCACAAAGTAAGGGGTGGTTATTCTTACTGACTTATTGGCTTGGTTAATGGCCAGTGTCAGCACTTGTAATATCAAGTTTTCAGGCATACCTGGACCTGATGGAACAACCTGAACAGGGTGCTGTGGTTGATCTGGGGTTATTTGGCATTCCGGAGTGTTGGGTAGCATGCGAGTCCCCGTTTCCACTTCCCAGTCCCAGCAATGGATGGCAGACAGCACATTAACAGCAGGGCCAGTTACGCGGACCATGATATCCACCCACTGACCAACGCCAGAATTTTGCTTGAAGTAAGCTGGGTCAACGAGGTTCATCGACCCGGTGTAAGCGACTTTATCATCAATGATAATGATTTTTCGATGCTGCCTTAAATCGAGGCGGCGTAAAAAAATCCGTAAAGGGCTGACTTCTAGTGCTTGAACGACTTCAATGCCAGCATCTTTCATCATTTGGTGCCAATGGCTTCTGAAAAATCGCGGACTGCCTGCTGAATCAAGTAACAGTTTAACCTGTACACCGCGCTTGGCTGCTTGGATAAGTGCTGAAGCAACAGAATCAGCCAATCCACCTGGATGCCAGATGTAAAAAACCATTTGAATACTGATTTTTGCAGCTTCTATGTCGTCGATAATAGAATGCAAGATTTCATTGGGAGAGGTTTGAAGCGAAAGTGTGTTGCCACTTAGTGCTGGTATTCCCATTCGGTGATTGCAAAGTTCGTCAATCTTGTAGATATGAGCGCCCATACCTTCTGGAGCATGAGCTTGGCAGTCGTTAAGTTGCCTAAACCAGCCTTCATAAGGCGTGAACATTTCTTTTGCTCGTTCGGCTCGTTTTCGACCTAAATTGAGCTCGCCAATCAGAAAATAGAAAATCACCCCAACAATAGGAATGATATAAATAACCATCAGCCATGCAAGCGAAACGCTTACGGCTCTACGTTTCAATACAACGCGTAATGTAACAGCGGCAACCAGCAACCAATATATTGCAATGCCAGCTAATGTAAGAATGTGGTAAACCTTATCCATGCAGTCAATCTTGTCGCTAGAGTAAGTAAAGATAGTAAAGGGAAAGGACGAAGTAAGAAAGTTTATTGCTGTAAATAATATGAAAACAGTGACAGATGAATGGTGTTACCAATTTGATAACAGCAGTTTAAAAAATAAGAGCTGAGCACAAAAAAGCAACGATTAAGCTGCGAAATGATGGTGAAACCCATAATTTATGCTGTTCGGGCTTCCAATTCTAATCTTAAACTGATTTACTTGCCATCATCTTGGTGCGACTTAATATCCTTATAAGTGTAACTAAAAGTTTACACTCAATTTTAGCATCGCTTGGCAAACACAATTTTGGTAAATATCTTATGGCAAGTAGTTCAAGAGGTCATTTCTCTTCGAGAATTGGTTTTATCATGGCGGCAGCTGGTTCGGCTGTTGGTTTAGGTAACGTATGGGGCTTCCCAACCAAAGCGGCTAGTAATGGCGGTGCGGCATTTTTAGTCATCTATTTGGCCATGGTGTTTTTGATCGCTTATCCAATGTTGGTCGCAGAGTTAACGATTGGTCGTCATGGTCAGTCAAACCCTATTGCTTCTTTGAAATCAATTTGGACAAAAAATAAGAAAGCGGCGGCTCTATTCGGTGCGATAGCGATGGTTGCGGCTTCAATGATTCTTAGCTTTTATTCTATTCTTGCGGGTTGGTTGATGGGCTTTGCTGCCGCACCGATTTTAGAAATGGTAGGATTACAATCAGCAGCTGATTGGTTAGTGAATTTTAGTGGTGCTCGTAATGTTGTTCTAGCCTCGCTCTTTTCATTGCTGACGATTTATGTGGTGCAAAAAGGCGTAGCCGACGGTATTGAGAAATGGTCAACCCGTCTGATGCCTGTTCTATTTGTGCTGTTTGCTGTGATGATTGCGTATATTTTCACTCAAGATGGTTCAATGGAAGGCTTGAAAATGTACCTTGTGCCTGATGTATCACACATCAACGCGGGTCTTTTAGTGGATGCAATGGGGCAAGCTTTCTTCTCATTGTCACTCGGTGTGGGTTCGATGATGGTTTACGGTTCATACATCAAAAAAGATGTCAATTTACCGAAGACAGCAGCTCAAGTGGCTGCGATTGATACAGGTGTCGCCTTCGCTGCAGGTCTTTTGATTCTTCCTGCGATGTATGTTGCAAAAAATCACGGGGTTGAAATCTTTGATAGTGCAGGCAATCTATTGAGCTCTGGTGACCTTGTCTTTGCGGTATTACCAGCAATGTTTGACACTATGGGCTCAGGCGGGATGATTATTGGCGTTGGCTTCTTTATCCTGATGGTTATCGCTGCATTAACCTCTTCCATTTCATTATTAGAAGTACCTGTTTCTTGTGCTCAAGACGAACTGAAAATGGATCGTAGTAAAGCAACATGGTTGATTGGTGGTGCCATTCTAATACTTAGCATCGTTATTTCACTTAATTTTGGTGCACTATTTGGCCTGATTGCCGATGTATCAACAGTCTATATGCAGCCATTGTTGGGTGTGGTGTGGGCAATTGTAGTGGGTTGGATCTGGCAGCGTAATAAAGTTCTTGAAGAGCTTAAACAAGGCAATCCAGAGATCGAACAAGGTTTATTTTGGAAGATCTGGCCTTGGTATGTACGAATCGTTTGCCCTGTGGCGATCATGGCGGTATTCCTCTACTCGATTCTTTAAGTTTAATACTTAAACAAAAGCGGTGTATTCACCGCTTTTGTTTTATCAATAAAGCTCACTCTATCCTGCCGATTATTGTTTTTTAAAGGTATAATCCCAGCCTTATCATGAGAGGCTGTATGTTCGATATTCTTTATACACATTCCGATTTTCTGATCATCAATAAATACCCAAATGTTTCTGTTCATAAAGATGATGGCGAGACCATGCTATTGCAGGAAGTTGGTAAAGTTTCCGGTGATCAACAGCTTTATCTTGTTCATCGTCTGGACAAAATGACGTCAGGTATTTTATTGCTCGCACGTACACAGCAAGCGGCGAGTATTTTGTCGCAAGCGTTTGCTGACCGAGAAGTGGAAAAATACTATCTAGCACTGGGTAGCAACAAGCCTAAGAAAAAACAGGGTTTAATCAGTGGTGATATGGAGCGTTCAAGACGTTCTGCTTGGAAACTGATGAATACTTATAATAACCCTGCTATCACACAATTTTTCTCACTGACAGCAGAACCAGGTGAGCGTCTCTTTTTATGTAAGCCATTGACTGGTAAAACTCATCAGATAAGGGTTGCATTAAAATCGATTGGTTCAGCTATTGTGGGGGACCCCATTTATAATGGTAGTAATGTAGCTGACCGAGGATATTTACACGCCTTTGCTTTAAGGTTCTCGTATCTTAATCATCAGTATCAATTTATATGTGATCCACGTAATCAAGATGATATGGGTCATCAGTGGAACTCAACGATAGTTTGCCAAGGTATTGAATCTTGGTTAGCTCCTTGGAATTTAGCTTGGCCGAAAGTAAAAAAATGACAGAACACAACATGCAATGCTCAGCACTTGCCCTTTTTTTTGAACACATTGAACAGCAACTCGCACAAAGCCCAGATGAAATTCGGCGCTTATTCCATGGTCGTGGTCGCAGGTTTTCAGGTTTAGAGCAGCTAACGTGCGATTGGCTCCAAGGTCAATTGGTCGTCAATCTATTTAAAGCGGTGGACGATGCTTTTTTAGTTGATCTAAAGCAAGGGCTGGTTTGCCTGACAAACAGTCCGCTATGGCAGCAAAAGCAGGGGCGCTGTATTTTACTGCAACACCGTTATGCTGAAGGTGCTCCTTCTGAGGTGTTATGGGGAGAATTAGATGCCTTTCCTGTTGTGATTGAAAATGGCTTGAAATATCAGTTAAGTATTGGCCGTAACCAAAGTTTTGGCTTATTTTTGGATATGCGCTGTGGCCGTGAATGGGTACAAGCTAATGCAAAGCATAAAAACGTTTTGAATTTATTTGCTTACACTTGTGGCTTTTCTGTTGCGGCAATGCAAGGTGGTGCTGATAGCGTAGTAAATGTCGATATGGCAAAAGCCTCGCTATCGAAAGGTCGAGAAAACCACATATTAAATGGCCATAACCTTAGCCAAGTGAAGTTTTTTGGACATGATATTTTCAAGTCATGGGGGAAAATTAAAAAATCAGGTCCTTATGATTTGATTGTGATCGATCCGCCATCATTCCAAAAAGGTAGTTTTGCATTAACCAAAGATTATCAAAAGATTTTACGTCGCCTTCCAGATCTACTTGCTCAAGGAGGTGAAGTACTAGCGTGCGTTAATTCGCCATCGGTAACGTGTGATTTTCTTATTGAAGGTATGAAGGTAGAAGCTCCTTCGCTTACTTTTCAACAGCGTTTAGAAAACCCACCTGAGTTTGAAGATATCGATCCACAAGCAAGTTTAAAAGCGCTAGTTTTCTCGTAATCAGGATGCTCTCGAGCATCATTGAAATAGAGAGCAACAGATAGAAAAATGGCAGCGATTAACGCTGCCATTTTTAAAAGGAGTACATCCGCGTAAACTAGTTTACCCAGTCACGTAGGGTAAATGTCAGATTGTGTACATCATTCTTCAATGTTAGCCCGTCTTTGGTGACAGTGATGTCGCTCCAATCAGAAAGCGTTTGAGAGAATGCCTGCTCTGTGTCCATCACATCGCCAACACACATCATCATAGTCATGCCCATTTTTTCGATGCGGAACTGGTTGTCTTTCAACTCAGCTTGGCCAAAGAAGTTATTACACCCCGCATTACCACTTGCCATCATTTTTTCACCGATTTCAAGACGTGGTGCCTTTTGTTTATCGGCATTGGTAACTTCTTTACCATCAATTTGGACAAGTTGCCAGTTGTGGTGCTGTAGATCTTGAGCCGTGATTTGTTTCACGTTATCACCACTACTTGCACAGGCAGTCATGAGTACAGGTAGAGAAATTGCAGCAAGTAACTTTTTTGAACTAAGCTTCATATTATTCGACTCCAGAATGTTGAAAACGTGGTAAGTATATTAAATCGAACGGCGTTTTTGTCAGTATAAGGTTATTGTTTTATATTCGTTGTGTCTTGTAACCGCTAAATGACACAGAAATAAGTATATAACACTATTAGAAATACATCAGACTGCTGAGCTAAATATGGAGCAACTTGAATTTTTTAATGTACCAAGCCCCTGTATCGGTGTTTGCACTGTAGACAATAAAGGCTACTGCCACGGATGCATGAGAAAAAGAGAAGAGCGTTTTAATTGGCTTTCGATGACGCCTGCTCAGCAGTTACATGTGATAAAGCTTTGCCGACAACGTTATAAGCGGAAAATGCAACACAAAACGCAAGAAGCAAAAAGTGCAGGGCAGGCCATTAGCCCACAGCAGGATCTATTCTAAGGGGTTACTTTAATCCCCAATGATCGCTCACCCAACCACCAACTCGTTCATCAAAATGATTACCATTGAAGCGTCTATTAATGTCGGGGTGTTCTAGCTCAGGTTTACTATCGAGCAACTGTTGAATGTAGTTCGCCATAGGATCATTAGAAAGTTGTCGTTGATGCCGCGTTGCGACTTCTTTGATTAACTGTAGCCGATAGGTTGAGCTCGCACGTTTCATTTCTATAACCTCCAGTGTTGTAATGACCAATAGAAAAAATAGATCTGTTCGCACAGGCCGTCAACTCAACCTTTGATTAAATTTCACACAAAATTCTCATTAAAAAAGTAAGGTTATGATTTAGCTTAAAATAAATTTTTCAGGTGATTTATTCATCTTTATGGTGAGCTTTGTCACATTAAACCGTGAGGAATTCATTGTGTTGCTATGAAAGTTGATAATTAATCACAAAATAAAAGTATCAAGTCGCTATTATTACCGCGTTTTAATATGTCTTTTTTCATAAATAGTTTTTTCATAAGTATATGAGTAGTCTATGAAACTTAAAATTGTTACTAGTGCAATACTGGCCTCTTTAGCCATTCCTTCTTTTGCTGCCGATGGCGACATTCATAATGTTACTGTTCTTGGTACGTCAGATATCCATGGGCATTTTATGCCTTGGGATTATGCTGCTGATAAGTCGAACATGCATGGCAGCTTGAGCCAAATTGCCACCAAAGTAAAACAGATAAGAGAACAGGATACGCATGTTATTTTAGTGGATGCTGGCGATACGATTCAGGGTAACTTCGTTGAAACATTTAAACATGAAGCGGTTGACCCGATGATGTTAGGGTTCAATGAAATGCAATACGATGTGTGGGTTTTGGGAAACCACGAATTTGACTTTGGCTTAGCTGTGCTTAACCGTTCACTTACACAGTTTGAAGGAAAGGCGTTGGCTGGAAACATTCAAAGACCCGATGGAAATCCGTTTCTTCCTGCGTATACCGTCATTGAAAAAGATAATATCAAAATAGGTGTTATCGGGATGGATACGCCAATGACGCAAGTCTTTGCGGAAGGAACAAATCGGTTGGAAGGAATGACTTTTACCAACCCAACGTTAGAAGTTAAAAAAATTGTCCAACGGATCAAAAATAACGTTGATGCTATTGTGTTAGTCGCACATATGGGCCTAGACAACGAAAATGACATTCAAGATACTGGTGTGTCAGACATTGCCAATGCAAACCCAGAAATTGATGCTATCGTCGCTGGCCATATGCATACTAAAATTGATAAAGCGGTAGTCAATGGTGTGATTATAACTGAGCCAGATAAATACGGACGTGCTTTATCTCGTATTGACTTTCAGTTTGAAGAGCGTGGAGGGAAATATACCCTTATCAACAAAGACAGTTTCACTTATTCCATTAGCGGCGTTGATTCAGATACTAAAATGGAGCAGCTTTACGCGCCATACCATGACCGTTTACGACAAAACGCCAATCGTGAAATTGCTCAGCTTAACGGAATCGACCTAGTACCAGAGAATGAAATTCGTGGTATCCCTCAAGTGCATATTCAAGACACGGGGATTAGTGCGTTATTTCAAGAAGCCAGTTTTTTCTATGCCCCCAAAGCTAATGTGATTGCTCTGCAAATTGACAACGATAATGCAGAACTTGATGTCGGTCCGATCAAAGCTAAAGATATTGCGTATAACTATCAATATGCTGGTGGTGAAATCACAGTTTATCAGATGACAGGTAAGGAACTTAAAGCTTATATGGAGTGGTCTGCTGGCTATTTTAATTCTGTGCAGGACGGCGACGTAACTTACAGTTTTAATCCTAAAAGACGTGCTTCTAAGTACTCAACTAATGATTTTTTTGCTGGGGTGACTTATACCATTGATTTAAGTCAGCCAGAAGGCCAGCGTATTAAGGACTTAAGTTTTGCGGATGGTCAACGGATTCAAGATAATAGTGAAATTCGTCTCGGGATGAACAGCTATCGAATGGGGCATTTAACTCAGAAAGGTGGCAGTCTTGAAGGTAGAACGTTCCCTGTGATTTTTGATACAGAAGCTGAGTATGGTGAAGGTGAAGGCACCATAAGAAACTTAGCCATTCGTTATTTAACCGAAGAGAAAAAAGGCCAATATGAAGGCAAGCTAATGCAACGTTGGAAATTAGTGGGCCTGCATGGTTATGACGCAGAGAGAGAAGTCGTAAAAAACCTGATTAACAGTGGTCAAATTGATGTACCGAGTAGTGATGATGGTCGTTACAGTAATATTGCGTCGATTAATGTCAAAGCATTGAAGTTTGATAGTAAAGAGATGACGAAAGAGGCATTAGATACTCGCATCAAACTGATTGAGAAAGCTTCGTCTGTCGAGAAAATCAATCTCAATCGAGAGATAGTATTGATCAAGGCATTGAATGACAACTTTCTAAACTGATTGAAATACTTAAGCTCTGACATGTTTGTCAGAGCTTTTTATCTTAAGCGTTCAACTCACTAACAACCAAATCCCAACGCTAATCATTAATGTCCCAGAGACGCGATTCAGTAAGCGTACGTTTTCAGAATGTCCCAGAACACGTTTTAAACTTCGACCACCCGTCGCGTAAAGGGTCATGCAGATAAATTCTGAAAGTAAAATAATGGAAACCAGCAAAAGTAGCTGTGGGGTGAGTGGGGCATCGCTATCAATAAAAGGTGGCAGTAGCGATATCATAAACGCCCAGCCTTTAGGGTTTGCAATCGCGGTTACAAACCCTTGCACGATGAGATCCCAGTCTTTGCCCACCTTCGTGGGTTGCTGTTCATTGCTGAGTGCAAGCTTTCCCTTTGAACGCCACATTTGAACGCCGAGATAACCGAGGTAGAGTGCGCCAACCGTTTTGAATAACGTGAACAGCCATGGAAAGCTTAGCATGATAGAAGCGATTCCTAGTACTGCTGCGACCGAAACCACGGCAACACCAACCAGTTCTCCAATCATCATCCATAATGTTCGTCGGTAGCCAATACTCATTCCCAAAGTGAGCGCTAAGGTCATGCACATACCGGGTGTGATGGAAACAAAAAAGAACGTAGGAATAAATGCTAAGAGTAACGTACTGTTCATCAAAAAATCCGTTTGGAAAACTAAAGCGTTAGCATACACCATTAAAAATAGTTATCACTATGGGACATAACGTTTGACGGTGTGCGGTGAGTCAATATTGAATACCGATACAACAAAAAAGCTGCGCAATGCGCAGCTCTCGTATTATTGTTCGAACGCAATTTATTTACTTACGACGACTTTTTAAGCGGTTCATCATTGATAAACGACGCTCGGCAGAGGCTTGGTCGGGTTTGTCTTCGTTAGGATTATTACGGCGACCTTGGCGATTTTTAAATGCATCTTTAGTATTGAGTTTTTCAATATACGCATCACGCTTTTTCGGTTCGTAACCTGGCTGCTCTACTCGGCGAATACGCTGCTGAATCAAGCTTTCTACCTGAACAACAGTTAATTCTTCTTCACGGCTAACAAAAGAAACGGCATGTCCTTGTTTTCCTGCACGGCCGGTACGTCCAATGCGGTGCACATAATCTTCAGCAAGGAAAGGCATATCATAGTTAATAACATGTGGAAGGTCTTCGATATCTAAACCACGTGCAGCTACATCGGTGGCAACCATCACCCGTGCTTTACCTTCTTTGAATTCATCTAATGCGCGGCGACGAGCACTTTGTGCTTTATCACCATGGCATAGTACGGCTTTAATGCCATCGAGTTTCAGCTCTTTAACCACTTCATTAGCTGTTTCTTTGTAGTTCACAAACACCAGCACTTGTCGCCAGTTTTTACGGCCAATTAGTTCAGAAAGAAGCTCGGTTTTACGTTCTTGATCAACCGGATAAACGACGTGGGCCACAGTGCTCGCAGTTGTGTTTGCACGATCAACACTAATGCGTTTCGGTTTGCGTAAAATATCGCCAGCAAGCTGGTTTAACTGTGTTGAGGTGGTAGCGGAAAACATCATAATTTGAGGCGATGTTTCAACTTCCAACATAATTTTACGAACAGGGGTAATGAAACCCATATCCAAAATACGGTCGGCTTCATCAAACACTAGAAATTCAAGTTGAGAGAGAGAAACATTGCCTTCACTAAGGTGTTCTTCTAAACGTCCTGGTGTTGCCACTAAAATATCGACACCTAAATCAAGTTGACGAACTTGTGATGACATCTTATTACCGCCATAAACCGCTGCAACGCTTAACGACGTATATTTCACGTAGTCTTTAATGTTTTGGGCGATTTGTGCCACTAACTCACGAGTCGGAGCTAAAATAAGTGCACGTGCAGTGCAGCGGGATGGGGATTTACCGCTGTCTAATAGGTGTTGAATAACAGGGAGTGAAAACGCGGCTGTTTTACCCGTACCAGTTTGCGCAGTGGCAAAAATATCATGCCCTTTACGAGCCATTGGAATGGCTTGTTCTTGAATTGGTGTGAGTTTTTCATATCCACAATCAGCAAGAGCTTTAACAAGTTCAGGTGCAAAACCTTGAGATGAAAATGACATTTTACGAGTTCCTTAAGCAGACAGCCTACATTTCTTCATTTTAGCCGCGCACTATATAGGATTTAGAGTGATTTATCTCTCGTTTCTCAGCTTTAGGGATAAATAATCTCTATTATTGTGTTGTACACGTCGCTGAACGACAGGATTTAGCTTCATGTTTTTACTTTGCAGGTCGATAATAAGTGATAAACTGTTGGTTTGCCAAATCGCCATGGTTATATACCCTTCCTTTGAAGTTGCAGCGGTGTTGGCTACGTTCGCTCACCCCAATCACATAGTTTATCTATGCTCATGGGGATTCACTTACTTGCCGCCTACCTGCAACTTAAAGTGGTTTGGGTATAGAGTGGCAAGCTGAAATAAGAACTGGGTTAGATTATGGACGATAAAGATTTTATACAAAAACGGCAGTATTACCGTTTAAAGTATCCTAAACGAGCTAGACCTGTCGTCAAAATTGATGATGAGCTTTTTCATGTCAGCGAAATATCAGAACAAGGTATCCGTATTGAAATGCCACGGGCTACGGCCTTATATCAGGGGCTGTCAATGTCTGGAACGGTTCATATGCGCAGTGATAGTTCGATTAAAATATCCGGAAAGGTCTTACGTTTTCAACAAAATGAAGTCGTGGTTCAATTAACTAACGGGCCGGGTTTCAAGCATATGGTGGAAGAGCAGCGTTATATCCGCCAGAAGTATCCTACCTATTTTTCTTCTTTGCGCTCAGCGTAGGTCGTAATATTAAGCCGAAATAGATTAGAAATCTTCCGTAGCAAAGCGGGCTGTTCGAGCTTCAGTGACAGAACAATTGGTCAATGCCATGAGCTCGGATAGCGTAATGTTCGGATTTTCTAGTATGAGCCTTGTGAGTTTATCTTCACGTGGCTCCAGCTTCTCTTCCAGAGTCCTGATCTTATCATTCATTTTAGTGATTAAAAACAGCATCGCTTGTTGATCCATCTCGCTTAGCTTTGTCACTACACACTTTAGTTGGTTTATTTCACCACTGATTTGCCAGTTTCTGGAGCGTCTTACTCTTTTCAATTCACATCCGTATTCGAAAGCCACTTGTTTTGCTCTCTTAGCGTTATCGCCACCAATTCGATGAATTAATGAGGGAAGTGGTATGGTTAGGTTTGTACTTTCCATGCTTTATTTCTTCATTGGCAATAACTTGTGGCGAGTAGCTCTACGACAAAAGGGATTGTAACTGAAATCTCTACATTGACCAGTTTATCTCGCTTACGCCAAGTTTTGTACTTACTAGAGAATCGACTAAGCCAGTGCCTATTTGGCTCAAATTTTTCACCCCTAGCTTGTGACCACTTTCTCGTGGTTGGCGTATTTTTTGCGCTAACACTTAGTTGACTATTCAATTTTCGCTCCTATGGCATTGTTTCGTTTGCTTTTTAAGCACTTACTGAATGTTGTAGCCTAAACTTATCAATATGAGAGTTTAGTAACACGCCATTGGAAACACTTAAGGTATTCTTAGTTGAAACTAAGAAGAGGCTTCTATCAATGTCACAAAAATCCATGCTTAAGAATGAAGATAAACTGGTTAAGAAGGCACTTGAGATCGGTGGGAAGATGGCAACGCTGCAAGGTTTTAACCTCCCTCAGTCACCACAACCAGTAAAAGTAAAAGCGATTTACCTATTTTTGGTCGATGCCAAACAAATCACGCCATTACCTGACAGCAAGCTCGACGGCGCAAACATTAAACACAGACTGGCACTTTGGATGCGTAATGCATTGCCAGACAACGACCCTCTGAAATAAAGCTATGTTGCCTGAAACCGGTGCTTAATAGAAATAAATAAACCTACACTCATCAAGTATCGTGCCTACCAAGGGTTATTATTGAGTTGTCTGTGATCGCATTACAGAGCGCCTAGCATCTTTCGGTATTATTGATTTACAAAACAGAATCAAAATTGCTAAAGATAAGGCCCGAGACGCGATACAATGCTTGTGTTCCAAGATCGCAACATGGAATACTCATTCACAGATACCTTAAAGTAACCATACATGTCTAAAGATTTCGATTTCACCACAGAATATACGCTCGACAAGCCTTTCTTTGCCGAGTGTTATGATCAAACTAGTCTGCCTGCTAAGTTCCCAAAAGCATATCTGAAAGGGATACTCTTTCTTATTTTTGGCACTGTTCTATTAGAGTTTGAGTTGTTACCTAATGGTTATGTCGGTTGGTTTTTTATCGTATTGAGTGTTATTGAAGCGTTCAGTATTTACTGTAAGCGAACTTGGTGGTTATGGCGACAAACCATTAGCTCCAGCCGTGGCAACAAAGTGGTGTTTCAAGTTAACGCGAACGGTGTGAATTACAAAAGCGGTAAAATCGACCGCTACATTGCTTGGAGTGAAATCGACCAACTTGAACAAACCGATTTAGGATTCATACTTCATCTAGGTAAGCAACGCCAATATGTCAGCAAATCTTGTTTAAAAGAAGAAGTGATCGTATTCATGATGGAGCAGCACGCCGCCTCAAAAGCGAAGTGACGTTCTTGTGGCTAGTTATATGTCAGCTAATTCTTTGCTAGGGAAACTGCTTGTCAGTTAACCTTAGCATTTCTTTTCCTATTGAAGATAGGATCTGGCTCCATTCAATTCGCCCCTCAGTTAATAAACGAAAAGCTTGCGGATGAACGGATAAGGATGCCAATTCTCCGATTTCAAATGACTAAATAAATTTCAGTTCATTCGGGTAATAAAGGTTTGCTCGTCATCCACAAAAGCCACAAAACCATCGTGATAGATAAACACCCGACCATGTCCCTCAACTAGGCAGGCAAGCTGTGGGTTTAAATCTTCTTCGTTACCTTGGCTTTGAAATGTTCCGGTATCAGTGATCACGCCCCTGAGTGTAGGTAAATATCCATAAGTGCGCTTGGCTTGATCAATCGGGTTCAATTCACTGGCGGCAGAGAAGTAAGAGGGGATCGCACCGGCTTCTTTGATAAACATGGTTTTCAGTTCTTCAAAAGCTGTAATCACCAGCCAGTCGATGCCATTAACATGATGGATAAACATAGAGTTTCTCGATAATTCTGATGCAGAGATTTTATCACTACCAGGGGAGGACGTAGTAGAGGTTTAGTTGCTAAAGGAGGTAATTCAGTGCCATTTCCGTACATTCACTAGGCCAACTTGAAATGCGTCTTTGCCCCAAACCTTTCTAGCTCAAGAATAAGGACTCATTTCTTTTGTCATAAATTGGCCTGTTTTTGGTAATGCTAAAAGTGGCTACGATACTGGTGGCTATTCAAGTAATAATGCCTAACTTCAGTCACAGTTAATTCAACAATTACCCTATATAGTAACTTGCATATAATCAATACATTGCTCCGATTATAACTACAAGTATATATAAATCGCCCAATGGAGGTCTCTATGCCCCAGAATTATGATAGACATATCAGTAATTTGACCAAAGACACTTACGCTTTGATATTGGCAGGTGGTCGAGGTAGTCGTTTATTTGAACTCACCGATTTTCGAGCAAAACCTGCTGTATATTTTGGTGGTAAGTTTCGTATTATCGATTTTCCACTATCAAACTGTTTCAATTCAGGTATTCACCGCGTAGGTATCGCTACACAATACAAGTCGCACTCGTTGATCCGTCACATTAGCCGCGGTTGGGGAAGCTTTAGGGCTCAACAATTTGTTGAAATTTTACCTGCTTCACAACGAACGGGCGATGACTGGTATGCTGGTACAGCGGATGCGGTCTATCAAAATATTGATATAATTCGTTCACATAGACCCAAGTACATTCTAATTCTGTCTGGTGACCATGTATATCGTATGGACTACGGCACTCTACTAGCGGAGCATGTGGCAAATAACGCAGATATGACAGT